>NZ_JACJFK010000011.1:0-164977 GCF_014164535.1 Pseudoalteromonas sp. SG41-2 | reverse complement strand
AGGTGCTAGGTGCTAGGTGCTAGGTGCTAGGTGCTAGGTGCTAACAAAATATTTTAATAATTAAGCTGGCAGTGCCAGCTTTTTTGCGTTTATACGGATACTTTTCATAAATGTTCTAATGTACTTTCATTTAAAAAACGACTTAGCTTTCTCAGATTTAAGCCCTCATTTATTTCTCATTCTTTCCTCTTTGTGCAATAAAATTTTAGTGAATTATTCACAAAGAAATTAAGGTTCGCTGCGCTTAAAGAGCTAGCCTACGCAAATAGAACCGATTTGATAAATTATTGGCTCTATTCGTTTCACTGCAGTGCCCTTCCTTTTAATACATAATCATTTTGACAGCGGTTACTAGCAACAATGCGGCGAAGATTTTTTTGACTAACGTGACTGGTAAGTGATGGGTGGCTTTGGCGCCTAACGGGGCGGTAAACCAGGATGTGCAAATAATACCGAATAACGCTGGTAAATACACAAATCCAGCAAATCCATCTTCTAGTGCAAAATGGCAGCTGCCTGAGCTGATGTAACCAATTGAACCAAATAATGCGATAACAATGCCGCATGCGGATGCACACCCTATGGCTTTTTTCATATCGACTGAGAAAAACGTTAACAATGGTACCAAAAGCGCGCCTCCGCCAATACCGATCATCGCAGACAAGCCGCCGGTGATCGTGGTCATAATGGTTAACACACTTTTATTGGGCATGTCACGCTCAACCGATGGCTCACGCTTGTTACTTACAAACATCTTTATCGCAATAAGTACCACTGTGATAGCAAACACTAAGCGAACAACCTGCTCAGGTAATAGTGCCGCTATAAAGCCACTGATAAGCGCCCCCAGTGCAACGCCCGTCATTACCCAAGGAGCAAGAGTCCATGGAACATTGCCATTTTTATGATGTGCGATTGCGGAAGACGTTGATGTAAATAATATTGATGCTAATGACGTTGCAATTGCGGCAATAACGACTTGCTCAGCTGGTAGAATTTCAAAATGCAGTAAAATAATACTCAACACAGGAACAATAACCAACCCGCCCCCAATACCTAGCAGCCCTGCTAAAAAACCTACGCCACAGCCAAGTAAGGCGCAGTATAAAATCAACATTATCAATTCACTCATTGCGTTATCTCTTATTATAATTTGGGAGCACTCATGCTAAATGAATGCGGTTCTATTTCCAACAGAGCAGCGATCACTCACCACATTGGCCGCGAGTATATCAATATAACTGATGCCCATTGATATATTTGCTAAATTAAGCCCTGAATAATCCTCATGTTTTAGATGAAATAAATACAAGATACCCACCCAGAAGTCTAAATGTCTGTATAGCCAAGTTGGCACTCTGTCTTTTAAAGTGCCACTTCAGATAATTTATAGCTAATGGCGTGCAATATTATTAGTTGATGAATACAGCTCATGTTTTAGGTGAAATTAAACCGTTTTTATTCATGTATCGATCCACGTATAAATAGCTCAACTCTTAGAGGCAACACAGTTTTACAGCGGTTTTAATTAAGCCATCAGGCACAAAAACTGTGAACATCACTTACGAGATCAGTAACGTTAATCCGCTCAAGAGCACAGCATAAACGCAGGTTTTAAATCAGATAATTGGATATAGATCACTATGACTAAAGATTTCACATTTACTATTAAGAGTATTTGTCTCGATGAAAATTATCATCCAGCAGCTAATACACGTATCACTACCAATTTTGCAAACTTGGCCAGAGGCAGTTATCGCCAAGCAAACTTACGCAACGCCTTAAAAATGATCGATAACCGTTTTAATGCCTTGGCGCAGTGGGATAACCCAAAAGCGGATCGTTATTCTGTAGAGCTTGAAATCATCTCTGTTGATATGGATATTGCTGGCAGTGGTAATAGCTTTCCATCGATTGAAATATTGAAAACAAATATTGTTGATCATCACACTAACAAACGCATTGAAGGCATTGTAGGAAATAATTTTTCCTCCTATGTGCGCGACTATGATTTTAGTGTATTACTGCAAGAACATAATAAAGATCAGCCTAAATTTAGTATTCCTGATAACTTTGGCGAGCTGCATGGCAAACTATTTAAATATTTTATTAGTTCTGACAGCTACAAAAAGCACTTTAAAAAGCCGCCAGTAATATGCCTAAGTGTTTCGGATAACAAGACCTATCATCGTACTGAAAATCAGCACCCTGCGTTAGGTGTTGAATATCAGCCAAATGAACCGTCTTTGACTGAGCAATATTTCAAAAAAATGGGCTTGCAGGTGCGTTATTTTATGCCGCCAAATAGTGTAGCGCCCTTAGCCTTTTATTTTGTTGGTGATTTGCTAAATGATTACACTCATCTTGAGCTTATTAGCACTATTAGCACTATGGAGACATTTCAAAAAATCTACCGACCAGAGATCTATAATGCCAATGCGACTGCGGGGAAATCATATCAACCAAATTTGAAGAACCTAGATCATTCACTCACGCAAATTGTTTATGACCGTGAAGAGCGCAGTAAATTGGCGAATGAACAGGGGAAATTTGCTGAGCAGCACTTCATCAAGCCATATCAAACAGTGCTTGAGCAATGGTCTGCTAATTACGCGTAATAGCGAGTTCAATCGTTAGATTCAATCGCAACTTAAAAAGTTAACCCAAATAAATGGCATTATTTATTATGAAAACATCTATTAGCAAAACAATATTACCGACTTCAACTGCAGGCAGCTTACCTAAACCTTCATGGCTTGCAGAGCCAGAGACTCTTTGGTCACCTTGGAAACTTCAAGGTGATGAATTAATTGACGGCAAACACGATGCATTACGGATCTCTCTGCAAGAGCAACAACGCGCAGGTATTGATATTGTCAGTGATGGCGAGCAAACACGCCAACACTTTGTTACCACATTTATTGAGCACCTTAACGGTGTAGATTTTGAAAACCGTAAAACGGTGAGAATTCGTGACCGCTATGATGCCAGTGTACCGACAGTCATTGGACCTGTTAGTCGTATAAAACCGGTTTTTGTTGATGATGCTAAGTTTTTACGCAGCCAAACCAAAAAACCGATCAAATGGGCGCTTCCAGGTCCTATGACTATGATAGATACACTTTATGATGACCATTATAAAAGCCGCGAACAGCTCGCTTGGGAATTTGCCAAAATTCTTAATCAAGAAGCCAAAGAACTAGAAGCTGCGGGGGTTGATATCATTCAATTTGATGAGCCTGCATTTAACGTGTTTTTTGATGAGGTAAATGATTGGGGAATTGCGTGTTTAGAAAAAGCCATTGAAGGCCTTAAATGCGAAACGGCCGTACATATTTGTTATGGTTATGGCATCAAAGCCAATACAGATTGGAAAAAAACGTTAGGCTCAGAATGGCGACAATACGAAGCAGCATTTCCAAAACTGCAGCAATCTAATATTGATATTATCTCATTAGAATGTCACAACTCTCATGTACCAATGGAACTACTTGAACTTATTCGCGGTAAAAAAGTAATGGTTGGCGCCATTGACGTTGCCACCAATACCATAGAAACACCTGAAGAAGTGGCAAATACGCTACGTAAAGCACTGCAGTTTGTCGATGCTGACAAGCTCTACCCGTGTACTAACTGTGGTATGGCCCCCCTACCTCGCGCAGTTGCAAGAGGTAAGCTCAATGCGTTAACCGCTGGCGCAGAGATTATTAGAAAAGAGCTGGCTCAAAGTAATTAAAATCTAATTTATTTCATGAGGTGGAGTAACCACCTCGTCCTAATTTATTTTCAACAATTACACTTACTACAAATACAATAAGCCTATATACACATAAAGTATTTAATACCCGCGCTTTTGCCAAAACTCAATTTCTGACATGGACTCTTGTTCAAACACTGAAAATGTTTTATCGGCAATCAGTTTACCGTTTAGCTCTATGGTCATGCGCCAGTCACCTATTTTATTGCTGATAGGTTGCCACAAGGTATCACCTAAGTAAAAGTGCCAGTCATTGTCTTTAACGTATTCAAAGCCGTAAAATGGTGGCATTACCTCACCATCAGCATCCGGTATGTCAGGATGATAAATACAATAATGAAGCTTTTCGCCTTTGGCTTTTTTAATATTAATGATAAAACCAAACTCCACATCGAGTTGTGCGGGTACTTTTGTGGTAAATGCTTGAATTTGCGGTAAGGCTTTTGATGATGAATCCCACTTTGTATAAATACCAAAGCTTTGCATAGTGATTGCGGGCTGAGTTTTTGCCATTATTTATCCTTTTTTTGATGCATTAGTTTAACGTATTTACACGGCAAAATTAAGCGCCAAAACGTTTAGGATCTTTAGGATAGAAAAAATCAGGCTGGCGATCACACAAGGCAAACTCACGGGTATTTTTGTAAGGTAGTTTCATAAACCCGGCAACCCCCACATCAGTAATGCTCACCGCATATTGCATCAACTTATTAAGCAAGCGCTTAAACTGTGCTTCTTTAGTGCCATCTAACAAACGATAGTAATGATGTATTTTCATTCTATCTGGTAAAGCTTCAAAAATAATGCAGCCGGTATGATGTATTTGGTTTAACTCAAATACGCATTTGATCACTTTTTTAGGTAGCTGCAGTTGCTCGTCCGGATCTTTACCGTCTTCAAAATAAGAATGTGGTCGGGTGACTTCTGAGCTTTTTAAATTCATTACCTCATAGTCAAGCTCTGGAAGTTGTTCAAACTTAAATGCCCCTGTGCCATCACGCTCCAGTTGAATGGTCTTTCTTGCATCAAATAAACAACACTTAAATAAGCCTTTTTGATGAATGCCTTGTGCCAACATCACGGTATTATTAACCGCTTGGGTAAAAGCATGGCCTAAACTTTCATCATGCATGATCAGTGATGATTCAACGAACAGTGATTCCTCTTTCCAATGAAAGCTTAAGCCCCCTACTACTGGGTATTTTGCTAATCGGCTGATAGAAGCTAAAAATGCTTTTTCAGTATCACCGGTATCAAACAGGAATTCTTTATAATACCGGTCCAATTGAGCGTCATTTACATCAAGCAGTTGTTGATTGAGGTCGGCTTGGCGTAAAAATTGTTTACGTGAACTATAAACCACAGTATCAGGTAGTTCGTCATCGTTACCAAACCAAAATGGAATATTGGCTCGCACATCTTCAGCTAAATTGAGCTCTGGTAAATATGCTTTTGCCATAGCAGGCATATTACGCATAAAGTAATCACCCGCCCCGTCTCTTGTAATTTTATTTTTAGAGAGCATACCGTCAATCACTTTTGCAAGCTCCATAGGGAGCCCTAGTGAACTGGCTGGGATCACTTGCGCGCCAAATCGGCATGACTGTGCAGAAGCCAGTGCGTATAAGGTGGACGCCACGCCTTGCTCATCAAAACGCGGCGATGATTTAGCACCTGACATTTGCTCATCACCAATAAAATACACATCCCCCATCCGCGCATTGGTGGTACTTAAATCGCCAGACATTAAATCCATAAAGTTACTGGTGATTGGCTCGCCATTACTGTCTATTTGGGCATACACCGAGCTGCCCCAGTCCACCAGCGATAAGCCTTGGGTATGTTCATCCCACACTAGATTAGAGGGCTTGATATCGCCATGCACAATCGGTTGTGGCGTTATGCCATTTTGCTGAGTGCGTAGGTCTATTAATACATTACGTAGTTTTAGCGCTAAACTGGCGATTGCTGCTGCGCTAAAGCGGCCTTTTTTAAGTGATACTTTTTCTAAGTCTTCGCCCAGCGCGCGGGCCATCATTAAAATGCCCTGCTTTTTTATCCGTTCAAAAGCATAAAACTTAGGCACTAATGGGTTATCAACTTGCGAGAGCATATACGCTTCGTCCTCAAGTCGATCACGTACACTTTGCGCCAAGGTGATACGTGAAAATTTAAACACCCAAGGAAGTTTACGCTCATCTAAACCCGCAAATACAAATCCAAAAGCACCCGAGCCAATCATTTCAACCTGGCTGTAGCCTAAATTAGTGAGTTGCTTAATACAGATATTCAACCATTGGCGATGTTTTTTGGCGTCATGGTGCGAAAGCAAATAGACCGACTGCTCTTCATTGATATAAAAATTGCGGATTGCTTTGGTTTTCACTGCGAGGTCTCAACGTATTCTAAAAAATGTAAGGGATAAGGGTGAAGCTAGCTTATTGATTATTAATTTTTTAGTTCTAAATTTCTAGTCATTTAGCCTCAGCTTAGCGTGTCCTGACATTTTGCGCAAAAAAAGTGTAAAAAGGCAATGTGTGTTAAAAAAATAATGCACCCAACTCACTAAACGACAAGTGATACTCCTTATTCATGGTAATTACTTAGTTAGATATTACAGACTTTCTGATTGGTAAAATAAAAGAAAAAAAGCCGCGTGATCAGTAAACTGATCACAACAGCTTTTAACAACCAGAATCGTTATAAATTAGAGTGCTTGTTCAAGCTCTGGTAGCACATCAAATAAATCTGCTACTAAACCATAATCTGCCACTTGGAAGATTGGCGCATCGGGATCTTTATTGATAGCCACAATCACTTTAGAGTCTTTCATACCCGCTAAGTGCTGAATTGCGCCACTAATGCCTACGGCAATATATAAGTTAGGCGCAACGATCTTACCGGTTTGACCCACTTGCATATCGTTTGGCACAAAGCCTGCGTCAACCGCAGCACGAGACGCACCAATTGCCGCGCCTAGTTTATCGGCAATACCATTAAGTAATGAAAAGTTCTCGCCATTTTGCATACCGCGTCCACCTGATATAACCACTTGCGCAGCAGTTAACTCTGGGCGCTCAGATTCGGTTTGCTCAACACTTACAAATGCGCTTAATTCACTGCTAAACACAGAATCAACAACACGACTCTCAGCGGGAGCTTGCTCACCTTGCAGATCAAAGCTACTTGCACGAACGGTGATCACTTTTTTGCTATCCAGTGATTTTACAGTTGCGATGGCATTACCTGCATAGATTGGACGTTTAAATGTATCAGCGTCAACCACATCAATGATTTCTGAAATTTGTGCAACATCAAGTAATGCGGCAACACGTGGCATGAAATTTTTGCCCGTTGTAGTGGCACTAGCAACAAGATGCGAATAATCTGGCGCAAGCGATAACACTAAATCTGCGATGTTTTCAGCTAACTGATGCGCATACTCACTATGATCAGCCACCAGCACGGTGTTTACACCTGCAATACTGGCCACTATTTCACTCATTGGTGCTACGTTTTCACCAGCAATTAGTACATCAACAGCAAAACCAAGCTTTAATGCTGCGTTTATGGTTTTAGAAGTTTCAGGCTTTAAACTGCCATTGTCATGATCTGCTATAACTAATGTTTTCATTTAAATCACCTTCGCTTGTGTTTTTAATAAATCAACTAACTGGGCTACATCATCAACAATGATACCGCCACTGCGTTTTGCAGGTTCATGTACCGCAACAAGTTCGATACGCGGGGTTAAGTCTACACCTAAGCTATCAGCTGCAATTACCTCAAGTGGTTTACGTTTGGCTTTCATAATATTTGGCAATGATGCATAACGGGGTTCATTCAAACGTAAGTCTGTTGTGACTACGGCCGGTAACTTTAATGCCACTGTTTGTAAACCGCCATCAACTTCACGCGTCACATTAACAGTGCCATTTGCTATGTCGACCTTTGATGCAAACGTACCTTGCCCGCGCCCAGTAAGAGCCGCCAGCATTTGACCTGTTTGATTGTTATCTGAATCAATCGACTGTTTACCTAAAATCACCAGTTCAGGGGCTTCTTGCTCGACGATTTTAGCAAGCAGCTTTGCAACGTGCAGTGATTCTAATTTTTCGTCAGTCTCAATATGAATCGCTTTATCGGCGCCCAGTGCCAGAGCTGTACGTAATTGTTCTTGAGATGCTTTAGCACCAATGGTTACAGCAATCACTTCAGTGGCAGTGCCCGCCTCTTTTAAGCGGATAGCTTCTTCAATGGCAATTTCGCAAAATGGGTTAAGTGCCATTTTCACATTAGTTAGATCAACGTCGCTATTATCTGCTTTAACGCGTGCTTTTACGTTGTAGTCGATAACTCTTTTTATTGGAACGAGAACTTTCATAGGAACTCCATAATTATTTAAACCTACAAGCTAACGTGTACGTCAACCTATTTATTTTATGAAATCAGACTACTTCCTGTTGACGTAAACGTCAACCTAAAATAACCTTAAACTATTCATCGCCTGTAACGTTTCATTTGCAAGTATGAAATTGCCCTCGTAAAGGCACAGGTCCGTCACATAAAAGAGGTTAATATGGTCGAACGCGAAACCATGGAATTTGATGTCGTTATTGTCGGCGCAGGCCCTGCAGGCTTAGCTACCGCCATACGATTAGCGCAACAAGCACAAGAAAAACAACAAGAGTGCATGATCTGCGTGGTTGAAAAAGGCTCCGAAGTGGGCGCCCATATATTATCGGGCGCAGTATTTGAAACCACCGCTTTGGACGAGTTACTGCCCAATTGGCAAGAACTTGGCGCACCAGTGACCACTAAAGTAACCAGTGATGAAATATATTGGTTTAATAATGACAGCAAAGCCACCGCTATCCCTCACTTTGCCGCACCTAAAACATTTCATAATACTGATAACTATATTGTCTCTATGGGTAATGTATGCCGCTGGCTTGCAGAGCAAGCAGAAAAACTAGGTGTTGAGATTTTCCCAGGGTTTAGCGCGCACTCACTGATTATTGAAGATGACACAGTAAAAGGCATTATTACCGGCGATATGGGCCTTGATAGCAATGGCAATGAAAAAGATGGCTTTATGCCTGGCATGGAACTTCGTGCTAAATACACTGTATTTGCTGAAGGTTGTCGTGGTCACTTAGGTAAACAGCTGATCACTCAATTTGCACTTGCTCAAGATGCCTCACCGCAACATTATGGTTTAGGCTTTAAAGAAATTTGGCAAATCGATCCTGCTAAACACAAGCAAGGCACGGTAGTTCATGGCACCGGTTGGCCCTTAAGTGCAGATACTAACGGTGGTGCGTTTATGTACCACAGTGATAATAATCAAGTTGTAGTCGGCTTAATTGTTGATTTAAATTACTCAAACCCGCATTTAAGCCCGTTTGATGAATTTCAGCGCATGAAACACCACCCAATCTTTAAAGATGTATTAGCCAGTGGTGAACGTATTGCTTATGGCGCTCGTGCGATTGCAAAAGGTGGCTTACACTCATTACCAAAAATGCACTTCCCGGGTGGTTTGTTGGTCGGCTGTGATGCTGGCACCTTGAATTTTGCCAAAATCAAAGGCAACCACACAGCGATGAAGTCAGGTATGATTGCCGCTGAGGTGATCTTTAGCGCGCTTACAAACGAACAACAGCATACTGACTTAGTTGACTACAGCGAAGCATTTAAACAAAGCTGGGCTTATAAAGAGCTATACCAATCACGTAACTTTGGCCCTGTGATGCATAAGCTAGGAAAATTTATTGGTGGTGCGTATAACACTCTTGATCAAAATATTTTTGCAGGGGCATTACCTTTTACTTTTAAAGATAATATCCCAGATCACGCAACGCTAGTTGATAAAAATCAGGCCAGCGTCATTGATTACCCGAAGCCTGATGGTCAACTCAGCTTTGATAAATTATCTTCGGTGTTTTTATCAAATACCAATCATGAAGAATCTCAGCCGTGTCATTTAAAACTAAAAAATAGCGCTATTCCTATCGATGTTAACTTAGTTAAATTTGACGAGCCTGCTCAGCGCTATTGCCCGGCGGGTGTGTATGAGATACAGCAAATTGCCGGCAAAGACGAGTTTGTGATTAATGCACAAAACTGCGTGCATTGTAAAACCTGCGATATTAAAGATCCGAGCCAAAACATCACCTGGGTAACACCTGAGGGAGCCGGTGGTCCCAACTACCCAAATATGTAATCTAAATACAATTAAAGCGCTTGATACAGCGTAAAAATAATATTTTACATATAAATTATAAACCTATCCTAAATTGCAGGGGCTTCGGCCCCTTTTTTGCGCTATGCTAATAAGAATTATATATGAGTGAGATATTTTTATGCCGTCGTCTAATGTTGTATTCCGTTTTTTAGCAGAGCCCACCGATGTGAATTTTGGCGGGAAGGTTCATGGCGGTGTCGTCATGAAGTGGATTGACCAAGCAGGTTATGCCTGCGCTGCTGGTTGGAGTGGTCATTACTGTGTCACTGTATCTGTCGCTGGGGTTAAATTTCGTCGCCCTATTCTAGTTGGTCAAATTGTTGAAGTTGAAGCTAAAATTGCCCACACTGGCAAAACCAGTATGCAAATCTTTATACAAGTTCGCTGTGGCGATCCGAAAACGCGTAATTTAGTTGAGACTAACCACTGTGTAATTAGCTTTGTTGCCATGGACGAAACAGGTTACCCCGTAGCAGTGCCAGAATACATCGCAGTGAGTAATGAAGACAAAAAATTAGAAAACTACGCAATTAAGATGAAAGAGATTGCCATAGAAACTGAAACTTTATTGCATAAATCAGAACCCTGATCACCTAAACTATCTATCTGTAAAAGCTACATCCTAGTCAGAAATATTTTCTCCAGCCAAACTGAACGAGCGTTTAAATAGCGCTCATTGGTATACTTTATATGCTATAAAAGACTATAACTGGCTGTTTTTAAGCCAAATTAATCATGGCACGCACCATGCAATATTAAAATTAACCGGTAATTTAAAGGTTATATTTTTATTTTGTAAAGGAGCTATTAAATGATTAAATCAATTTCACTTTCTGCTATCTCATTAGCATTGTTAGGTTTTAATACTGCAGCTAGTGCAGAAACAACAAACATGGATTACCCTCGCGTATATACAGGTATTGGCTATGGTCAATACTCATTCAAATTTGAAGACTCTGATGACGACATCGATTTTGATGATGATTCACAAATGCTTAAAGGTTACGTTGGTACGCAATTTAATAAGTATTTAAGTTTAGAGCTTGCCTATCAAAACTTTGATGAAGTAAGCGATATTGATAGCTATGCTGAAGTTGATGGTGTGTCTTTGGCCGCACGGTTAGCTGCCCCTATTACGGATAGCTTCTCTGTCTATGCTAAAGGTGGTTGGCTAGAATGGGATGCTGAGGTAACCAGCGACCTTCCTGCTATTGGTAAGATATCAGCAGATCAAAGTGGAGGCGATGTATTTTATGGTGCAGGTATCGAGTACGCATTCACCACCAACATGCAGGTACGCTTTGAGTATGAACGCTATGAACTAAAAGATGAAATTGATCCAGAAATGGATGTAGCATCGGTTTCATTCCAATATATGTTCTAAGAAATGCTTAACCTATTTTGAGGTTATTTAGCAGTAAAAGGCAGCTTCGAGCTGCCTTTTTTGTTGTTAGCGGTTAGAATATCGTATCTTTAACAGTAATTGAGTTTCATGAGCGATTTTCAACTAACGGCTATTGGCCATATTCAATCTCCTTATAAACAAAAGTTCGCCATTCCTCGCCAACCGCGTTTAGTTCCACAAGCAAAAGCTAAGTTGGTATTTGCTGCTGATTTTAACCGTGAAGAATTTGTTCGTGGTTTAGATGAATTTAGCCATATTTGGTTATTGTTTCGCTTTCATGAAACTGCAGATAAAGGCTACTCAGCCATGGTTAGACCACCGCGTTTAGGCGGTAATGAGCGCAAAGGCGTATTCGCCACACGCGCGACCTTTAGACCCAATGCCATAGGCATGAGTGCCGTCAAACTTGAAGGCATAGAGTATAAAAATGGCCAGCTGTGTTTATTATTGGCAGGCATAGATTTACTTGATGGCACCCCGATTTTAGACATCAAACCATATTTACCTTATTCAGATGCCATGGTTGATGCCACTGCAGGCTTTGCTGACACGCGCCCAGAAACGCAAATGACCGTTGAGTTTAGCCCGCAAGTGCAGGCGTTTATTGAACAGCAAACCAACTTCCCACAGTTGCATGACTTTATTAGTAATGTACTTAAGCAAGATCCTCGCCCTGCCTATAAAAAGCAAAAAGAGGGTGAACAAAGTTATGGAATGACCTTGTATGATTTTAATATCCGTTGGCAAGTAAACGACGAGCATAACTATGTCACTAGCATAGAAAAAAGTTAGAAAAACACACTTAGCGCTTTAGTGTAAAAGCAACCGCTGCTAAACTGAGTGCCCAATTGAAATAATAATTTTATAACTATCGGAATAAACATGCGTACCAGTCAATATATACTCGCAACACTTAAAGAAACGCCATCAGATGCTGAAATTGTATCGCATCAATTAATGTTAAGAGCGGGCATGATCCGTCGCGTCGCGTCGGGCCTATATACTTGGTTACCCTCTGGATTACGCGTGTTACGAAAAGTCGAAAACATTGTGCGTGAAGAAATGGACAAATCAGGTGCAATCGAAATGTTGATGCCTGTTATTCAACCTGCGGATCTATGGGAAGAGTCTGGCCGTTGGGAGCAGTTTGGCCCAGAACTTATGCGTTTTACTGACCGTCACAATCGTACTTTCGCGTTAGGACCAACCCATGAAGAAGTGATCACTGACTTTGTTCGTAAAGAAGTAAGTTCGTATAAACAATTGCCGCTTACTTTGTATCAAGTACAAACAAAAGTGCGCGACGAACGTCGTCCTCGTTTTGGGGTTATGCGCGCGCGTGAATTTACTATGAAAGATGCCTATTCATTTCATTTAAGTGAAGAATGTTTAGATGCAACTTATCAAGTAATGCACAAAGCATACTGTAATATATTCGATCGCTTAGGCCTTGATTACCGTCCTGTTATTGCTGATACCGGCTCTATAGGTGGTAGTGTATCTCATGAATTTCATGTGTTAGCTGAATCAGGTGAAGATGCTATCGCCTTTAGTGATAAAAGTGACTACGCAGCAAACATCGAAAAAGCAGAAGCATTAGCGCCAAGTGAAGCGCGCCCTGCTGCCGCAAAAGAATTAAAAGCATTCCCAACGCCTGATGCGAAAACTATCGACGAGCTAAAGAAACACTATGGTGTTAAACCTCATCGCAGTGTTAAAACACTGATTGTTTACGGCGCGCCAAATGAAGATGGTCAACGTGGTTTAGTTGCATTAGTAATACGTGGCGATCATGAGCTTAACGAACTTAAAGCTGAAAAACATCCATTAGTAGATTCTCCACTGGAAATGGCAAACGAGGCTGACATAATTGCAGCCATTGGTGCTAAACCGGGTTCATTAGGCCCTGTTGGCTTAATCATGCCAATTTTAGTAGACCGTACAGCCAACGTAATGGCTGATTTTGTAGCCGGTGCTAACAAAGATGACGAGCATTACAGCGGTATTAACTGGGATCGCGATGTAACTGAGTATGAAGTTGCTGATCTACGTAATATTGTCGAAGGTGATCCTAGTCCATGTGGTAATGGTACTTTACATATTAAACGCGGTATTGAAGTTGGCCATATCTTCCAGCTTGGTACTAAGTACTCAGAAGCGATGAAAGCGGGAGTATTAAACGAAAGCGGTAAAAACCAAATAATGACTATGGGTTGTTATGGTATTGGTGTATCGCGTATTGTCGCAGCGGCTATTGAACAAAATAATGATCAATACGGTATTATTTGGCCACAGCCAATCGCCCCGTTCGATTTAGCTATTGTGCCAATGAATATGCATAAATCGCATCGTATACCAGATATCGCTAATAACCTTTACGACGGTTTAAAAGCCGCAGGCTTAGACGTGTTATTTGATGACCGTAAAGAGCGCCCAGGTGTGATGTTTAACGACATGGAATTACTCGGTGTACCTTTCACGTTGGTAATTGGTGAGCGTAATCTTGATGAAAACAAGGTTGAGCTGAAAAATCGCCGTACCGGTGAAAAACTAATGATAGATATTGATAGCGCTGTTGAAGCAATCAAAGCGGCCATGAACGCTTAATCATCAGCACCCTCTGTAACAAAAAAACCGCGAAATGCGGTTTTTTTGTTTTTGCACGATCATTAATTGTCATAGATGTTTCGTCAAACAGTCTTATAAACGTCATTCAAGTTGCTTAACTTTGTTGTTATTACACCGTGAGTAACCTCCTATGCACGACATCGAAAAAAGTGATAAAAAGTACTACCCAGCCGTTTGGATCTCCGATGTACATTTAGGCTATAAAGATTGTCGAGCAGATTACCTACTCGACTTTTTAAATAGTATTGAGTGCGATACCCTTTATCTAGTGGGTGACATCGTCGATTTATGGTCTATGAAGCGAAGTTTTTATTGGCACCCTAGTCACTATCAAGTATTAGCCTGTATTCAAGCCAAAGCAGTTCAAGGTACTCGAGTGATTTATATTCCCGGCAATCACGATGAAACATTCCGGCACTACGTCAATAACAGCCTATTTGGTATTGAAGTCCACCAGCAGTTTATTCACACAACCAAAGCCAACAAACGATTTCTTCTGGTTCACGGTGATGATTTTGACTCAGCAACTCGGTATAACAAACTGATCAGTATTGCCGGTGATGCAGGTTATGACTTTTTACTATTTTTAAATCGCTGGACTAATCGTATTCGACGCCTATATGGTGGTAACTATTGGTCACTTGCTGCTTGGATAAAAGCCCGCGTTCATAAAGCGCGTGAAGCAATAGAGGCATTTGAAAATGCTGCTATTCATGAGGCTAAAAAGCAAGGCGTAGACGGTATTATTTGCGGTCACATTCATCACCCACAACTCAAAGTCGTTGATGGCATTGTTTACTGTAATGATGGCGATTGGATAGAAAGTTGTACCGCAGTAGTAGAGCAAGAAAATGGTCGTATCGAATTGCTACACTGGTCTGACACTCAAACAGTGATTAATTCTGCTGATATTACCAAACTTAATCAAAATCTTGGTGGACCAAAGGCTAAACCTGAAAAATCAGTAGCTTAAAATTTAGACTGTGTGGTTTATTTTAACCACATAGCTAATTTGTCTTTCAAAACTTTTGGCTTTATGGGTTTGGTAATATAATCATTCATACCAGCTGTAATACAGCGTTCTCTGTCACCTGCCATAGCGCTGGCAGTCATAGCGATAATAGGCACTTTCGCATAGTCAGCACCAGCTTTGTTGCTGCGAATTGCAGAGGTCGTGTCATAGCCATTGAGGTTTGGCATTTGGCAATCCATAAAAATCAGATCAAATAAAGCTGTTTGCTCTGTATTTAATATTTCTAGTGCATCGAGGCCATCGCTGGCACATACAATAGTGACACCGGTATTTTTTAATATTGCTTTGGCAACTTCAAGGTTGATCATATTATCATCAACCAATAACACCTTAAAATTTGAGAAATCGTATTCAACATATTCTGTTTGCTCACTACCTTGGCTAGCAACCAAAAAACTATTATTAACACCAAACAAACTTGCTAACTTAAAGCTAAATTGATCTTGAGTAAGCGGCTTATTAAGTACATGGCAATTTTCAGGCACCTGCTCTTTGGCTTTTTTACTAAGCAATAAATCACGCAAAATTAATACATATTTTTTATTCTGCTTATTACATAAATTAATCAGTGTTTGTAAGTATGGGTGATCATTATCAACAACCAGTAAATCAACTTTTAACTCTTGATATTGTGCTTGGTAGTCAAATCGTTGAATATTATTGGCCGCTACTTGGCAATTTTTAATCAATAAATTAGTGACATTGTTATATACACTGTCGCTATCTATCAGCACGCCAACCTGAATATCTTTTGCCAACTCAACGGCTGTATTGAGCTTTTTCTCAGCTGCAATATGTAATTGCACTTGCGCTGTAAAACAGCTCCCTTTGCCTTTTTCACTGGTGACGCTAATATCACCGCCCATCAATTGCGCCAACTTACGACAAATTGATAAACCAAGCCCAGTACCACCAAAGTGGCGAGTGGTACTGGTGTCCTCTTGGGTAAAGGCCTCAAACAACTTATCGATATTTTTTTCAGCAATGCCGATGCCTGAATCTTCAATAACAAAGCTCATTAATAACTTTTCTTCAGTAAGATACTGACATCCAAGAGTCAAACTGACTTCACCTTGATGGGTAAATTTGAATGCATTATTAAGTAAGTTTATTAATATTTGTTTTAATCGGTGGCTATCTCCTACTAACATACGATCAATAACTTTATCGGTATGCAAAAACACTTCTAAGCCTTTACGCTGGGCTTGTAATGCCATAGAGGTGATCATATCACTGCATACAGTAATCACATCAAAACTGTGATTATCAATATCAAGTTTACCTGCTTCTATTTTTGAAAAATCCAAGATGTCATTAATTAATGTCATTAATGAGTTAGCGCTGCTATTGGCCAGCTCTAGGTATTGCTGTTGCTGTTGCGTTAGTGTGTCTTCTTTGAGCATTTCCAGCATCCCTAATACACCATTCATAGGGGTACGTATTTCATGGGAAATGTTAGCAATAAAATCACTTTTCGATTTACTGGCTGCCAACGCTTGTTCAATCGCACTTTCAAGTTCAGTTGTGCGTTGGCGAACCTTTTGCTCTAACGTACTATTGAGTTTTTCAAGCTCTACTTGAGTCTGTTTAAGTGAATTGATGTTTCGTAAAATCGCTGCAACCTGGTGGCGCTGGGTAAAAATATCAAACACGCTAGTAAGTGTAATTGAGTAAAAGTGTTGTTGATCCTGCGGATCAGTATACACGCCTTCAAATGATGGTTTTGACCCCTGCGCTATGGTTTCATCAATACATGAATTATCACTTTCAGCAAGCGTAAATAATTGCGTGAATTTGGTGTGATCAATAATGATATCAAAGAACTGCAACGCTGTTTTATTGGCATTACTGATAAGCCCATCCTCTTGTACTGTTAAGATTGCATCGAGGGAATTTTCAATAATCTTGTTATTACGCTCCTTCAAGGAGTGAAACTCTAATTTGCGGTTTATATACCTTTGGTATAACCACACTAATAACCACAAAGCAGTGAAAAGTGAAATAATTACCAGCACAAAATGATCACGACGCTTAGCAACGTCTTTTGCCAAAATATCGGTATTAATTGATACCGCAAGTTCAAGGGGCAACATGCTAATGTTATTTTCTAAACTAATACGTTGTTTTAAATAATAATGACTTGGTAAATCATGAAAAGGTAAAGTCGCTTGGCTGCTCATATCTTGGCTTTGACTAAATACACTTAACCAAGTAATGTCTTGACCAAACTCAAAACCAAATCGCAGTTTAGGATCTGGGTGAAATAAAAACTGCTGCTGATCATTTAACAGATAAACATCAACCCCAGCAGGTGAACTAAAAGTAACACTATTAAATAACTCATCAGCAAAATAATTGGTTACTAATACAGCAAACACTGCTCCTTGTTTATTAAATACCGGCTTAGCAACTCGGTAGGTACTCACGTAGGGGATCTGAATTTGGCCATGCTCTCGATTATAGTTAATCGGTGATATATAGACAGATTCACTATCTAACCTGCTGGCATTAAGCATGTAATCCCGCTGCCCTTTTTGTTGTAATAAGTCTCCCTCTAGGCAAACCAAAGCATCATTGATCCTATCAACACGGACAATTTCTTGACCATTATCAGCAAGGGTAATATATCTGGCTTGTAATAGCTGCGGGTCAGTGCGCATAAAGCCACTAAATATTTCAGCTAAGCGCGTTTGCCATATTGCGATGGGAGTATTTAATAGTGGATCAATAAGGTTATTTGCAGCGGCTCGGCTGATGCCACTGATAGGCGGTGTGGCATTTAAAAAGTTGATTGACGAAACACTGTCTTTTAAATGTCCTTTTAACATCAGTGCTTTTGTATCAAGCTCTTGCTGTAGTGTGGTTTGGGCAACCTGGTAAACATCTTTGCGTACTTTCAGCTCAAATATATATAAAGCAGGTATTGCGAGGATGAAAAAAAACAGCAATGCTAATAAAGAAAGTTTATTACTGCGAAATAAATTAAAAAATGTCAGTGAGTTGCGCATCAAAATTGCCAGTTTGCTTTCAAATACAAACTACATTATAGAGCAATTAAAAAGTTATCTCTGCGCTTTTTATCGATTCTTAGTTTTTCTAAGGAAACTATAGTAATAAAAAATGACGAGCTAGCCCGTCATTTTTATTATTTAACTGAGAGTATTGTAACAACCACGCCCAGCCTACTTCTATATAATTTATTATCTAAATAAGACTTCTTCTTTATTAAACCATTTAACACAAAATGCTAATAGTGCACCGGCAACAATCACGGTCGCTAAAAAGATTAGTCCAAGTAACGTGTAATCAATCGTACCTTTGATAATTTCTTTAATCGCTAAAGCCACATTAGTAACCGGTATAAATGCGGTTTTAGCTGTTAGCTCAACATTCGGTAGTAAAGCAACAATGATAGGAAATATCACCCCCATACTCAGTGGTGTCATGTAATTCTGAGCTTCTTTAAAGCTACGAGCATAAATCGATATTGCTAACGCAAGAGAAGAAAAAATCGCGGCGACGGGTAATAAAATAATAAAAATGAGTGCCAAATCTAATACGCGTAATGAACTAAATGCTGTTTTTATCACATCCAAATCAATGAAAGAAATCGCGATACTGATCCAAACGCCCATACTCAACACGGTTATCGTTGTGGTGGCGATTGACGCTGCAAGTAAAGTAATAAATTTACCTAATACAAGTTGCGTACGGGTGATTGGTGTCAATAGTAACGTTTCTAATGTGCCGCGTTCTTTTTCACCTGCACCTAAATCAATTGCTGGGTATGTTGCTCCCATCAATACTAATGGGATCAGTAAGTAAGGGATAAAGCCGCCTATTTTCTCACCTAAATTTTCTCGTTTATCAGCAGTATCAACTTTTACAACTTTGATTGGATCAATAATTGCACTTTGTTGCTCAACTGAAACACCGTAGCTTAATAGTTTTTCAGCTCTTAGCTTATTACCAAATTCTTCAGCAAGCTCTTTTACTCTGTCGAATAAAAAGTTAATCGCTTTAGCATCGTTATAAACCACTTGCCACTGACTTTGTTTTGCGTCATCAAGGTTTTGTTTGGCATCTGCGGGTAAGAAAATACCCATATCAATGGTGCCGGCTTTAACGGCCTCTGTAAGCTCTGCAACTGTATTAAAGGTGTGATCACCTTTGTATAATTGAAAACTTTTATGATAAAAAACTTTATCTGTGAATGATTGCGCATATTCGCCATTGATAATGGCATAGGTATGAACTTTTTGTTCGGCTTCAAGTGTTGCTTGAGAACTAATAAATGCCATCACCGCAAATAATAATGGAAAGATAGCAACTGGTAATGCGACAATAAAAATGAGTGTTTTTTTATCTCGTAATAGCTCCTTTAATTCCTTTTTAAATACTTCAAACATTATTTTTCTCCGTCAATATATTCATAAACGCTTGATTAAGTTCGTCGCTTTTACCCACTTTTTTAAATTCGTCAAGACTGCCGTCAAAACAACTGATACCTTCGTTGATCACCGCAACGCGGTCACACAGTAGCGCTACTTCATCTAAATGATGGGTTGAAAATATAACAGGAGTCCCTTGCGCTTTAAGCCGTTTTATAAACTCGATCACCGTTTGAGTGGTCATAATGTCTAATCCAGTGGTCGGCTCATCAAGTACCACGACTGCCGGATGGTGCACAACTGCGCGGGCTATATTGGCTTTTTGCTTCATACCCGTTGATAAATTATCAGCACGTTTATCAATAAAGCTATGCATATCGAGTAAATCAAATAACTCTTCACACCGTGAACTAATCGCGTCTTTACTCATACCGTGTAGTTTTGCAAAATATTCGATATTTTCTTTTACCGTTAAACGGCCATATAAACCGGTACTGCCAGATAGAAAACCAATAGACTTACGACCAAATAGTGGTTTTTTAATGATGTCTTCACCAGCAATAATTATTTGCCCTTCATCGGGTTTTAACGCTGTCGAGAGCATTCTTAGCGTGGTGGTTTTTCCTGCACCATTAGGGCCGAGTAAGCCCAGCACTTCGCCTTTATTACAATGAAAGCTGACATCTCGCACCGAATGAAAATAATCTTTATCTTCACGGGGATCTATTTTATCGACTTTGTTTTTTTTATGGTCTTTAGTTAGCTTAAATTTCTTTTTAAGCCCCGTAACTTCTATCATGTTCGTGTCCTTCGTTTTGGTCTAAAGTAATCCGTATTACTATAAAACTCGGGGTTATTATTATCATACCAGCCTGGTACGCCTAGCAGTGGTAATGGTGAGAGCTGGCTATTGTCCCTTAAACAGTTATCGACGCTAATCATCTCATAAAGGGTTTGATCAATATACTGATACTGCTGGGCTAAATCTTTACAAAATATGTCACTCGGTACTTTTACAAATAATGCTTTACCTGTCAGACCAATATACGGCTTTGTTAGCATTTCATAATTAGCGTGGCCGAACATAAATGGCGCAATGGTTTTACCCCACAACGCTCTTTGCTCAATAAATGCCTGCTGCCATTGATGATTTTTAAGTAACGCAGGCCAAACATTATCACTTACAGCAAGTACAACCCCACATTCATCAAACAAGGTTAAGGCATTGCGGTGTTTTGAGCGTACTTTAGTGCCGTGAAGTGTGATCTCTTCAACATGGCGTTGATTGATCAATGCTTTCGTTTTAGGAAATAAACACCAGATAAGTCCACCAAATAAGTCATGCCAATTTTGTTGTCGCGTTGGTACTTTACCGGTATCAAAAATGATTTGCTCATAATAGCGCTCTTCCTCACTAAAGCAGGCGTCTTCAACAAAGCGAATTGTTTGCTGATTTGCATTTTTAGCATCTAAAAATGATGAAATCCACGCACATTGCGGCCAGTCGGATAAACCGTTTAAAGAAAACAGTGTATTTAAATGGCTAAATGCACCATTTTCTAAACTGGCGCTATGCCATTGTTCGTAAGGGGTAAAACGCTTCATGAGTATCTTTAGCTTTACAATTATTATGGTTGGAGTTTACCGCAAAAACTGGTTCTCTTTAATAGAAGTTCTTATACTGAGCTCACTTAAAACAAAAAAAGAGCGACTATGAAACGTTATTTTTCTCTGACACTCCTTGCAACTGCGGTACTTGCAGGATGTGCAACAACAAGTCTCACCTCTGATGATGTTAGCAAAGGGTATAATTCAATCAATGCCCAACAACTCGCAGAGCATGTCAAAGTGCTTGCCTCCGATGAATTTGGAGGCCGCGCTCCATCTTCAAAAGGTGAAGAACTCACACTAGCTTACCTTACTGAAGAATTTAAAAAACTAGGTTATCAACCAGGTAATGGCGACAGCTTTTTACAAGAAGTTCCGTTGGTGTCTCTTGAAGCAGATCCAAACATGGTGTTAACTATCGGCGGCAAAGATTACCAGTATAAAAAAGACATGGTAATGGGCAGCAGTCGCATTAGCGAACGCCAAAGTATTAAAGACTCTGAACTGGTATTTGTTGGTTATGGTGTTAATGCCCCAGAATATAATTGGAATGATTACGCAGGTTTAGATGTTAAGGGTAAAACTGTGGTGATTTTAGTCAACGACCCTGGTTTTGCCACTAAAGATCCTGCTTTGTTTACCGGTGATGCCATGACTTACTATGGCCGTTGGACTTACAAATACGAAGAAGCCAGCCGTCAAGGTGCTGCTGGGGCTATCATCGTTCATGAAACTGCACCGGCCTCTTACCCTTGGTCTGTGGTTGAAAACTCATGGAGCGGCGAGCAGTTTGGTTTTCAAAAAGAAAACAATAATATGGACAGAGTCGCTGTTGAAGGTTGGGTAACCACAGAGGTTGCTAACGAGCTTTTCACTAAAGCAGGTTTAGATTTTGCCAGTGCGAAAGCCAATGCAGCAAAAGGTGCTTATCATGTTGATATGGGCGATTTAACGGCGTCTGTTGCGGTTAAAAACACCATCAAAAAATCAATTTCATATAACTTCATTGCGACTTTACCCGGTAGTGAAAAACCAGATGAGCATATTATATACTCAGCACACTGGGATCACTTAGGTACTGATAAAAACCGTAAAGGCGACCAAATCTACAATGGAGCACATGATAACGCGACAGGCACTGCAGGCTTAATTGAAGTAGCAGAAGCGTTTGCAAGCTTACCAAAGCACCCTAGCCGCTCAATGACTTTCTTGGCAGTGACAGCTGAAGAGCAAGGTTTATTAGGATCTAAGTATTATGCTGCACACCCAGTGATAGCAGCAAATAAGACAGTCGCTAATATTAATATGGATAGCTTGAACTTGTTAGGCAAAGTAAAAGATATCAGCGTGGTTGGTATTGGTAAATCAGAAATGGACTCGCTATTAGCACAGGCAGCTAATGCACAAGGGCGCACTGTCTCGGGCGATCCTAAACCATCTTCAGGCGGGTACTATCGCTCTGATCATTTTGCTTTCGCCAACATGGGTATTCCAGCGATGTATGCGGGTGGTGGCAGTGAAGCACTTGACGAAGATACGGCTAATTATCGTAAACGCATGAGCTTAGTGCTACGTGGTTGTTACCATCAACCATGTGACAGATACCGTGATGAATGGGATCTATCGGGAGCTGTACAAGACTTACAACTGTTTTATCAAGTAGGTTTTGATATTTCAGAGCAACCACAATGGCCCAAATGGAATGCGAACTCAGAATTCCAAAGAAAATAACGCAAATGATATTGATTTTCATTTAATTTGAATCTAAAGTGCAACTTAGATAGTTTTTAGGTTGCACTTATGTTTTTACTTTCACTGCCCAAAATTAGTTTTCCAGCGTCCACACATTTTATTACCAGTAATAAACGGCTGCTATTACCGCTATTGTTGTTGTGTTGTTTAGCTTATGCTCCTTTGCGAGCAATGACATTGACGGCAATGAGTGATGCGTTTTTTCAAGTTAGTATATTTGTTGCCGTCACTTTATTTATCTATTACTACGCCATCGATCGGTTGCCTCACTTAGAGCTTGGCTATTTAAGCCAAAAATCACCCTTGTTAGAAATTAGTTTTGCTTCACTACTAGGAGCTTTACCTGGCTGCGGAGGCGCCATCATAGTAGTGACACAATTTACCAAAGGACAAGCGAGCTTTGGCTCTATCGTTGCTGTATTAACAGCGACCATGGGGGATGCTGCATTTTTACTATTAGCAACGAAGCCGCTTGAAGGCTTACTTATTATGATTATTGGCCTAAGCGTTGGTATTATCAGCGGATCCTTAGTCAATGCATTTCATAAGCAAGATTATCTTCGCCCAGCAAAAAATGATTATGCTGATGAGTGCTTAAATCAGCCTAGTAAGGCAATTATAGTCAGTAAATCAATTTGGCAAATTATTATGATGCCCAGTCTTATTGTGGCAATAATGATTGCTTTCAATACTGACTTTTCAGCCTTTGATGCTCTACTTGCTGAATCAATAACCTTATTTGGCGCTATTATGGCGCTATTGGCTGTTACCACTTGGGCGCTGTCGTCTAAAGGTCAAAGCTATCAACAAGTAACTTCAGAAGAAGAGACTATAACGCCCCCTTCAAAGCTATATAAAGTTTTGCAAGACACCCATTTTGTTACGGCATGGGTAGTTGCCTCATTTATGCTATTTGAGTTATTAGTAACATTTGCCGGTGTGGATTTAAAAGCCTGGTTTACTCACTATGCATACTTAGCGCCTTTAATTGCCGTTTTGATTGGTTTTTTACCTGGCTGTGGACCACAAATAGTGGTAACTACATTGTATATTCAAGGCATCATTCCCTTTAGTGCCTTAGCTGCGAATGCAATATCAAATGACGGCGATGCCCTTTTCCCTGCAATCGCAATGGCACCACGTGCCGCATTTGTGGCAACAATATATTCGGCAATTCCCGCTTTACTCGTTGGCTATGGCTTATATTTCTTTGGGGTGTAAGTCACTGACATAAAAAAGCTCAGCGACTGCTGAGCTTTGATAAAATGAATAATTAAGAGCTACGCTTAACTCATTGCCATCATCATTTTGGCTGGGTTTTCTAAATACGATTTCCACAAGTTATTGAATCGCGCTATCGTGGCCCCATCAATCACTCGGTGATCGCCTGACCAACTAACTTGCATAATTGCAGCAGACACCACTTGCCCTTTGGCATCAAAACGCGGTAGATGTTGTAATTTACCCAATGCCACAATCGCCACTTCTGGCTTGTTGATAATTGGCGTCGCAACTGTTCCGCCAATCGCACCAATATTAGAAATGCTAATTGTGCCGCCTTTGAGATCGTCAGGGCTAACACGTCCTTCACGGGCAGCATCCGTCAATCGCGTTACTTCATTGGCTACATCAACAATACTCTTTGTTTGACATTGTTTGATATTTGGCACTAACAAACCAATTTTAGAGTCAACTGCCATACCGATATTGTGATCATCAAAGTAGCTAAGCTCAGTGCATTCATCATTTATTTTCGAGTTTAATACCGGAAATTCTTTCATAGCCAGCGATAAGGCCTTGATGAAAAATGGCATCATTGTCAATTTAACGCCTTGTTGCTTATATTGCTCTTTTAAATCACTGCGCAAAGCAATCAAAGTTGTTAAATCAATCTCATCACAAAATGTAAAATGTGGGATAGTCGTTACCGAAGCAACCATTTGTTTAGCCATTGCTGCTTTGATGCCTTTAATTGGCTCAATGCGCATGCCGCCAGTGTCGCTAGCTGTGGTTTTCGTAACGTCAGGCTTCGTTTGCAGTGGTGATGTATCAATACTATTTGGCACTTCCCCTTTCACAAACTGTTCAATGTCCTCTTTGTAAATACGGCCATTCTTACCACTGCCTGGGACTGTGGTTAGATCAACATCAAGTTCACGTGCTTTGCGTCTTACTGCCGGTGATGCGACCGCCTTTTTATTAATTACAGGGGCTGTCACTGACTTTTCAACTACTGCTGTTTTTTGCTCTACCGCTTTGGTTTGTGCTTTCACTAATGCATCATTGATATCGACAACGTTTGCTTGAGTGCCTGCAATCGACATTTGAAAAAGTGGACTGTGTACTTGTGCAACATCCCCTTTAGCATAATAAAGTTTTACCACTGTGCCGGTATATTTAGCTGGAATTTGTACCAGTGCTTTATCTGTCATTACATCACAAACGGCTTGATCTTCTTCTATCAAATCGCCTTCGCTGACTAACCACTCAACAATTTCACACTCAACAATTCCTTCACCAATATCGGGAAGGATAAAATCCTCAACGACTTCAGCGTGAGTATTTGTTTGCGTGTGCTCTATTACGCTGGTTGTTTCTGCTTGAGTATGATCGGCTGTAGTCTCACCAGCTACATCCATTGCAAACAGTGGGGCATGCACTAAAGCAATATCCCCTTTAGCATAATAGAGCTTACTGATCACACCATCATGAACCGCAGGAATTTGCACCAGTGCTTTGTCTGTCATTACATCACAAATCGGTTGATCTTCAGCTACGGTGTCGCCTTCGGCTACTAACCATTCAACAACTTCACATTCAACGATGCCTTCACCGATATCCGGTAAAATAAAATCTTTTGCCATGATGACTCCTAAAATTCGACCGATTGCTTGATTGCTGCTAGCACTTTCAACGCATCAGGTACATATTCTTTTTCAAGCGCTAATGGATACGGAGTATCTAAGCCGCAAACACGTAAGATAGGTGATTCTAAATGCAAAAAACATTCTTGTTGGATTGTCGCCGCAATTTCTGCACCAAAACCATTAGTGATTGGTGCTTCATGGCTAACAATAAGTCGACCTGTTTTTGTCACTGAGTTAACAATCGTTTCCATATCCCATGGTAAAATACTGCGTAGATCAATCACTTCACAACTAATACCTTGCTCATTTGCACGTTTTGCAGCATCTTCGATGATTTCCATCTGTGCGCCCCAAGCAAGTAGTGTTACATCCGTACCTTCACTAACTATTTCAGCTTTACCCAGTTCAATGCTGTAATCTTGTTCAGGAACTTCACCCGTTGATGCACGATATAAGCGTTTAGGCTCAAAGAAAATAACTGGATTATCATCTTTAATTGCAGCTCGTAATAAGCCCTTTGCTTGGTAAGGGTTGCGAGGAACAACAATCTTAAGTCCCGGGGTATGTGCAAAATAAGCTTCAGGTGATTGTGAATGATATAAACCGCCGGCAATACCACCACCGTAAGGAGTACGGATAGTCAGGTTGCCAACATTAAACTCGTTACCGCTACGGTAACGAAATTTAGCAGACTCATTTACTATTTGGTCAAAGGCTGGAAAGATATAATCGGCAAATTGAATTTCAGCAAGTGCTGGTGCGCCAAACGCTGCTAAGCCATTAGCAAAACCCATGATCCCTTGTTCGGTTAATGGTGTATTAAATACACGGTGCTGACCATATTTCTCTTGTAGTCCAGACGTTGCGCGAAATACGCCGCCAAAATAGCCAACATCTTCACCAAAGATACACGCTTGCGGATGTTCAGCCATGGTTATATCAAGGGCTGAATTAATCGCATGTAACATATTCATTTTAGCCATTACTTAATTCTCCCTGCAGTCACTGGGTAAGCATCGGGGTGTTGCTTGATATGCGTTTTCAATTGCTCATATTGACGTTGCAAAGAAGGGATCGGTGTATCATATACATCTGACACCAACTCTTCTAAGGCCGGTTTTGCAATCACTTCAGCGCGTTTTAACGCGGCTAGTATATCTTCACGAATTTGCTCTTTGGCTTTATTGTCTTCTTCTTCATTAAGCCAGTTTTGCTTAATTAACCATTTGCGAAAACGTTCGATTGGACAAGACTGATAATTCGCTTCTTCGTCTTTTGAACGATAGCCACTAGGATCATCTGATGTAGAATGCGCGCCAAGGCGATATGCAATCGATTCAATTAAAATCGGCTCACCTGTTTTAGTGGCAAGTTCACGGGCTTTTTTAGTTGCGGCATAAACAGCAAGTGCATCAGCACCATCAACACGAATCGTTTTAATACCGTAACCTACGCCACGAGAAGCGATGCCGTCGCCCTTAAATTGCTCATCCGCAGGAGTTGAAATCGCATAACCGTTATTGCGAGCAAAAAATATAACCGGTGACTTATGCACTGCGGCCATATTTAAACCAGCATGAAAGTCTCCTTCTGAAGCAGCCCCTTCGCCAAAGTAACAGATAGTTATGTTATCTATCGTTGAGCTTAGCTCACCTGATTTTGCATCTATGTGTTTAATTTTTTGGCCATACGCGTAACCTGTTGCTTGCGGTATTTGAGTGCCTAGCGGCGATGAGATAGTCATGTAATTAAGTGCACTTGAACCGTAGTGAATTGGCATTTGGCGACCTTTACCTAAATCCAACTCATTTGAAAACATTTGATTCATAAACTGATCAAGTGTGAAGCCACGGTAATGAAGTGCAGCCTGCTCACGGTATTGCGCCATGATCATATCGTCTTGATCAAGTGCCGCAGCAGACGCTGTCACTGCCGCCTCTTCGCCTAAACATTGCATGTAAAAGCTTACCCGGCCTTGGCGTTGAGCAGCTTGCATACGCTCATCAAGTGCACGAATAAAACGCATTGTTTCATACAAGCGCAGCGCAGTACTTTCATCAATATCGGGGGCTGTTGCACCGTCGTGGATATCGCCATCCTCGTTTAAAATACTCAAGGTCGGAATATTTAAGGCATGACCGTCAATAAATGAGAGAGCATGACTAATATTCAGCGATACGTTATTTGGATTGCTCATAACCTACCTTCTTTTGTTGTCGTAAACAGTACAAGTCAGTTGTTATTATTGGCTGTGCTCTGCAGGATAAACTTTGCAGAAACTGTACTGTATTTAAATTAAAGCTGCTAACACTTTACGTTAACGTAAAGTGTTATTCAACTAATCATAGACGAAACAAAGTTAATTGGCGACAGTGGCATTGGAAAGTTAACTATACAAGAGCATAAAGTATATACAATCATATAGTTAACGATTTGAGCTGACCTGCAAAGCAACAAATTAAATAATATTATCAGTCAGTTGTAATGGTATTACCGTTAATAATGCACGTTGTCCAAGGGCAACATCGGCATTAGGAAATATAATTGCTTCGCCTTCAACATCTGCGTAATAACAGGTCTGACCATCCGTTGCGAGTAAATCACCTTTGCTAAACCCGGTAAAATTCTCGGCATCATCCGAAAAAGGAAACGAAAAATCGTGTTCAGTGCGATTGATTGATCGGTGCACAGCAAATAACTCAAAGTCACTTGCATCAAATTCTTTATATATCACTTCTTTTTGGCTAATTAATGCGATTAGGGTCGCTTTGGTTTTCGCAAAACGACTCATATCATTTTCACCAAACGGTTTTACTTGACCAAGTTCAACGGTAAATGAATCTGCACCATGAACAAAAGAAGAATAGTAACTAAAAGTGGTGGCTGGTGATTTCATCATTAGCACCGTATTTACTCCACAGCTTAATAAAAACTGTAGTTGCGACTTTTTCCACGGTTTACCATGCAAAAATGGATATACAGCAAATTTATCATTTTTTGAACCACGAATAGCAGTGTGTAAATCGTAATGACAGCGCTCTCGCTGCTGACCGCCGCGTTGATAAAAGTCACTAACATATTGTTCAAGCTTGGCCGCTCGTGTGCGCTCATTATTCATCTTTACACCTTCGACAGTGTGATGACCATTAAATAAACGGTTTAGATTTTCTTCAACAAAACGCTTGTCAATATTAATTGATTGCGGGTTACCAAAAATAAACAGTACACGCTGTGCTAGTTGTAAATCGCCTAAGATAATACGCTTAATTAATTCATCGCAAATTTCAATAGGTGCTGTTTCATTACCATGGATCGCACTTGAAAGTACCACATCGATTGTAGTTGCGCATTTTGGTTGAAACTCTATAACGCCAGTGTCATGAATAGTTACAGTGGTACCATTACTTAAAGTAAAAGCACTCGGTGCTAAATGCCATTCATTATTACGGCTGAGAGTTAAAAAATCGCCTTGCTGTTGTAATTCGTTTAAATACTCTGAGTTGGCTGTCATAATCCAAATGCCTTCATATTATTATGCAAATGAGAAACAAAAACGGCTGAATAAATCAGCCGTTATAAAATAGTCTAAGCGTTATTAACTAATCACTGAATCAACCAACTTCTTGGCTTCTTTTTCTAATAGCGCTAAATGTTCTTCACCTTTGAATGATTCAAGGTAAATTTTATAAATGTCTTCAGTACCTGATGGACGCGCTGCAAACCAGCCGTTTTCAGTAACTACTTTTAAACCACCAATAGCGGCATTATTTCCAGGCGCATGAGTTAGCTTTTGTAAAATAGGCTCGCCCGCAAGTGTATCTGCCGTAACATCTTTCGCACTTAGCCCTTTAAGTCGCTCTTTTTGGGCAGAACTTGCAGGCGCATCTATACGTTTGTATATAGGCGCACCAAATTCGAGCTCAAGCTCTTTATAAAGTGCTGATGGGGTTTTTCCTGTTACAGCTAAAATTTCCGCGGCTAATAATCCCATGATGAAACCGTCTTTGTCGGTATTCCATACTGTACCGTCAAAACGAAGGAATGATGCCCCGGCACTTTCTTCACCGCCAAACGCGAGTGTTCCAGTACTTAGCCCTTCGACAAACCATTTAAAACCAACAGGTACTTCTCGCACTTGACGATTATTACGGGCAACTACTCGGTCAATCATCGCACTTGAAACAAGTGTCTTGCCAATTTCAACGCCTTTGGACCAATCACGATGATTTAATAAGTAATCAATGGCAACCGCTAAAAAGTGATTAGGATTCATTAAGCCGTCAGGAGTTACAATACCATGGCGATCATAGTCAGGATCATTGCCAATGCTTATATCAAAATCATCTTTAAGGGCGATTAAGTTTGCCATCGCATAAGGTGATGAGCAATCCATACGAATTTTGCCATCTTTATCAAGTGGCATAAATGCAAAGCGCGGATCGACACTTTCATTGACGATTGTTAAATCTAAAGCAAATTTTTCGGCGATAATAGGCCAAAAGTTGATCCCTGAACCACCGAGCGGATCAATACCCACTTTAATATTTGCTTTTGCAATCGCTTTTACATCAACAACATTAATCAGATCTTCAATATAAGGAGTCATTAAATCTTGGTATTTAATAAAACCTGAACGGGCTGCTTTTGCAAATGGGAATAGCTCAACTTCAACTAAATCTTCTAGTAGTAGTTGATTTGCTCTGTCTTCTATCCACTTAGTAACGTCAGTATCTGCCGGGCCACCATTAGGTGGGTTATATTTAAAACCGCCGTCTTCTGGAGGATTATGTGAAGGTGTAACAACAATACCGTCAGCTAATTCATGAGGATGTAATTTGTTATGACACACGACCGCGTGGCTAATCACCGGTGTAGGTGTAAAATCGTCGTTTTCTTGCGTGATCACTTGTACTTCGTTAGCAACAAGCACTTCAATCGCTGAATTGTAAGCCGCCTCACTTAACGCGTGCGTATCCTTACCTAAGAATAGCGGTCCAAAAATATTATTTTGTTTTCGGTAATCACAAATTGCTTGAGTAATGGCGAGAATGTGAGATTCATTGAATTTCACATCATATGAACAACCTCGGTGCCCTGAAGTACCAAAAGCAACACAATGTTCAGGGTTTTGCTCTAGATCGGGTTCATTTAAATAATAAGCAGACACTAATTTTGGTACATTTACTAAATCTGATTGTGTTGCAGGTTTCCCTGCACCGGAATGAATCGCCATTACATTTCCTTTATAAGTAGTCTCGAATTTTTTCAGCTTGTTCAGCACTATAGCCTAAGCCAAGTGCCACTTCGTGTAGCATCATTTTCTTACGGGTAGTATTTGAGTTGGTCATTACCCAGTATTCACTGTCGGTAATGTTTTTTGGATTCATACTGCTGCCACTGTTTACTAACGCTTCTTTGCTGGTTGCGAAGTAAACGCGATCACGCCCTTGCACATCCAATACCGCTGAAAAATCAGTTTTATGAGTTCTATGTAAAGCAGATAAAATAAACAAAAAGCGCCCTACTACGCCTTTTTGCATCGCCAACTCTTCTTTATTGAGTATATTAAAAACACTGGCATGCGCTTGTGTCAATGGTGTGACAGCGGCTGACTTTTTATTCTCGGTCGATGAGGTGTGTTCAGTTGTTTGAGTCGTCTTTGCAACCTCATGCGTGACGGGCTGTTCTGGTTTTTCTTGCGCGGCTAAATCATTTTCGCCGTGAATATTTAATAAACGACGTAAAATAGTTGAGGCGCTTTCGCCTATACTTTGAGTGTTACTTGCAATGTATTGATATAACTCGTCGTCTATGTCAATTTTTTTCATGTTATTCCTGTCGTTACGGGTCACATTTTTTTCATCCATGCTGATTATACCCAAACCTGATTTAATTCTCTATGTTTTGCAATTTGTTATTTCACTAGGCAAACTAGGCACACTTTTATGAGATTGTTTTTGGAAACTGTGATGCTGTTAAATTACAAACAAACTGGCCAAGGGCCGCATGTAATTTTGATCCATGGATTGTTTGGTTCACTGGAAAATTTAAATGTTATAGCCAATGCATTGGCAGAAAATTTTACCGTAACGAATCTTGATTTACGTAACCATGGCCGTTCACCACACAGTGATATTATGGATTACCCGGCAATGGCTGACGACGTACTCGCCTTAATGGACCATTTAGGTATTGATAAAGCCCATTTAGTCGGTCATTCTATGGGCGGGAAAGTTGCTATGCAAATAGCACATGTTAGTCCAAGCTCAGTAAATAAACTCGTAGTATTAGATATCGCTCCTGTTGCATATCAAAGTCGTCATGATGATATCATTGCGGCACTAAAGCTGGTAAAAAGCCATGCTATAAATGACCGCAAAGAAGCGGATAAATTAATGACGCAGCTAATACCTGAATTAGGTGTTCGCCAGTTTTTGCTAAAAAGCTATGCGAAAAACGAACTTGGTGAACTGCAGTGGCGCTTTAATTTGACTACCCTTAGTGAAAAATATCGCAATATTTTAGCAAATGTTAAAGCAAATGATTCTTGTTTATGCGATACTTTATTTATCAAAGGGAACGATTCTGATTATATATTGCCTGAATATCGTGAAGCTATTATGGCTCAATTTAGCAACGCAAAAGCAAAAATTATTCATGGCGCAGGTCATTGGTTGCATGCCCAAAAACCAATGGCGGTTAATAAGTCTATCAATGATTTTTTAATGGCTTAATAAAGCAAAATTTAATCACGTATTTTTGACTTAGCGCACTAAATTATTACAATTTTATATGCTATAGTACGCGCCGTTTAATTTAAAGGTTATACGTTGATGGTCAGTCAGTTAATTAACGAATTTGATACCCTTGGGTTGTACTTTGGCTTAGCCGGTGTGTTCTTTTTTATCGGTATGGCTATCCAAGACGTACTAAAAAAAGGTAATGTGCCTAAATTTGGCCGTTATGTAGTATGGCTTGTGCTATTTTTAGGGTGTTCTGGTTTTATCGCTAAAGGACTTATTCAAGTTTTTTGGCAAGGTGCGGGTGTGGGTTAACCATGGCTAAGTCTGAAACAGATAGAACAACGCTCGATTTATTTGAATACGAAAAACGCCCCGGCAGACCAAAAACGAATCCCCTACCAAGGGAGGTTCAGTTAAAGGTAAATAAACGTAATCAAATAAAAAGAGATAAAGCACGTGGTTTAAAGCGTGTCGAATTTAAAGTTTCATCGCAGTTATATCAAGCGTTAAGCGATATGGCCGATGCACAAAATATTAGCCGCAGTGCGCTGATTGAAACTATTTTACAAGAAAGATTGGCTATTGATAGATAAAAGGTTTTAAATCCATGGCAAGTGTAGGTATTTTTTTCGGAAGTGACACAGGTAACACAGAACACGTAGCTAAAATGATCCAAAAAGAATTGGGTAAAAAGTTAGTGGCTGTGCATGATATTGCTAAAAGTTCAAAAGAACAGATCGCAGAATTTGATTTAATCTTATTTGGCATTCCTACTTGGTATTATGGTGAAGCACAATGTGATTGGGATGACTTTTTCCCTGAATTAGAAGAAGTTGATTTTGATGGCAAGCTTGTGGCTATTTTTGGCTGTGGCGATCAAGAAGACTACGCTGAATACTTCCTTGATGCGATGGGTATGATCAATGACATCGTTACTGAGCGTGGCGCTATTGTTGTGGGTCATTGGCCAACACAAGGGTATGATTTTGAAGCCTCGAAAGGCATGGCTGATGACAACCATTTTGTTGGTTTAGGCATTGATGAAGACCGTCAACCAGAGCTTACTGAACAACGTGTAAAAGCATGGTCAGCACAAGTTTATGAAGAAATGTGTTTAAGTGAACTTGCTGATTAAATGCACTTTATTGCTAGTAATCGTATAAAATAGTGACGTTCGTTTTCCTATTACACATTTTATAAGTATTTCTAGCAATTGATCTTTGCACTTAATGACTAGGCACGTTATTCTTATCGTTGCTAATGTGTCGTGTACATCTTTGTAAGGTGTCTAGTATAACCAAATATAATTGAGACAGATTTAATGACTGATCATAACTTGGAATTAAAAAAAGCCGGCTTAAAAGTAACTTTGCCGCGTATTAAAATTTTAGAGATTTTACAATCTCCAGATAACCAACACATCAGCGCTGAAGATGTTTACAAAATTCTTTTGGACCTAGGTGAAGAAATTGGCCTTGCTACTGTGTACCGCGTACTTAACCAATTTGATGATGCGGGTATTGTTAGCCGTCACCATTTTGAAGGCGGTAAGTCAGTATTTGAACTCTCTGGTAGCACACACCATGATCATCTTGTATGTTTAAAATGTGGTAAAGTTGTTGAATTTGAAGATGAAATGATTGAACGTCGTCAACTTGAAATTTCAGAAGAAAATGGTATTAAATTAACCAACCACTCTCTTTATCTGTATGGCGAGTGTACTGACACTGCAGCATGTAAAGCATTTGCTGATAGCCAATAATTTTTTAGCTGAATAAAAAAAACCTGCAAATTGCAGGTTTTTTTATGTCTGTTACTTTTATCCCCTCGCCTTTGAGCGAAGGGATAAAAAACTACTGCTGCGTTTTAGTCCAAGAATCACGTAAACCAACTGTTTGGTTAAAAACAATGTTCTCTGACTTAGTATCACGGCTGAAGTACCCTGTACGTTCAAATTGAAAACCTTGTGCAGGCTCTGCATTAGCAAGTGATGGCTCAAGTTTTGCGTTTGCTAAAACCACTAATGAATCAGGATTTAAAGTTGTTGCAAAGTCTTCAGCTGCTGCAGGATTTGGTACGCTGAATAACCGATCATATAAACGAACTTCTGCGGTGATTGACTCACTGGCTGACACCCAGTGGATAACGCCCTTCACTTTACGTCCATCAGTTGGATTTTTGCCCAGCGTTTGTGGATCATAGCTACAGAAAATCGTGGTTATTTCGCCATTTTCGTCTTTTTCAACACGCTCTGCTTTAATAACATAAGCACCACGTAAACGAACTTCTTTATCAAGTACTAAGCGCTTGAATTTGTTATTTGCTTCTTCTTTGAAGTCTTCACGTTCAATATAAATTTCACGGGTGAACGGAACATCACGACGACCCATACTTTCATCATTTGGATGATTTGCAATTGATAAGGTTTCAACGGTATCAACAGCATAGTTTTCAATGATGATTTTAACCGGATCGAGAACGGCCATGGCACGTGGAGCATGTTCGTTTAAGTCTTCACGGATACAGGCTTCAAGCATGCCCATTTCAACCATGTTTTCTTGTTTGGTTACGCCAATACGTAAGCAAAATTCACGAATTGATGCTGGTGTATAACCACGACGGCGAAGACCTGCAATGGTAGGCATACGCGGATCATCCCACCCTTCAACATACTCATTGACCACTAAATCATTTAGCTTACGCTTTGACATTATAGTGTATTCAAGGTTTAACCTTGAAAACTCAATTTGTTGTGGATGACATTCAAGACTGATGTTATCTAACACCCAATCATATAAACGGCGGTTATCTTGAAATTCAAGTGTACACAATGAATGGGTAATGCCCTCTAGCGCATCTGAGATACAGTGCGTAAAGTCATACATTGGGTAAATGCACCATTTATCACCGGTCTGATGATGGTGTGCAAATCGAACACGATAAATAATAGGATCACGCAGCACCATAAATGAGCTGGCCATATCGATTTTTGCACGTAGTACACACTCGCCTTCTTTAAATTCACCAGCACGCATTTTTTCAAATAGTGCTAGGTTTTCTGAAGGACTAGTATCACGGGTTGGACTATTTTTACCAGGCTCTTTTAACGTGCCGCGATATTCACGCGCTTGATCAGCTGTTAAAAAGCAAACATAGGCTAAGCCTTTATTGATAAGCTCTACAGCATAGTCATACAAAGTATCAAAATAATTTGACGAATACTTTATTTCACCATCCCAGTTAAAACCTAACCACTGAACATCTTCTTTGATTGAATTAACGTAGTTAATATCTTCTTTTTCAGGGTTAGTATCATCAAAACGTAAATTACATTGACCACTGTAGTCTTGCGCTATACCAAAATTTAAACAAATTGATTTAGCATGACCAATATGTAAAAAACCATTTGGCTCTGGTGGAAAACGAGTATGTGTAGACGCATGTTTACCTGATGCTAAATCTTCATCAATACGGGTTCTTATAAAGTTACTTGGGCGATTCTCAATTTCCGCCATAGGAATACAATCCTCACAATAGTGCATGGTGACAAAACTACTGCATTATACCCAAACCACCCCAAGATGCGAGTTTCAGTTGGAATTAAAAGCGATTTAGGCAAGGCATTGATTGCAAATAATAGTGGTTCTATTGGTAAAATCAATAACGCAGTATAAATCGCTTTTAAACCAACCCGTTGGGCGTTTCGCAGGCATTTACTCTCATCGTTGTTACTTCTTAAAAGGGACTATCATTGTTGCAAAGTAACGCCTTGATATTAAGCCCCTGTGAAACGCTGAATTCTGCATATTGAGGTGGTTTGGGTATATTATAAAAACAAACCTTAACATACAGTAATAGATGCGGGTTTATTACATACTGTGTGCTTAGCGGAAAATACTAGCTGAAGAACCACGTCTGGGTTGTTATTCAACCTCTTAATGGCGATAAATTGTTCTAGCGCAATAAAACAGTCATTCAACCAAGCTACAGTGGCGTCATTAAAGTAATTCTTTTAAGGAGAAAATAATGGCTTCACTTTCACAGCATCGCGTTTATATCCCAACTACTGCACGCGCAAACCAATATATCTTAGCGGAGTTCGTACCCAGTGCCGATTTATACGCACGTTTTAGCAATATACAGCAATGTTATGAACGTTTAGCACGACAGCTATTCTCTTCATGTGATGAATACGAGCTACACAATGTACATTTGATAGCAAACGATAAGCTTCCCGTTGTTAGGTTTCATGAAGAGTCTTATTGCTTACAAACAGAAAAACAAATTTTATTCTTTTATAACCCGCGTTACCATGAAGCGCATAAATGCATTTACGACAGTAGCAAACCCAGTAAAAAAATTCGCTTGCTCTTCCTTGCTACTGGTGAAGACTTGCGTGCGAATGCTGCTATATTCCATACCCGTGTTAAAAAAGTACTCGAATACCTACAAAGCACATTATTGATCGATGAAACAGCAATAAAAGTGCGTGATCATCAGCATTTAACCTATGACTTGTTCGCCAAAGCGAAAGGATGTAAAGAAAGCTACGGTTATAAACTTAGAGGACTCTACCCTCGCTACCAAAGCCGCCATTGTACACTCCCTGCAGAACATAATGAGATGACTTATACGACATTTGCGATCCCAATAACACGTACCATTAAAACTCAGTTTCATCATTTACTTAATAAGCCAACATTCACAGAGTTTTACCAGTATTTTTATGACGCATTTATTCAGCAATGCGCCGCCAAAAATTTACATTTAGCGGCGATGATAGCAAATGGTACGATGCCAATAATTAGAAACAGTAAGACTGATAACAACGATGGCAATCATGAATTGCAAAAGCTGAGCTTTTCAACCGACGATCAAAAAACGCAATACAGTCATTATTGGCATGATGAAAAACTAGTAGATTCACTGCATTTTGTTATTGTTGCCAGTGAAAAAGACGAACAAGGAATTGGCCACGGTCGGTTTATGAATCAAGTTGAAAGTGTGATCCGTACACTCATCGAACCATTATCTATTAATAAAGAGCGCCAAGATATCACTGTGCGATTTTTTCAACATATCAATCATTATCTATAATAGCGAGCTTGTCGATAATGACCCCCTTAAGCTAAGTTCAGGTTAACTACAAACCTTATCCCTGCCAGTATTTTTAGCATGGTAAAGGTTTGTGTCAGCAACTTTTAATAATGTATTAAGGGCTAATCCTGGCTGCATTTGTGCGACCCCAGCACTGCTTGTTAAAGTGATTTTATTATCGGTCAAGCTTAACGATTTTAAACAAATGCATAAGTTACCGATAAAATCATGCCCTTGTGCAAGTGTTAAGTTTGGCATTACCACAATAAACTCTTCACCACCAAAGCGAGCAAATTGATACTCAGTATCAGCTAACTGCTCAGTAAGTAACGCGCTAAAAGCAATTAGGGCTTGATCACCGATATCATGACCATATTGATCATTTACTTGTTTAAAATGATCAATATCTAAAATTGAAACTGAAAAGTTTTGTTGCTTCCCGATAAGTTGCGATGCAATAAAATCGAGAATATAACGACGGTTATGAGCTCCAGTGAGTGGATCTGTATTTGCTCTGCGTTGGCTTCGTAAATATGCTTTGCGTTGATTTAATGCGAAAATTGTAATGCTTAATATCGCTAATATACCAATAACAGAATAGGCTGCTTGTAACTGTCCTTCTTTAGCTAACTTATCTAAAGTAATTTGTTGGTATTTTAATTTCTCTTCAGCCAACTGCAATTTGATATCTTGTTGAGTAGATTCAAATCGTGAGCGTGCTTCTTGCTCGAGTTTCTGCTGCGTTGTTTCTTTTGCTTGCTCTGTAAGCTTAATCAATAACTTCAGTGCATTAGTAGCCTCTGCAAAACGACCTAATTGTTCTAGGCTTTGCGCCTTTAAGCTAAGTGTATTACGGCTGTAACGGTTATTAAGCGGCCTATCGTAATCAGTCAACAATAACTCTGATGCTTGAATATATTCAAGTGCTTGCTCTGGTTGCTGTAATGCTAAGAAAGTTTTAGCAAATCCATTATTTAACGCAATTATATGCGCTGGATTTACAATCACTGTATTGACATAACTTTTAGCCAAGTTTAGTAGTTGCAACGCTTGCGAATATTTTTTTTGCTTCAGAGCGACATTTGCCTTACCAGCTGGTGCCAAAAAAAGATAGCGCGGTGCTTTTACCATTGCTGATAACATTATCATTTCTTCATAACAAGCCGCCGCTGAATCAAGTTTTTCAGCGCGCTCATATGTCATGCATAAGATATAGATAACAGGCAAACCATTGACAACATCGCCGTTTTTACTGGCGATATCGCGCGCCAAAACTGCATATTGCTCACCTTTCTCAAATAGTGACATAGTCGAATAATATGCCGCTAAACTATCATAAACATAAAGCATGGTAGTTGATGACATATTCGCAGTTTTCGCTTCAATGTAGGCATTTTCGATAATTTCTATTGCTTTAGGGTATTCCTCTTGCCAGAGCAACAGAGCCCCTTCAATTGACTCAGCTTGTACCAACATCTCTAAATCGTTTGCTTGAATAAAGGCATTTTGTGCTAAGCGGATTTGTTTAATACTTTCAGGTAACAGCCCTTCTTCTAAAGAAAAAACACTCCGATACATTAACCAATAACCTTGGATCCAATCATCGTCTTTAGGCAGTTGTTGTTGGGCAAGTTCAAAGTAACTTTGTGAACGTGCGATATCACCTTTAAATAAATACAGCCGTGCTAACAAAGTATTATTATAAGCGTGTTCAGTGGTAGAAATACCCTGAGCTGCTTGTGTAAGAACTAATTCTTCGATCAACTGATTTGGTTCAGCTAATGCGCGTTGTTCGGTTACTAAAAATGCGGTACGAAATGAAGTAGATGAAAATAAATTGAAAGAGCAACAAAAGCATACAAGGTAGACTGTAAAATAAATTATTCGCATTACTGCTAGATCTTCCAATGATAAAAAGCAATCGCACATTATAACGGCAGTTTTGATTATTACCAGTAGATTTTATTGAAACAAGCTATTGATTTTTATTATTAAATAAACAGCTAAAGATTCTGAAATTTATCATTATCTAGACATAATACTTTATGAATAATGACAATAAAAAAGGCTCACTAAGTGAGCCTTTTTTTCAAAACATAGCGGGTTATTACCAGCCAGTTTTTTCTTTAAGTGCTTTACCGATATCAGCAAGTGAACGTACAGTTTTTACGCCCGCAGCTTCTAATGCAGCAAATTTCTCATCAGCAGTACCTTTACCGCCAGCGATGATTGCGCCAGCATGACCCATACGCTTACCTTCTGGTGCAGTAACACCAGCAATGTAAGAAACAACAGGCTTAGTAACGTTAGCTTTGATGTACTCTGCAGCTTCTTCTTCTGCAGTACCACCGATTTCACCGATCATTACGATCGCTTCAGTTTGTGGATCTTTTTCGAACATTTCTAAAACGTCGATAAAGTTAGTACCAGGAATTGGGTCGCCACCAATACCAACACAGGTAGACTGACCGAAACCTGCATCTGTAGTTTGTTTAACAGCTTCGTACGTTAAAGTACCAGAGCGAGAAACAATACCTACTTTACCAGGTTTGTGGATGTGACCAGGCATGATACCAATCTTAGTCTCACCAGGAGTGATAACACCTGGACAGTTAGGACCGATCATACGAGTACCTGTTTGATCTAGTTTAACTTTAACGTCAACCATATCAAGTGTAGGGATACCTTCAGTGATACAAACGATTAGCTCGATGCCCGCATCGATTGCTTCTAAGATAGCATCTTTACAAAAAGGTGCTGGTACATAGATAACTGATGCAGTTGCGCCAGTTGCTTCTACAGCATCACGTACAGTGTTAAATACTGGAAGACCAAGGTGCGTTTGACCGCCTTTACCTGGGCTTACACCACCAACCATTTGTGTACCGTACTCAAGCGCTTGCTCAGAGTGGAAAGTACCTTGGCCACCGGTGAAACCTTGACAGATAACTTTTGTATCTTTATTGATTAATACAGACATTATTTGCCCTCCGCAGCAGCAACAACTTTTTCAGCCGCGTCTGTTAGTGATTCAGCAGCAATGATATCTAGACCAGAGTTCTTAAGAACTTCACGACCTAGCTCAGCGTTAGTACCTTCTAAACGTACAACTACTGGTACGTTTACGCCAACTTCTTTAACTGCACCAATGATGCCTTCAGCGATCATGTCACAACGAACGATACCACCGAAGATGTTAACTAAAACGGCTTTAACGTTGTCATCAGAAAGAATGATTTTGAATGCTTCTGATACACGTTCTTTAGTCGCGCCGCCGCCAACATCTAGGAAGTTTGCAGGCTTGCCACCGTGTAGGTTTACGATGTCCATAGTACCCATTGCTAGGCCTGCACCGTTAACCATACAACCAACGTTACCGTCTAATGCAACGTAGTTAAGTTCAAAACTTGCTGCATGAGCTTCACGTGCATCTTCTTGTGATGGATCGTGGAAATCACGCATTTTAGGTTGACGGTAAAGTGCATTACCATCGATACCGATTTTGCCGTCAAGACAGTGAAGGTTACCTTCATCAGTGATAACAAGCGGGTTGATTTCAAGTAGTGCGAAATCGAAATCAGTAAACATTTTACCAAGACCCATAAAGATCTGTACGAACTGTTTCATTTGTACTGGGTTAAGACCCAATTTAAAACCTAGTTCACGTGCTTGGTAAGCTTGAGGACCTACTAATGGGTCGATCTCTGCTTTGTGGATAAGCTCTGGTGTTTCTTCAGCAACAGTTTCAATTTCAACACCGCCTTCAGTAGACGCCATGAAAACAACTTTGCGAGATGCACGGTCAACAACTGCACCTAAGTACAATTCGTTGGCGATATCAGTACAGCTTTCTACTAAAATTTTAGCAACTGGCTGACCATTCTCGTCTGTTTGGTAAGTAACTAGGTTTTTACCTAACCAGTTAGCTGCAAACGCTTTAACTTCGTCGATAGTTTTAACTAGCTTTACACCGCCAGCTTTACCACGTCCACCTGCGTGAACCTGAGTTTTAACAACCCACATATCACCGCCGATTTTCTCAGCAGCTGCTGCAGCTTCTTCAGGTGTATCGCAAGCGAAACCTTGAGAAACTGGTAAACCATATTCGGCAAAAAGTTGTTTTGCCTGATACTCATGCAAATTCATGATGCTTTATCCAATTTTTTATACTAAAAGAGCTGACTATTTTTATAAATAGACAGCTATCCCAAATTGCGCACCTAGTATAGATCCCAAGGCTTAACATGAAAACCCCAGTACGACCAAAGGCGCAAAAAAAAAGCTGTGAATATGACTCACAGCTTATATTTTATACTACTGAATTAAACATCCAGTAATAAACGAGTTGGATCTTCAAGTAACTCTTTAATTGTTACTAAGAAGCCAACAGATTCTTTACCATCTATTTGGCGATGATCATAAGATAATGCCAAATACATCATAGGAAGAATTTCAACTTTACCATTCACAGCCATTGGACGATCTTGGATTTTATGCATACCCAAAATTGAAGACTGCGGTAAGTTAATAATAGGTGTTGATAGTAACGAACCGAACACACCACCGTTAGTGATAGTGAAGTTACCACCCGTCATGTCGTCAAGTGTTAACTTACCATCACGACCTTTAAGTGCTAATTCACGAATACCTTTTTCGATTTCAGCAACAGATAGCTTATCGCAATCTTTTAGTACTGGAGTCACTAGGCCACGTGGCGTAGAAACTGCAATGCTGATATCAAAATAGTTGTGGTATACGATATCATCGCCATCAATTGATGCATTTACGTCAGGGAAACGTTTTAGTGCTTCAGTAACTGCTTTTACGTAAAAAGACATGAAACCTAAACGGATACCGTGACGTTTCTCGAACACTTCTTGATACTGCTTACGAAGATCCATGATTGGTTTCATGTTAACTTCGTTAAATGTCGTTAACATTGCAGTAGAGTTTTTCGCTTCAAGAAGACGATTAGCAATGGTTTTACGTAAACGTGTCATAGGCACGCGTTTTTGTGTACGGTCACCCATTGGTGCCGCTGGCGCTGCTTCAGCTTTCGCCGCAGGAGCTGGTGACTTCAAGAATTGATCAACATCTTCTTTTGTCACACGACCATTTTTACCAGAGCCTTTAATTTTAGAAGCATCTAGGCCTTTTTCTGCGATTAAACGACGCACTGACGGTGTTAACACGTCTGAGCTATCGCTAGAATCAGCAGCTGGAGCTTGTTCTTTTGCTGCAGGGGCTGCAGCTGGTGCGCCACCGGCTTTAACTTTACCGATAACTTGGTCACCCAGTACTGTATCGCCTTCTGCGTGAATAATTTCACCCATTACGCCATCTTCTTGAGCAACAACTTCAAGAACAACTTTATCAGTTTCGATATCAACTAGGTTTTGATCGCGTGTTACTGCGTCACCTGGTTGCACATGCCAAGTAGCTACTGTCGCGTCTGCGACTGATTCTGGAAGTACAGGTACTTTAATGTCCACTTCTTTACCTTCTGATGCTGGTGCTGATTGCGCCGCTGGCGCGTTTTCTTGTTTGTCCGAAGCTGGTGCAGCTTCGCTCTTTGCGTCTTCAGTTGGCGCAGCTGCATCAGCCTCACCAATGATACCGATCACTTGGTCGCCAAGTACGGTTGCACCTTCTTCTTGTGAAATTTCAGTGATCACACCATCATGTGGTGCAACAACTTCTAAAACAACTTTGTCTGTTTCGATATCTACTAAGTTCTGATCACGGCTTACTTTGTCGCCAACACTTACATGCCATGTAGCAACGGAAGCATCAGCAACCGACTCAGGAAGAACAGGAACTTTAATTTCTGTGCTCATTGCTTATCCTTTATTTTCAATAGTAAGCGCGTCTGCGACAAGCGCTTGTTGTTCTTTAGTATGCACTGACATATAACCACACGCTGGAGAAGCAGAGGCTTTACGACCTGCATATTTAAGCTTCGCACCTTGTGGGATTGCATCTACAAAGTGGTGTTGTGAACAATACCAAGCACCTTGATTTTGCGGCTCTTCTTGACACCAAACAAAGTCTTTCACATGTTGATAACGCGCCATAATGGCTTCCATTTCATCATGTGGGAATGGGTATAACTGTTCAACACGCACAATAGCTATATTGTCTTGCTCAAGCTTACGACGCTCTTGTAATAGCTCGTAGTAAACTTTACCACTACAAAATACTACGCGTTCTACTTTCTTAGCATCAATATCATCGATTTCATCGATCATATTATGGAAAACACCTTCTGCAAGCTCTTCAAGCGACGACGTTGCAAGTGGATGACGTAACAATGATTTAGGTGTCATAACAATCAGTGGGCGACGCAGTGGTCTTACTGATTGACGACGTAACATTGCATATACTTGTGCCGGTGTTGATGGCACACATACTTGCATGTTGTGATCAGCACATAGCTGTAAGAAACGCTCTAAACGTGCTGAACTGTGCTCAGGACCTTGCCCTTCATAACCATGTGGCAATAAAATGGTCAGTCCACATAAGCGGCCCCATTTTTGCTCACCTGAACTTAAGAATTGGTCAAATACAACTTGGGCGCCGTTAGCAAAATCACCAAACTGTGCTTCCCACAATACTAGTGATGTTGGCTCTGCTGTCGCATAACCATATTCAAACGCCACAACCGCTTCTTCTGAAAGCACAGAGTCAAATACTTGGAAAGTACCTTGATCTTCACTTAAGTGCTGTAAAGGCGTGTAAGTGGCCCCATCAGTTTGACTATGTACAACTGCATGGCGGTGGAAGAAAGTACCACGCCCTGAATCTTGGCCTGTTAAACGAATATCAGTGCCTTCAGTTGCGATTGTTGCATAAGCAAGTGTTTCTGCCATACCCCAATCAAGTGGTTTCTCACCGTTAGCCATTAATTTGCGATCATCGTAAATCTTTTTAACGCGAGACTGGGCTTTATATTGCTCAGGGTAACTTGCTATTTTGTTACCCAGTTCTTTTAATTTTTCAACTGGAACGCTGGCATCGTAATCAACACTCCATTCATGGCCAACATACTTAGCCCAATCAGATGAGTGTGATGTTTCTGGTTGAATTTCTTCAACAACACAATTGCCTTCGTCTAAACCATTACGGTAGTCATCAGCCAGTGCTTTAATTTCATCTTCAGTAAACGAGCCTTCAGCCATTAACTGATCTGCGTAGATCAAACGTGGCACAGGGTGTTTTTTGATTTTTTGGTACATGATCGGTTGAGTCGCATTCGGCTCATCCGCTTCATTATGGCCGTGACGACGATAACAAACTAGATCAATAACCACATCACGTTTAAATTGATTTCTGAAATCAAGTGCGATTTGCGTAACAAATGCAACCGCTTCAGGGTCATCTGAATTAACGTGGAAAATAGGCGATTGCACCATTTTTGCGATGTCTGTACAGTAATCTGTTGAACGTACATCGTATTGTTTGCTTGTAGTAAAACCAACTTGGTTGTTCACTACAATGCGAATACTACCACCACAACTAAACGCATTTGTTTGCGATAAGTTAAAGGTTTCTTGAACAACACCTTGGCCTGCAACTGCCGAATCACCATGAATGGTGATAGGTAGTGCTTTAATACCTGAACTGTCACCCAAACGGTCTAAACGTGCACGAACCGAGCCCATAACTACTGGGTTTACGATTTCAAGATGCGATGGGTTAAAGGCAAGAGCCATATGAACTTTGCCACCTTTAGTAGCAAAATCCGAAGAGTAACCCATGTGGTATTTAACATCACCTGAGCTTAATGTTTCTTTATGCTTGCCAGCAAACTCATCAAATAGTTCTGATGGATTTTTACCAAGTACATTGACAAGAACATTTAAGCGACCACGGTGAGCCATACCAATTACCGCTTCTTGTTGGCCACTTTCGCCAGCACGGTGAATAAGCTCTTTCAGCATCGGTACTAACGCATCACCACCTTCGAGTGAGAAACGCTTAGCACCTGGGAACTTAGCCCCTAAATACTTTTCAAGACCATCGGCTGCGGTTAATCCTTTGAGGATACGCAACTTTTCTTCTTTACTGAATGTTGGTCGTGATTGCACTGATTCTAAACGTTGTTGTAACCAACGTTTTTCTTCAGTTGATGTGATGTGCATATACTCAGCACCTACTGAACCACAATATGTGGTCATTAGTGCTTGATATAACTCACCTAAAGGCATGGTATCGCGGCCTACGGCAAACGATCCCACGTTAAATTCACGGTCAAAATCAGCTTTAGATAATTCATGGTATTCAAGTTCTAAATCTCGAACACGTTCACGCTGCCAAATGCCTAATGGATCTAAGTTAGCATTTTGGTGACCACGGAAACGGAAAGCATTAATAAGCTGCAGTACTTTGACCTGTTTAGGATCGCCGCTACCACTGCCCTCTGCTACCACTACTTCTCTATGCTTGTTTTTCGCAAGCGCCGCAAACTGTGCACGAACTTCTGAATGCTTTACTTCAACATCCACACCATCTACTTTTGGTAATTGTTCGAACACTTCTCGCCATTCTTCTGGCACAGAAGTCGCATTGTCTAAATACGCTTCATAAAGCTCTTCTATATAAGCAACGTTTCCGCCGTTTAAATGTGAAGATTCTAGCCATGCCTTCATCACACCTTCGTGCATTTATAAGCCCTTTTCTTTAGCGCAGAAATTAATTGTTATAACAAGATGGCTAATTTACATTAGCCATCTTACATTTATCAATATTATTAAACTGAACGGTTTATTAACATTGATTTGATTTGTCCGATTGCCTTAGTTGGATTAAGACCTTTAGGACAAACGCTAACACAGTTCATGATACTGTGACAACGGAACACGCTGAATGCATCGTCTAAGTCAGCTAAACGCTCTTCTGTTGCTGTATCTCGGCTATCTGCCAAGAAACGGTAAGCATGAAGAAGACCAGCTGGACCGATGAACTTGTCTGGATTCCACCAGAACGAAGGACACGATGTTGAACAACATGCACATAGAATACACTCATACAAGCCATCTAACTTGTCACGTTCTTCAATTGATTGAAGACGCTCACCTGCAGCAGGTGTATCGTTAATTAGATAAGGCTTTACTTTTTCGTATTGAGTGTAGAACTGACTCATGTCAATAACAAGGTCACGTACCACTGGTAAACCTGGTAATGGACGAATTACGATTTTACCTTTGCCACCTTTTTGTAGCGTTGATAAAGGAGTAATACATGCTAAACCATTTTTACCATTCATGTTAACACCGTCAGAGCCACACACACCTTCACGGCATGAACGACGAAATGATAACGTTGGATCTTGCTCTTTTAATAATAAAAGTGCATCCAATACCATCATGTCGTGGCCTTCTTCCGTTTGCAAAGTATATTCTTGCATACGGGGGGCGTTATCAACATCTGGATTGTAACGATAAACAGAAAATTGTACTTGTGCCATCGTCTCGCTCCTAGTAGGTACGTGCTTTAGGTGGAAATGCTTCGCGCAGTTTCGGCGCATAGTTTACATCACGCTTGCTCATTTCATCCGTTACCGGATTGAATACTGAGTGACATAACCAGTTTTCGTCATCACGATCTGGGAAGTCAAAGCGAGAGTGTGCACCACGGCTTTCTGTACGGAAGTTTGCAGCAACTGCTGTTGAGTATGCTGTTTCCATCATGTTATCTAACTCTAGACATTCGATACGTGCAGTGTTGAAGTCTGATGATTTATCATCAAGACGCGCATGCTGCAGACGTTCACGAATTTCTTTAAGCTCTTTTAGACCGGCTGCCATTGACTCACCTTCACGGAATACCGAGAAGTTAAGTTGCATACACTGCTGTAGGTCTTTCTTGATTTGTACTGGATCTTCGCCTTGACCAACTGTTGAGTTCTCCCAACGATTGAAACGAGCGAGTGCAGCGTCTAAATCTGATTCTGAGGCATCTTTTGATACTTCAACGTCATTTAGGTAAGTGCCAAGGAAGTTACCTGCAGCACGCCCAAATACAACTAAATCAAGTAATGAGTTACCACCTAGGCGGTTTGCACCGTGTACAGATACACAGGCAATTTCACCAACAGCAAATAAACCTTCAACTACTTTTTCGTTGCCGTTAGCATCGATTTGTAGCGCTTGACCATTTACGTTAGTAGGAACACCACCCATCATATAGTGACAAGTAGGGATTACTGGAATTGGCTCTTTTGCAGGGTCAACGTGAGCAAATGTTTTAGCAAGATCACATACACCTGGAAGACGTAGGTTAAGCGTTTCTTCACCTAAGTGATCAAGTTTAAGCTTAATGTGTGGACCCCAAGGACCATCACAACCACGACCTTCACGAATTTCTGTCATCATTGAACGGGCAACAACATCGCGTGACGCTAAGTCTTTCGCATTCGGTGCATAACGTTCCATGAAGCGTTCGCCATCTTTATTTAAAAGATAACCACCTTCACCACGACAACCTTCCGTTACTAGCGTACCCGCACCAGCAATACCGGTTGGGTGAAACTGCCACATTTCCATGTCTTGCATAGAAATGCCAGCACGTGTCGCCATACCAACACCGTCACCAGTGTTAATGTGAGCATTAGTAGTTGAAGCGAAGATACGACCCGCACCACCTGTTGCTAGTACCACAGCTTTTGATTTGAAATAAACAACTTCGCCTGTTTCAATATCAATAGCAGTACAACCAACTACATTACCATCATCGTTTTTAACTAAATCTAATGCATACCACTCAGAGAATACATTGGTTTTGTTTTTAACGTTTTGTTGATAAAGAAGGTGCAATAACGCATGACCTGTACGGTCAGCCGCAGCCGCGGTACGTGCTGCTTGCTCGCCACCAAAGTTTTTCGATTGACCACCGAAAGGACGTTGGTAAACACGGCCATTTTCAAAACGAGAAAACGGTAGACCCATGTTTTCTAATTCAGTAATTGCTTCTGGGCCAGTTTTACACATATATTCGATAGCGTCTTGGTCACCGATGAAATCGGAACCTTTAACGGTATCGTACATGTGCCATTCCCAGTTATCTTCATGTGAGTTACCCAGCGCAACCGTAATACCACCTTGTGCAGACACAGTGTGTGAACGCGTTGGGAAAACTTTAGAGATAAGTGCACAGGTTTTACCTGATTCAGTGATTGCAAGTGCCGCGCGCATACCCGCACCACCTGCGCCAATCACGACGGCATCAAATTCACGAACAGAATATTTCACTTAAACACCCCATAGAACGATTAGACCAATTGCTACGTATGCAGCGGCCATTAGGTTCAAAACAAAACCTAAAACAGCACGCAATTTTGCGCATTTAACGTAGTCAGTCAGTACTTGCCAAAGGCCAATACGGGTATGAACCATAATGCAAACAAGGGTAATTAGTGTGAACCCTTTCATTGCTAGGTTTGAAAACAGGCCTTGCCATGCTTCGAAAGTGACTTCTGGTGTACATAAGAAGTAGCCAATAATAAAAATCGCATACGCGGTAATTACTAGTGCCGTGGTACGTAACGAGACATAATCTTGTATGCCGTCACGTTTTAGAGTTGCTTGATTTAAAACCATATCCACACCCCTGCTAATACAGAAGCCACAACGCCAAGTGCCATTGCAATTTTAGCGCTAAGGTTACCTGATTCAAGTTCTTCCCAATGTCCCATATCCATAATGATATGACGGATACCACCAATAAGGTGATACGCCAATACAGAAATGGTGCCCCAAGCTATAAATTTGGCAATGAATCCGCTAAACAGACCCTTGACGAATTCAAAACCTTCAGCTGAAGAAAGAGACTCTGACCAAGCCCAAATGACAAACGTTAAAGCAAAAAATAATGCAACACCGGTGACGCGGTGAAAAATTGATGCTTTAGCCGCTGCCGGCATAGATATAGTTGTTAGATCTAGATTTACAGGTCTTTGCTTTTTCACAGTTACTTGCCCATCTTGCCCACTAGGAGCTCATCTACTTGTTTTTCTTAACCCACCAAAAAACGATTTTTCTGATGGAACTATCTAAGTAAAGCGTTTTGTTACGACTAAAATTCACATTTTTGCAAAGATTAGCTGTAAAAATAACGTTTACCTACAGACAATACGGTATAAAACCTTCGATAGTATATATAGCCAGAGGTCTTTTTACAATTCTTGTTTAGTTATAGCTATTTGCGAATTAGCCAATGGTATAATATTTAATCCCGTGAGAATATTTATTATACATTTGTGCATAATGTTTATAAAAATTGACTTTAACCCCCTCTTTCACGTTAAAATGAAAAGAATGTGCTTAAACAGATTCAGAACATAACAATCAGAGTTGTTATCTTAATAGGAGATAAATAGATGGCGGATAAGAAAGCCACAGTCCATATTGATGGTCTAGATCCAATCGAACTTCCAATTTACCAAGGTACTGCTGGTCAGGATGTAATCGATGTACGTACGTTAGGTGCTCATGGTCATTTCACATATGATCCAGGTTTCATGTCGACTGGTTCTTGCGAATCTTCAATTACATATATCGACGGTGGCAAAGGGATATTACTTCACCGTGGTTACCCAATTGAACAACTAGCCGAAGACTCAGATTATGTTGAGTTGTGTTATTTACTGCTAAATGGTGAGTTACCAACTAAAGAGCAATATGCTGATTTTGCATCACAAATTACACATAGCACGATGCTTGATGAGAAAATTGCAAACTTCTTCCAAGGTTTCCGTTTTGATGCCCATCCAATGGCTATGCTATGTGGTGTAGTTGGTGCATTATCATCTTTTTATCATGAAGATCTTGATATTACTGATGCAACACAACGTAAAACAAGTGCAGTAAAATTAATTGCTAAGCTACCAACTATCGCAGCGATGGCTTACAAATATAACGTAGGTCAACCATTCGTTTATCCACGTAATGATTTAAGCTATGCAGAAAACTTCTTACATATGATGTTTTCTGTACCAGCTGAAGAATATAAAGTTAATCCAGTGACTGCTAAAGCAATGGATAAAATCTTTATGCTTCACGCTGATCACGAGCAAAATGCATCAACGTCTACAGTACGCTTAGCTGGCTCTTCTGGTGCTAACCCATATGCATGTATTGCAGCGGGTATCGCATCACTATGGGGCCCTGCACATGGCGGTGCTAACGAAGCATGTTTAAACATGTTAGAAGAAATTGGCTCTGTTGATCGCATCGACGAATACGTTGCTAAAGCAAAAGATAAGTCGGACCCATTCCGTCTTATGGGCTTTGGACACCGTGTTTACAAAAACTTCGACCCGCGTGCAACTGTAATGCGTCAAACCTGTCACGAAGTACTTGCTGAGCTTAATATTCAAGATCCATTGCTGGATATTGCAATGAAACTTGAGCAAATTGCCTTAGAAGACCCATACTTTGTTGAGAAGAAACTTTACCCTAACGTAGACTTCTACTCAGGTATTATCTTAAAAGCAATTGGTATCCCAACAAGCATGTTCACTGTGATCTTCGCAATGGCACGTACTGTTGGTTGGATCACACACTGGGACGAGATGTTATCGCAACCTGGTCATAAGATCAGCCGTCCACGTCAGCTATATACTGGTCACACACACCGTGATTACGTAGCGACAGACAAGCGTTAATTTTAGTTAATGCTAAAAAGGGCCGCATTTGCGGCCTTTTTTGTATCTAGTCCTTGAGAAATATCACAAAGCCATTACAATTCCGATTCAGTTTTTAATTCGGCTTTGCTGTGCTTGGTGTTGAAAAGTTATGTTTAATATAGAAAAAATTCGCGCAGACTTTCCTGCCCTAAAACAACTCATCAACGGGCAACCGCTGGTCTATCTTGATTCGGCTGCAACCACACAAAAACCACTGTCAGTTATCAGCGCGACTGAGCAATTTTACGCACGCAATAATGCTAATGTTCATCGTGGCCGCCATACCTTAAGCGAACAAGCAACCCATGCCTATGAACAAGCAAGACAGACCGTTGCCAATTATTTTAATATCGATGCAAATGAATTAGTTTGGACCAAAGGAGCTACTGAGGCAATAAACTTAGTGGCGAATGGCTTAACTGAGCAGCTTGATAATGATTCAACCATCATCATTTCAGCCTTAGAGCATCACGCTAATATTGTGCCATGGCAACAGTTAGCAAAGCGCACGGGAGCAAAGCTACTGGCACTTCCGTTACAAAAAAATGGCTGCTTTGATGTTCAAGCATGTGTTGAATTCATCAGTCAGCATAAGCCATCTGTACTTGCTATCACTCACGCGTCTAATGCGCTTGGTAATATCACAGATCTTGACCCAATATTACATGCCGCAAAACGCCATGATGCAATTACCTTAGTGGATGGTGCGCAAGCTGCGCTGCATTTACAGCCAAATTTACCTCAACTTGGTTGTGATTTTTATGTTTTTTCGGCTCATAAAATGCTCGGGCCGACCGGATTAGGAGGATTATATGGTCGTTATGATCGGTTAAATAGTTTAGCTGTGTATCAAACTGGTGGCGAAATGATTGAAACTGTTACATTAGCAAAAACAATATTTCGTCAGGCACCAGCAAAGTTTGAAGCAGGTACACCAAACATTGCTGCAGTGATCGCTTTTGCAGCTGCAATCGATTATCTAACCAGTTTAAATAAGACTAATGTATATACTCATGAACAAGTAATTTTTAATTATGCGGCAGAAAAACTGCAATCCATCGCAGGAATTACCGTTTATAGCAACCTTGAGAACAATATTGGCACCCTTTGTTTCAATTATAAAGACGAACACCCTTTCGATATAGCAACACTTTTAGATGGTTATGGTATAGCAGTTCGCAGCGGTCATCATTGTGCGCAGCCATTAATGCAACATTTAGGTATTAATGGCAGTGTTCGAGCCAGCTTTGCATTTTATAATAACCATAGCGATGTTGATTTATTTATCGCTGCTTTGCAAAATTGCTTAGAGTTATTAGACTAATTATGGATAAGACATGATTAAAACGTTTAAAGAAATTGCTTTATCGCTTGAAAGATCGCCATCATGGCAACAAAAATACCGTGAAATAATGCTACTAGGTAAACAATTACCAGCTATGCCGGCTGTTTTAAAAACCAGTGATGCCCTTGTGCCTGGCTGTGAGAGTAAAGTTTGGCTGTATTTGGATTTTGATCTTGAAGAAAATTGCCTAGTTATTATTGGTGACTCAGATACCCGCATAGTAAAAGGATTATTAGCGATCATTCTGTCGCTTTATAATGGCTTAACCCCTGAACAAGCTATTAACACTGACGCATTTGCACAGTTTAATCATCTAGGGCTTATCCAGCACCTTAGTCCTTCCAGAGGCAACGGTATTAAAGCCATGGTTGAGCGTATTCAAACCATGGCAGAACAGAAAAACTAACTTTTCACGGTACGTGCGCAGCGATCTAAATATTTACGTATTGATTTTGCTGCGACAAAAAAACCAAAACTTCCGGTTACCATAGTCGCTGAACCAAAACCGTTGTTACAATCCATATTCATGGAGCCATCAGCCCCCTGTTTAGCATGACAAACGCTGCCATCAGTACTTGGATATACCAATTGCTCAGTTGAATAAACACAATCGATGTTGAATTTTCGCTTTGGATTGCTACTAAAGTTGTACTGTTTACGCAAAATATATCGCACTTTTGCCAGTAATGGATCATGGGTGGTCTTTGCTACATCACCAAAAGTGATTTGACTCGGATCAGTTTGACCGCCAGCACCACCGGTGGTGATCACCGGTATTTTGTTACGTTTACAATGTGCTATTAATGCCGCTTTTTCTTTTACTGCATCAATGCAATCTATGACATAGTCAAAACCACTTATATGCTCACGAATATTATCTAAAGTAATAAAATCATCGACAACACTGACCTCACACAGTGGATTGATCAATTCACAGCGGGCCTTCATTGCGACAACCTTTGCTTCACCCACAGTGCCTGTTAATGCATGTATTTGCCGATTTACGTTGGTTGCACAAATATCATCAAGATCAATTAAGGTTATTTTACCAACCCCAGTACGTGCTAGAGCCTCTGCCGCCCACGAGCCCACGCCACCAATACCAATAACACAAAAGTGGGCTTGTTGTAGCCATTCAAATTCAGTGTTGCCATATAATCTTTTGATACCACCAAAACGGATATCGGTTGCTTTTTCACTCATTTACCAATCCAGTTGCCATGGTGTTTGCCAAGGCTGAAAATTTTCATGTTCAATTAATGTTGTAAACTCATCATCGTAATGCGGTAACAAACTAAATTGCTGTAGTTTACCTTGCCACACAAAACTTAGTGCAAAAGCATGTAAATAGGTGCGCTCAGCAGCAGTACCACCGTATATTACATCACCTAAAATCGGCGCAGAAAGGCTTTTTAGCGCGACCCGTAATTGGTGCGTTTTACCCGAGTAAGGCTTTAAGATAAATGCCCTTCTATTGGCTTTAAAATTAATAGAATAAAAGCGAGTTATAGCTGGGTTTTCTTTACTTGTTAGTAGCTTATAGGTACTACGGCGTGATTTAGCCATATCCCCTTTGATCCAACCTTGCTTTTTCTTCGGTTTGCAATCACTTATCGCCAAATAAAACTTATTAACTTGATGAGCAGTAAATAAAACTGTCAGCTTTGCAGCCGCTTCACTACTGCGTGCTAAAATTATTAGCCCCGATGTCACTTTATCAAGGCGGTGCACAGCATATAACTTTTCTGCGAGTTGTTGCTCAGCGAGTACTACAAAACCTGGGCCTTCTTCACTATGGAAATTAAGCCCGGCAGGTTTTTCTATAATATAAAAATCAAGGTGCTTTGCTATAACCTTGAGTAATGTGAACGTGTTCACCACTTAATGACTTTGCAGTATAGCGACTACACGCGCTAAATCATCAGGCGTATCAACCCCTGCTTGCGGTGTTATTTTTGCCTGTTCTATTTTTATTTTATAGCCATGATATAAAACACGTAATTGCTCAAGAGATTCAAGTTGCTCTAATGGGGATGGCGTCAGTGAGATGTATTGTTTAATAAAACCAGCGCGGTATGCATAAATACCCACATGACGTTGAAAATCTTGTATGTCTAATCCGTTATTTTCACCTGTGTACATATGACTTCGATCATAGGGAATGCTGGCACGAGAAAAGTACAGTGCGTTTTTATTTACATCGCTGACGACTTTAACTGCGTTGGGATTAAAGATCTCATCGACACTATCAATGGCAGCACTCAAGGTCGCCATTGGCGCACTTGAATTAGCAAGTAAAGCTGCAACTTGCGAGACATTTTCAGCGGCTAATAAAGGCTCATCACCTTGTACATTCACTACAATAATATCGTTATTGAGAGATAATAAATCAACAACTTCTGCTAGCCGTTCAGTGCCTGACTGATGATCATCTCGAGTCATTAATACATCATTAGTAAAACCTTTGACAACATCAAAAACCTGTTGGTGATCGGTGGCTATCACGACCTTACTTGCCCCTGACGCCATCGCCTTTTCATAAACATGTTGGATCATCGGTTTGCCACAAATATCAGCAAGTGGTTTACCTGGTAGACGACTCGATGCAAAGCGTGCAGGAATAACGACTACGAATTCCACTTTTCAATCTCTTCTAAGCTCAATTCACGCGCTTCATTTTCTAGTAATACAGGAATATCATCTCGAATAGGGTAAGCAAGTTTTGCAGCTGTGCTGATCAATTCACTGTTTTCTTTGTCTAAACGTAATTTGCCTTTACACACTGGGCAAGCAATTATTTCAAGTAATTTTGTATCAAAGGCCATCTAGGATCCCTTTTTCTCTCAGTAATAAGTTAAGTTTAGATACCACCGCAGGGGATGGCTCTGCGTCAACAGGTAAAAAATACCACGTTGGTTTTGCAAATGAGTGACATTTTACCGCATCTTTCTCCGTCATAAACACTATTTCATCATTAAATTTTATGAAATCTTGTGCTGTATAACCATAATGATCTCGAAAATGATGGCAACTTAGCAATGTAATGCCTTGTTGACGTAAGCTATTTTCAAAACGTTGTGGATTACCAATGGCGCTCACTGCGTGACCGGTCAAAAGCGGGACTTTAGTGGCTATATTAGTGGCAACATTTACTAAATCAGCACTTTTTAGCTGATAATTAAACGTGGCATTCCCCCCATTTTCAATAACTAAGTCAACTGATTTTAAACGTTTTTGTGTTTCTCTCAGTGGCCCCGCAGGCATTAACAAGCCATTGCCAAAACGCCGTTCACTATCAACAATACAGCACTCTATTGTTCTGGCCATTTTATAATGTTGCATACCATCATCGGAAATAATCACATCAAGCTGATATTGCGCAATTAATTGTTTTATATTCGCTTGTCGATCTGGGCCTACAACTACAGGGCAGTCAAGCCTGCGTTGAATAAGTACCGGCTCATCACCTGCCTGAGTCGTGTCGGTATGCTCAGTCACAGTAAGTGGATAGCTATCACTATTACCGCCATAGCCTCGACTAATAATGCCAACCCTTAAGCCACGCTGCTGTAAGTAATTCGCAAGCCAGATCACAAAGGGGGTTTTCCCATTACCACCAACGCTAATATTACCTACCACGATAACTGGCACAGGGCTTTGGTATGCCTTCATTAAACCTAGCTTATACGCTAATTTACGCAGATCACTTATAAACCAAAATAACACACTCAGTGGTAAAAGTAATATGGTAATAAAGCTTAGTTCTCGATACCAACTTTGTTCTATTTTACTCACCCGTGATCACCAAATTGCATCTTGCAAAGCGCTGCATACGTGCCATCATTAGCCAGTAAGCTAGTGTGATCACCACTTTCTATCACTTGACCATTATCAATAACATAGATGCGGTCGCTTTGTTCGATTGTTGATAATCGGTGGGCAATCACAATAGAGGTTTTATTTTTCATTAATGCTTCTAAAGCTTGCTGGATCAGTTTTTCAGACTCAGTATCCAATGCAGAGGTTGCTTCATCTAAAATCAAGATTGGTGCATCTTTTAATATCGCCCGCGCAATTGCAATTCGTTGGCGCTGCCCGCCTGATAACATTACACCATTCTCACCGACCATGGTATTTAGACCATCGGGTAAATCTTTAACAAATTCCCACACATGTGCTTGTTTTGCTACATTCAATACCTCGTCATCGCTAAGTGAACGTGCAATCCCATAACTGATGTTATTAGCAATAGTGTCATTAAATAACACCACTTGCTGGGATACTAAAGCAAATTGGCGACGTAAATCAGTTAACTTATAATCCGCCAATGGCACACCATCGAGTAAAATCTCACTGGGCGGTTGTAAGTCATAATAACGCGGTAATAAGTTTGAAATGGTTGATTTACCAGAACCAGAACGCCCAACTAACGCAATACTCTCGCCTGCTTTTATAGTGAGCGATAAGTTTTTTAATACAGCTTCTGCTTTCGTTGGGTAATTGAAGGTGACATTTTTAACTTCAATCATACCTTTTACTTTATCTACACTAACTGTACCGACGTCTTTTTCGACCTCTTCATCAAGCACTAAAAAAATACTTTGCGCTGCAGATATGCCACGCTGTAAATCACTATTTACATTAGCTAATTGCTTTAAAGGGCGTAATAACATCATCATCGATGAAATAAGCACCACAAAATCCCCCGAGCTCACTGTATCAATCATTGATGGCATGGAAACCACCCAGAGAATAACGGCCATTGCACTGGCAGCCAAAATTTGAATCACAGATACACTAAGCGCTTTAGTGGCATCCATTTTGATACGCTGCTGACGGTTATGGTTATTAATTTTTGCAAACTGAGTTATTTCTTGCGCTTGACCGCCAAAGCCATGAATAACTTTATGACCACTGAGCATTTGCTCTGAGCTACGGGTAACTTGTCCCATTGCTGATTGAATGTTTTTAGAGATATGGCGAAAACGTTTTGATACAACAGAGACAATAACGGCCACTAAGGGAATTATAACCAAAAAGATTAACGACAGCTTCCAACTGGTATAAAACATCACAGCTAGCAAAAACACCACAAACGCGCCTTCTCTGACCACAATGAGCATCGCTTTGGTGATCGCTTGCTGTACTTGCTCTGTATCGAACGTTATTTTTGAAATCAAATCACCCGTTGAATTTTGATCATGAAATGCAACCGGTAAATGTAAAATATGCTCAAATAATTGCTGACGTAACGAACGGACAACTTGTGAACCCACATAACTTAAACAATAAGACGAGATATAATTAAAAACGCCTCGGCCAAATACTAACGCGATGACAACAAATGGCGCGTATTTTAATACTTCAGCGTTGCGTTGATTTAAGCCCTGATCTATAAATGGCTTCATTAGTTGGATAAATAAAGCATCCATCGCTGAGTAACCAATCATGCCAATAACAGCAAAAATGGCAACGCTTTTATAATCCCCCACATACGTCAATAAACGCTTATAAATTTGTGATGTAGTCTGGTCCATAATACTCTCTTATTCATAATCTGTGGCTATTGTAGCCTCCAGTTGCACAAAACTAAACTCAATCTTTTAGAAACCAATAACTTTCATCTTCACGAGCTAGGTTTACTGTGTAGTGATGTGGATAAAATTCAATTTTAACCTGCCCTTTATTCGCTGTTGTATATTGTAAAGCATGCTGTGTAGCATAACGTGCTATAACTTCTGTACGTGGAAATTGCCACTGTCCTTTATATGCCGTTGAATGAATAACAATCTCAGGAGCAACCGCAGCAATAAATGCATCACTCGATGAGGTATTACTGCCATGGTGAGGACTCAGTAATACCGTACTTTTAAGCACCCCTTGCTGCTGGATTAGTTGCGCTTCTCTTGTTGCTGAAATATCACCTGGAAGCAAAACACTGAACCTGCCATCGCTAATGCGCACGACACAAGAGTTATCATTATCAGTTATTAAATGCTGTGCTGGCTCGCTCACGGTAATGGTTAAGTCATAAAAACTATATTCGCCCGCTCTGCAAACTTGCTCTGGCCCATTTGGTTGTAGCAATTTAAAAGTATGCTGATAACCTTGCTCTAACCAATGGATAAGCCCTCCAGCATGGTCTTTATCCATGTGGCTGATGAGCGCAACTTCCGCCTCAATGCCGTTTCTTTTTAAATAAGGTATTAAGGTGCTGTTGACCCGCGTAAATGTATTAAAATAAATTGGGCCAAGATCATAGATAAAACCTTTACCTCGATTACTGACTAACACCATGGTGCCATGACCGACATCGAATACATTTAGCTGCCAGCGCGGTTTGGTCAGTAAATAATGATCGAGTACAACCAGTAATAATGGTATGCATGCCAATAAACGCCAGGGCAAAAAACACACAATTATTGCTGTAATGTAGCTACTAATAAGCCATTGCTGGCTAAAATTTGTGGTATCAAACCAACGAAAATCAACCGGGATCAACAATAAGAGTTGATAAATATGTTGTAATAATGAATCAAACACACTAATCAACCCACTAATATCAAAAAACACACTAATTGCAGAAAACATTACTAAGCAAGGCATGATAATTAAACCAAGTAATGGGATAGCCACTAAATTAACAACTAAGCCAATTACACTGACCCCATTAAAATAATAAAGTGATAATGGTAGTAAACCAATAAACAATGCAAGCTGTAGAATAATAAGTGTTTTTATGATGGCTAAAAAGCCGGAGCTGGTTACGGTTATAACACTAAAAACCCAAAAGATAATTGCCACCGCAGTGAATGAAAAATAAAGTCCCGGATTAAGTAAACTAAATGGATCAATAAGTAATACACATACCAATGCAAACAAGATAAATCGCCAGCGTAGTGCCTGCTTAGCAAAGTAATAAATAACTAAATAACACCCTAGCATGATCAGCGCACGCGTTGCAGAGACGATAAAACCACTTAAGTACACATAACTAAAAGCAAGCACAAATCCACCTAAACTATAAATAAGTGACAAATTGATCTGCTGTGTAGTTGGTTTAACCACAAAAATAAAAAGGCTTGTTAAATAGCGAGTTATAAAAAAACCGATACTAAACATCAAGCCAATGTGTAATCCCGAAATAGCCAATAAATGGCTAATACCAAATTGCTGTAATTCTTGCTTTTGTGAAAAACTCATAGCACTGCGGTCGCCAGTCATTAGCGGATAAAACAGCCAATTTAGCGAGTTATGCTGGTAGGTGAGTTTGATAAAATTACGGTATTTTTCAATTAGCTCAAATTCATGGTTGTTCGATATTTCGATAATACTACCAACTTGCTTGCCTTTAAAAAATAGTCGCTCACTAAATGCGTAACGCTCTTTATCAAACACATCATAATTTTTTTGGCTGCGATATTTTTCTAATTCAAGCCACGTTGTAACGTGATCACCTACTTTGAGTCTCTGGTCGTTTTTTAAAGTGAGCAATGCAAAAGGAGGCTTAATATTTGATAGAGGCTGATTATCTATCTCATTGAGCTGAACTTTTAAATAATAGTTATCACGCTGAGAAATAACTTCAACAATCGTAATATTACTTAGATGTGGTTTATTTTCATCCAAAGCCAAGCTGGAAATTGCATAAAAGCTGGAAAAATGTCCCCATACACACAAAATTCCACAAATAAAACCTAACAATACACGGTAAAACGGCTTAAAATAGGCACTCGCAATTAACAGAGATAACGCGAAAACTGTAAATACAAGGGTCTGATAATAATAAACGGTTATAATACAACCAACGACAAACCCAACGCTTAACCAAACAGATGTAAATGGTTGCTTTAAATGGCTAAAAAAACGATCCAACGGTTTTTACCCGATCACAATAAAGTTAAACATCATAAATATTTAAAAATTTTTGGTCGTTTACTCCACGATGCTAATCTATGGCATTTAAATCGTCGCTCAGCTCGTGGGGCATTTTCAGTCGGTTTATTCTTCGCTTTCATCCCTGTTCCTTTTCAGATGGTGCTTGCTGCTGCGTTGGCTATTCCATTACGAGTAAATCTACCTATTTCTGTCGCCGTAGTATGGATCACTAACCCGCTAACCATGCCACCTATTTTTTATTGTTCGTATTTAATTGGTACGTTAGTGTTAGGGCAGCCGGAGCAACATTTTGCATTTGAACCAAGTTGGCAGTGGTTTATGGAAAGCTTAACCACCATTGGTCCTGCTTTTTTAGTTGGCTCGCTTATTTCTGCCTGTGTTGCCTCAATAATAGGCTATTTCGGTGTTGATTTACTATGGCGACGCTCAGTGCGAAAAGCATGGTTAAATCGTCATAAAAAATAACTGTTTCAATTTAAAGTATAGACAAAAAAAACCCTGCTTAGCAAAGCAGGATTTTTTATTTTAATACTAAGTGACCGTTAATGCTGGATCACCTAGCAATAATTTCAATACTTATCGCAATATACGACGCAGACCAACTAACGGTAGTAACAATAACGTATACCAAGGGGAACTAGACGATTGACGTTCATAAGTTTCCGTTTCAGGAGCTGAACAACTATCAATAGTCCCGTTAATAGGAGATAACTTCACTGGCACTACAATACTTTCGTATTCTATTTCACCATTGATATCTCGTACAACACCGCCTAATGAATCAGTTTTCTCGACCGTTTTAGTAGCAACACCAAAAATTTCGTTTTTATTGTTAATTACTTTAGCTCCTGAAACGACATAACCATAACGTGTTTCACCATCTGCTTCGTAGCAAGGCAGTAGATCATTTATATTTGTAATCGCATCTTCACCAATCTTGTACAGGAAACCTTCGCGGCGACGCGCACCAACATTAAATAGGTCAGTTTCACCTTCACCAACAATATAACCATTAACATTAATATCATTGGCAACTGAGCTGGAGCTATTAAAGAAATCCGTTGGGAATACAGTACTATTACTGGCAACATCATGATAAAAGAATTTTTGACGATCTGAGCCATCAATTCTCTTTATTCCATAACCAACAATCGTATTATTATTATTAATTGCTACTGCCTTACCACCTGTCCAATCATCTTCTTGATTGAGCATTTCAACAACGTTTCCGTCTTTGTAATAAACAGGCAACGATCTAATTGTTGACGATCTGTTATTATCACGAATGTCAGAGTAACCGGCAACAATACCATTACTATTAACAGCAAGTGCATTACTTATAAATGCAAACCCATCATCATCTTCTGGTGTAAGACCCAAACCAAGCGGTTCAGTTTTAGTAATGTTTAAATTTGTATCAAGTGTCCACTTAACTGCACGGGTATCGAACAATCGTGATGATGTGCTTCTATACAAATTCTCAATACAAACACTGACAGGTTCATCTTCACCATCACAATTATCATCAATATTTTCTTGTCTATCAACTGGGATCCCTGTTGATACTTGCCCAACGACAATATAACCGGTGTTTGTTTTAACGATATCGTTGGCTGAACTTAAGCCACCAAATTCCGCATACTCTGGCACTAATGGCACATTTAAACCCGATGGCGATACAACAATGCCCCGAGAGATAAAATCACGCACGAATCGTGTTTCTTCTTCACTTTCACCCTCAGGAAGAAAGCTAGTTTTCTCATAAGGTGCACTGCCCCAACCCACAGTAACACCGTCTTCAGCCACTGCATTATAGTTATTGCTAACTGATCGTGTAAGGCCATCATAATCGACTGATGCAACATCAAACAGTACTTGCTCTTGAGCTTCACCATTCAAAACATGGTAACCAACAATATTTGCCAGTTTTTGATATTCTGAGTTATTAGCTTGTGCTGATAAAAATGAAAGCATAAAACTGTGTGCATCTGGGTTAGTTGCCGCCGCATTATTTTTTTCAATATCATCAAGCGTAAAAGTAATTTCTTTATCAATGTTCTTAAAATACTTTTCTCGCTCACGGTAAGCACTTTCAATTACATTATCACCAAAATCGATATAACTAACATCAATAGGTAAATTGTAAATACCGTTAGCAACGCCGATTATATTGCCACTTTCGCTGACATCTTTTACGTAATTATGCTTGGCTTCGTCTAAAGAACTCAGCTCTGTCAACTGATATGTTGCACTGATTGCTGATGTACTCATCGTAGCTAAAATACTAGCCGCGAGTAATTTATATTTCATTTTAGTCCTTACTACTGATTCTTTAAATCTTCAAGTTCTTCCCAGCGCTCCAGAGCGGCTTCAAGGTCAGACTCAAGTTGTGCTAAATGGTTCAATTCTTTGGTTGTCGCACTGGCATCTTGTTTAAAGAAATCAGCGTCATTAACCACAACTTGCTGTGCTTCTAATGCTTGTTCAAGTTGTTCCAGCTTACTGGGTAATTGTTCTAATTCAAGTTTTAATTTGTAAGAGAGTTTATTACTTTTGTTATCTGCTTTAGCCACAGGAGCTGGTGCAACGACTGCTTCTTTTTTAGCAGGTGTAGTTAGCTGTTTTTTTTGTTCCTGTGCTAAATAATTAGCATAGGCTTCATAATCACTGTAACCACCGACAATATCTGTAATTACCCCATTACCTTCAAATGCCCAAACACTGGTACAGGTATTATCAATAAACTCACGGTCATGGCTTACAATTAACACAGTTCCCTGATACTGATTAATAATATCCTCTAACAGCTCAAGGGTTTCTATATCTAAATCATTGGTTGGCTCATCAAGCACAAGAATATTTGATGGTTTTAAAAATAGTTTAGCTAATAATAAGCGATTTTTTTCACCGCCAGAGAGTGCTTTAACTGGTGTACGAGCACGCGCAGGTGGGAATAAAAAGTCTTGTAAATAACCGAGTACATGACGTGAGCGTCCGCCCATCATTACTTCTTGCTTACCTTCGGCAACGTTATCTTGTACGGTGGCTTCTTCATCAAGCTTTTGGCGGTATTGATCAAAGTAAGCAAACTCTAAGTTCACCCCTTGCTTAACAATCCCTGCATCAGCTTCAATATCACCAAATAGCAGTTTTAATAAAGTCGTCTTACCAATACCGTTAGGGCCAACTAAGCCAATACGATCGCCACGCATTACTAATGTAGAGAAGTCATTGGCGATAACTTTATCTTTATTAAATGCATGATTTAGATGTTTAGCTTCAAATACTAATTTACCTGAACGGTCTGCAGTTTCAATATTGAAGTCAGTTTTACCCACTTGATCAACACGCTGTTTGCGTTCATTACGTAGCTGTTTGAGCTCGCGGACACGCCCTTCATTACGCGTTCGACGTGCTTTTACACCTTGGCGGATCCACGTTTCTTCTTCTGCTAAGCGTTTGTCAAATAATGCGTTTTGCGTTTCTTCTACTTTTAAATCATGGGCTTTTTGCTCTAAATAAGTAGCATAATCGCCAGGGTATGAAATTAACTTACCACGATCTAAATCAAGAATACGCGTAGCAACTGCACGAATAAAAGCACGGTCATGAGAAATAAAGACAATACCGCCTTTAAACTCTTTTAAGAATTGTTCAAGCCACATCACACTTTCCATATCTAAATGGTTAGTAGGCTCATCAAGTAATAATAAATCCGGCTCACTGACAAGTGCCCGTGCAAGAGCAACTTTGCGTAACCAGCCACCAGAAAGTGATTCAAGTTTGGCTTCTGGTGCTAATTCTAACTGTGTTAATACAAGTTGAATTCTACTATCAAAACGCCAACCATCTGCGGCTTCGAGTTGATTTGATAAACGTTCAAGTTTATTAAGTAGTTTATCTGTGCAGTCAGTTTGTAACTCAGTGCTGACGTGATGAAAGTCAATTAATAAATTTGCAATCTCAGGCATACCTTGAGCAACATAATCAAACACCGAGCCACTAGCCCCTTTTGGTGGATCTTGCTCTAGACGCGATATTTTAATACTACCTAACTGATTTATTTCACCATCATCTAAAATAACTTGGCCATCAAGGACTTTTAGTAACGTTGATTTACCCGCACCATTACGACCAACCACACACACACGCTCACCAGTTTCGATGACGGCATCAGCGTTGTCTAACAGTGGATGCGTACCATACGCGAGTTGAGCTTTAGAAATTCTAATTAAATCCATACTATCTGTTTACTCTTATTCTGTTTGCGTAAAAAACTGACGCACATCTTGCGCAGTGAAAGGCCAAAATAATTGCGGGCCTTGATCGCTTTTTAAAACGGGTATACTGGTCTGATATTCTGTAATTAATTCTTCATCACTCATAATATCAACAAGCTGTAACAGATCATCACCTAACAACGGCGTGATCAAGCTCTGCGCTTGCTCACATAAATGACAGCCATCGGTATGATACAAAATCCACTTAGCCATGGGTTATCAACCAGCTATTATGTATTTTTTTATTGCGTTTGAAGTCAGGAGAAATCGTCTGCTCTGAAATATTAACAGCTTTTAAGCCTAAGCCAATCAAGCCAACTTCATCCATGGTGAAGCCACGCATATTATTCGAGAAAATCAACGTGCCAGATGGACTGAGGATTTTTTTAACCCATGTCAGTAATTTAATATGATCATTTTGTACATCAAAAGCATCTTTCATGCGTTTTGAATTTGAAAACGTTGGCGGATCTAAAAAGATCAAATCGTATTGGCTTGTGGCATGCTCAAGCCACTTCAAACAATCAGCCTGTTCAAAACGATAACGGGTATTACTGATATTGTTCAGGTCAAAGTTATCTTGGCCCCATTTTAAATAGGTTTTCGATAGATCAACCGTGGTTATCGCTTTAGCGCCACCCAGAGCTGCATGTACAGAGGCTGTCCCTGTGTAGGCAAATAAATTCAAGAAGCGTTTATCTTTGGCATTTTCTTGGATATAACGACGAGCAAGACGGTGGTCTAAAAACAAGCCAGTATCTAAGTAATCAAATAAATTGACTTTAAACTTCGCGCCAAACTCCTCAACTACTTGAGTACGATTTTGCTTAGCCATTGGTGTGTATTGCTCTTCACCTTTTTGCTTTTTACGTACTTTTACAGCAATATTTCCAGGTGCGATATTGAGCTGCTGTGAGGTTAACGAAATCACGTCTTGTAAACGTTTGTGCGCTGTTACATCGTCAATTTCTTTCGGCGCAGCGTACTCAAATATTACCGCTGAATCACCATAAATATCAACGGCTACATTGTATTCAGGAATGTCAGCATCGTAGACACGATAGGCCTGCACATCATTTTGTTTGAGCCAATTTTTCAGGCCTTGCTTATTCTTTTTAACCCGATTAGCAAACGACATTGAACCTTCAAAGTTCAATGCAGGCTTATCTTCAGTTGTTTGGCTGACTTGTTTGTCATCAAGTTGATATAAATTAAGTACCACATCAAGTGGACCATTTTTAAATTTATAACGCTTGAGTTTCACCAGCTTTAATAATTTAAATAAACTCTCATCCATGCCTAGTAGGGCAAGTTTCCAGTTATTAAAATGTTTTTTAAAGCCTGTACCTAAAGCACTGTGTAAACTTACCAACTCAGCCATCGAACCAATACGTTCACCATACGGTAAATTTGAAATAACCACACCTGGTAATTTTGCCACTGAGGTAAGCTTAGTTGCATCGCTTTGTTTAAACTTGATCACATCACCTAGATCAGCTCTACGAGCATTATCTACTGCTTTGCTTAGTACATTAGCGTCATTGTCATGGCCAATAAGCCATAGTTTAGGATCTGTAATTTGTGCTGTAAGCTGCTCTTTTAACTCTTTGTATTTAGCAATACGGAAACTTGGTAAGCGCTCAAATGCAAATCCCTCACGGAATAAACCCGGCGCTTCATTACGCGCCATGCCAGCAGCTTCAATCAAAATAGTACCTGCACCACAGCAGGGATCAAATAGCGGCTGTTGAACATTGTCAAGCCAACCACTGCGTTTGATCAGTGCTGCCGCTAAATGCTCTTTAATAGGTGCCTTACCTTGACCTTCTCGATAACCACGTTCAGATAAACGCGGTCCTGAATAATCGATATACATGGCCACACCTTGACGCGATAAACGCGCAACAACGCGTACATTGGCATCTTGTTTATCAACGTTTGGCCGCTGTTCAAATAAATCATTAAAATAATCAACAATCGCATCTTTGATCACTAAACCTGAGAACTGGGTATTTTTAAGTGAGTCGTTGGTACCATTAAAGTCGACTGCAAAAGTTTGCGTTGGACCAAACCATTCCTGCCAAGGCTGTGAGCGAGCAAAATTGTAAAGGCTTTCTTTATTATTTACGCCCTCTTTCTCTTCGATCAACATCAGCACTCGTGTCGCGAAGCGGCTCATTAAACAGACCTTTTGTGCTAATGTAGTGTCGGCGTCAAAACGCACAGAACCGACTGTTTGTTTGGTCACCGTAGCGCCAATGTCAGTAAGTTCATCAACCAATAAATTTTCGATTCCGATAGAAGTAAGTGCGATAAAATGCAAAGTAATAACCCTTAATAGCTAATTGCGCGGGATTATAACATAGGTTGGGCGACAAACACGCGATAAACAAAGGAACTACAAAAAATATGCTTAGGCTGTTTTACTGTTTTGTGCGTGGTTATAAATTGGATGGACACGATTGTTAAGTATACGAATAGCTTCAAATTGATTAAGGCTTAAGTTTTCATCAAGCTTAAAATGCTCAGATAGACAAATGCATAAAGAGGCTTCTTTACAGTGGTCAACAATCAAAAACTCACCACTTTGTTCGCTAGTTTGCAATTTTATAACGGCTTCTATACTGGGCTCATTGCCTTTGTAGGGTTCGAAAAACCAACTTTTTGCCAGCATTGGCTTTAAATAAAATTTAGCTGCTGTCGCATTGAGCGCAATTTGACATAGCTGCGCGCCATTCCAAAGATTAAATCCAGCAAGATATTGGTAAACCTGCTGATAAAAGGCGGCATCTTCTAAACTAAAGTTAGGTTGGGTTAAAATAGCATCGGTGAGTTGACGTAGTTTATAAGGCGTGCACAGCTGCATATCTTGATCTAAATCGATCAATAAACGATTTCTTACTGGACAAGCAATCCATTTCCACTGCTTTGATGCTTGTAACATGCGTTCCCTACGCCCCTACTAATTAATCTTATGAATATTGTAGTATAGCGGCTTTTGACCAATTAATATATATTTCTTTAGAACATTTATTGAACGATCAAAAGCTTAAATAACGGATCCTTATAAGCCTTGCAGGATCGTTTTTACCAATTGCGGTCCTTTATATATAAATCCAGTGTATACCTGTACAAGATCCGCTCCTGCTGATAATTTTTCTTTCGCACTGGCTGCATCATCAATTCCGCCCACTCCAATGATTGGCAGTTTTCCTGCGGTTAAACGTTTTAATTCTTGCACTACATGAGTGGAGCGCTCACGTACTGGCTGACCTGACAGGCCTCCGGCTTCATCAGCATATTGTTGTCCATGCACCGCAGCACGCTCTAAGGTAGTATTCGTCGCTATTACACCATCGATGTTGTTATTTAATAATGATTCACTAACTTGAGCTATTTGCACAGCATCAAGATCTGGGGCAATTTTTACTAGCATTGGCACTTGTTTATTATGTTTGGCGATCAAATCAAGCTGCTCATTTTTAAGGCTTTGCAATAGATCATCCAGTGCAGCACCATATTGCAGATCGCGAAGTCCAGGCGTATTTGGTGATGAGATATTGACAGTAATATATGAGGCATGTTCAAACACTTTGCGCATACAGTGGATGTAATCGTCTTTACCTTGTTCATTTGGGGTATCTTTATTCTTACCAATATTGATACCTAGAATGCCGTCGTATTTAGCAGCCTTAACGTTATTAATTAGGTTATCAACACCTTTATTATTAAAGCCCATACGATTGATAATTGCATTTGACTCCGGCAGACGGAAAATACGCGGCTTGTCATTACCGACTTGTGGACGAGGTGTCACAGTACCTACCTCAATAAAGCCAAAACCCATCTTTGCAAACGCATCAATGCATTCTGCATTTTTATCAAGGCCAGCTGCTAATCCTACTGGGTTTTTAAACTGTAAACCTAAAAATTCGACTGGACGATCTGCCACTGATTGCGACCATGCAGCACTGAACGGGGTATAGTTAAAACGGCGCAAGTTATGAAGTGCAAATTCATGGGCCCATTCCGCATCACGGGTGAACATAAAACGGCGAGCAAGATCGTAAAACATGAAATAATCCTCTTAATAAAAAAATACCCCAGACTAGGCTGGGGTATTGTATAACAATTTTAACGATTAACTCATTATTTTCATGTGGGAAAATAATCAGTCAGTATCAATTGCTTATTTTGCAGATGTATCACAGTTATGACTAAGTAGCATAAGTTCACGTAATGCAACTGAGAACTTAGCAAAATCATGACTTTGTGAAGTCTTAAATTCAGCTAACATTTGCTTCCAGCGTTGTAGTAACAAATCTTGGCTGTCCATCCACTGATCAATTTGACCGTCAACATCTTTGTTATCACCAGCAAAGTTATTTAAAACAACTTCAGATAGTGTACGTTGTTGCCAATCAAGCTCTTCACGGTATGAAGCGCGGGCCAATGCTTGCCAATGATTCGCCACCGGCTGATGAGTAATTTGGTCAAGGAACCAATGCAGTCCCATCCGTGCACCTAGTTTGAAGTAGGTATTAGATACCATATCAATACTACGCCCTGAATTTGCAGCAACTTCTGCTAAGTCCATTACTGAGAACAAGCTAGAGAGCGATACAATACGTGTTGCAAGCTCAGCTGGCACTGCACTTTCAATAAGCTTGTCTGCGGCAGCAGATAAACGTTCACTTTCTTTTTCAACCATGTAGTTAGTTAAGTTTGCACTTAAATCAGCGAAGGTCGGTGCAAAGAAGGCAATTGTTTGCTCAATATTTTGCGCTTTATTGCGATGACGTAAGAACCAACGCGTTGCACGGCGTACTGTACGACGTAATTGATACAACATTTCAGTTTGCACTGCGGCTGGGATCTTGTTATCAAGATCAACAATTGCAGACCACGTATCACGCATTTGGAATACTTCACTGGCAACAGAGTAACATAACGCAATTTCAGCTTCGTTTGCGCCAGTTTCTTCATGCATACGTACCATGAAGTTCAGACCCATATCGTTAACGATATTATTAGCTAATTTAGTAGCAATAATCTCTTTACGCAGTGGGTGATTATCCATCGCAGTATTGAACTTTTCACGTAGTGGTAAAGGGAAAGACTTCACTAATAGCTGACGATAATATGGATTTTCTGTGATGTCGTCAGTCACGAGTGACTCTTTAAGTACCATTTTAGCGTAAGACACAAGCACCGATAACTCTGGACGAGTTAAATCTTTACCCGCTGCAGCGCGTTCTGCCAACTCTTCATCGCTTGGAATAAATTCAATTGCACGATTTAACTTGCCATCTTTTTCAAGGGCATGAATAAAGCGTACTTTTTCTTTAAGCGTTGATGAGCCTTTTGATTGCGTAATTGACAGTGTATGCGTTTGGCGATAACAGTCTTTCAGTACCAGTTGTGCAACTTCATCGGTCATTGAATACAGTAGTTCATCACGTTGTTTACGCGTTAAATCACCGGCTGTAACTAAACCATTAAGTAAAATTTTGATATTTACTTCGTTATCAGAACACGCAACACCACCTACGTTATCGATGAAGTCAGTATTAACGCGACCGCCTTTAGCAGCAAATTCAATACGTCCTAATTGGGTTGCACCTAAGTTGCCACCCTCACCGAGTACTTTTGCACCAAGCTCACTACCATTGATACGTAGGGCGTCATTTGCACGGTCGCCTACATCTGCATCGCTTTCTTTACTGCTCTTAATGTAAGTACCAATGCCGCCATTCCATAATAGATCGAATTCCATCATTAAGAATGCTTTGATCAGCTCGTTTGGTGTCATGCTGGCTTTTTTAGTGCCCAACATTTTTTTCATTTCTGGCGTTAAAGTGATTGATTTAGCCGCACGTGAGAACACCCCGCCGCCCGCTGAAATCAAGTCTTTGTTGTAGTCTTCCCACGATGAACGAGGTAAGTTAAATAGGCGCTCGCGCTCTGGGTAAGACGTCGCTGAATCTGGGTTTGGATCAACAAAGATATGCATGTGGTTAAATGCCACTTGTAAACGGATATGCTTGGATAACAACATACCATTACCAAATACATCCCCAGCCATATCACCAATTGCAACTACCGTAAAATCTGTTGTTTGTGTATCAATGTCCATTTCGCGGAAATGACGTTTAACCGATTCCCATGCACCTTTGGCTGTAATACCCATTTTCTTATGGTCATAACCTACTGAACCACCTGATGCGAATGCATCACCTAGCCAGAAGTTATATTCATTGGCAATGCCATTGGCAATATCAGAGAAAGTGGCTGTACCTTTATCAGCTGCTACAACCAAATATGCATCATCTTCATCATGACGAGTTACATCAACCGGCGGCACAATTTCACCTTGGATAATGTTATCTGTGATATCTAATAAACCACGAATGAAGATTTTGTAACACTCTTGGCCTTCTTTGAAGAATGCGTCACGATCCGTTGGCAGTTGTTTACAAACAAAGCCGCCTTTTGAGCCTACAGGTACAATAACTGTATTCTTTACTTGTTGTGCTTTAACTAGACCAAGTACTTCCGTACGGAAATCTTCACGACGATCTGACCAACGCAGGCCACCACGCGCAACTTTACCACCACGTAAATGCACACCTTCTACACGTGGAGAATAAACAAATATTTCAAATGCCGGTAATGGCAATGGCATATCTGGAATTAAGCTTGGATTTACTTTGAACGACACATAAGACTTAAACTGACCTATGCCATCTTTTTGGAAGTAGTTAGTACGCAGCGTAGCAATGATCATATCGACGTATAAACGAATAATACGGTCATCATCTAAGTTAGCAACGTTTTCAAGTTCTACATAAATTTGTGCAATTAGCTTATCAAGCGTTTTAACACTGGCAGGGCTTTTAACAGAGAACTTTTTAGCAAATAAATTAACAATTTGCGAACCAATGTGCGGGTAATTAGCTAATGTGCTCTCGATGTAGGTTTGCGAAAAAGTAACCCCAACTTGGCGCATGTATTTTGCATAAGCGCGTAATATTGACGCTTCGCGACCAGTTAAGCCACCCATTAGCACTAAACGGTTAAAGCCGTCATTTTCTAAACGGTTACTCCACACACTAGTAAGTGCGGCACGAAAACGTGCTGATACTTTATCGAAATCTGCAATACCTTTGCTATCAAGTAGCATTGAGAAATCCATGATCCAGTTGATACGGCCATCGCTGGTTTTAACCGAATAAGGCGTTTCACCAATGACGCGCAAGCCAAAGTTTTCAAGCATTGGCATAACGTCTGATAAATGGATTGGCTCATCTTTGTGGAATAAGCTCAAACGTACAATGTTGCTGTTCGCTTCTTCTTGCGGACGGTAAAACAACATTTCAAGCTTGTTATCGTCATTCAATAGTTCAAGCTTTTCAATATCAACAACAGCGGCACTTGGCAGTACTTCATCTTTGTAAGAACGAGCAAACGCATTACAATATTTGCGGTTTAATTCGTTACCACGTGCTTCACCAGCAGACTCTAACAGTGCTGATTGTAATTTATCTTCCCAAGTACGAGCGGCTTCTACTAAATTATTTTCGATGTCTTTCACGTTATATTCTATATTGTTGTCAGTCACACGCACGGTATAATGAGTACGCGCCAGTGTAGACTCAGAGAAGAAGGTAGTAAATTCGACTTTATCGTCTGAATTAAATGCATTGCCTAAAATATCTTGTGTTTCACGGCGCAGCGCTGTGTTATAACGCTCACGCGGTACATAGACCATGCAAGAGAAAAAACGACCATAGGCATCTTTACGCACAAATAAGCGACACATATCGCGCTCTTGTACTTGTAAAACACCCATTGCAACTTCAAGTAACTCGCTTTCACGGGCCTGAACAAGTTCATCACGCGGATAGGTTTCAAGAATATTTAATACCGCTTTATAAGCATGAGTGCCTTTGGCAAAATCACACATTTCCATGATGCGATTTATTTTACTTTTTAAAACTGGCACATCAGCGGCGCTGTTGTTATAAAAACTTGATGAAAACAACCCGATGAAACGGTCTTCGCCAATCACATTCCCCTCATCATCAAAACGTTTAATCCCTACATAATCTATGTATGCTGGGCGGTGTACGCGTGATAACGAATTGGTTTTTGTAAGGATCAACAGGTTATTGCTACGGGCTTCTTGACGGGCAACTTCTGGTAATTCAGATAACAGGCGAGAATGCTCTTCGGTTGAATTCTTCATTAAACCTAAGCTGCTCTCGATTTTACCTTTGAGCTGGTAATCGCCTTGTACTGGCGACAAATCGTATTGGCGATAGCCCATTAATGTGAAATTATCTTTTACTAACCAATCTAAGAATTCAACAGTCTCTGCGACTTCACTTGCATTGTTGTTATGGTTACGTTTTGGTAATTCTTTACTGACCGCAATTAACTTTTTGCGGATCGGTTGCCAATCTTCTACCGCAGTAGACACATCGTTCAACACTGACTCAAGCTCTTTTTTGAACGAGTCAATCACTGAAGAATCTGTTTGGCGATCAATTTCGATAAAAAACACTGTTTTTGTAGAGCTAGACTCTTGTTCGGCTTTTAAATTTGATAAAGCCGAAATTTTAGCGTTTTTATCGCGTTGAATCTTAAGTGGGCTGTGTAATAGCAAATGAGATGCGATATTTTCGCGGGTCATCGCCATACGAACAGAATCAACTAAAAATGGCATATCTTTAGCGATAATTTCGACGATTGTGTGTGATGACTGCCAGCCATCTTTTGCTACTTCAGGATTGAAAACGCGGATCACCGCATCATCAGAGGTATTTTTTTCTAGCGAGTTCCATAGGCTAAGTGCAGCGCCATATAAGTCACTATCATTGCGATGTGCCAAATCTTCTTTAGACATATTGCTGTACAAGGATTTGGCGAATTTCTCAACGAGTAACACATTATCAGCGTGAACTTTTTTCTGGATCAGCTTACAGACATTATCTAAGATAACCGAGGCTTGCCCTTCATTTCGTGTCATTACATGTTCCTTAAATCTATACCACCTACTTAGATGGAAAATTTGTACAGCAATTTATTGTGTGGAGTCAGGCAAATTCTAACCCTTTTAAAATTAATAAACAGCCCTTTCGATGAAAACATTTTAAGCATTTCAGTTATTTGGTCATCTATTCACAAATTATAGATATAAATGGCCTTTACAGGCCATTTAGGAGCAAAATTATTCACATTATTTTTTCTGGTCAGTCCAGATCAAACTACCAATTGCTGGTAAAAGTAATACTGCGCCAAGCATATTGACTAAAAACATGAAGGTTAACAATATTCCCATGTCCACTTGGAACTTAAGATCAGAGAAAATCCAGGTACTCACACCAATAGCTAACGTGATACCGGTAAATAACACCGCACTACCACGCTCAACGAGTGCATTACGATACGCCACTGGTAAGGCAACACCTTGCTTTAATTGCCCCATCATCGATGACAAAATATAAATCCCATAATCCACCCCAATACCTACACCTAGTGCAATCACTGGCAACGTTGAAACCGTCAGACCGATTTCAAGTTGTACCATTAAAGCTTGCGCAAGAGTCGATACAATATACAAGGGTAACACTACCGCTATGGTCGCTTTTACACTCTTAAAGCTAATCAAGCATAAAATAATAACTGCACCATAAACGTATAACATCATAGGTAATTGTGCAGCAGCAACTGATTCATTCGTCGCAGCCATGACGCCGACAGGCCCTGAGGCCAACTTAAACTGCAGCATATCGGTTTGTTCTTCAATGGCAAATTGCTTAACACTGGCAATGATATGTTCAATGGTCTGCGCTTTATGATCATCTAAAAAGATGATCACAGGCATAACTGAACAATCACCATTGAGTAAACCGGTACTGGTTTCGACTCGTGAGGTAGATTGCACCAAACTTGCCGTATTACGAGGCAAACTTTGCCATTTTAAATTACCTTCGTTATACCCGGCATTAACCGACTGCGCTACTGAGCTTAGGGATACTGCTGATTGAACACCTGCTAAGTTTTCAACTTTATATTGAAAACGACTAATGCGATCCATTACGTCGTGCTCTGTACATGCTGCAGGGTAAGCTTCGACAATCACTTTTAGAATATCGGATGAAATTGTATATTTGTCCGATATTAAAAAGGTATCTTGGTTATAACGGGCATCTTGATGCAATGACGGTGCACCTGCATGTAAATCGCCGATATGCATTTTCCCTGCTTGCCAATAACCTACAGCAAACAATACTAAGGTGCAGCCAATAATGATTTTCGCGCATTTTGGATCCGTGGCTTTGACTAACAGATCACGAATTGAATCAAGTAAGTTTGGTTTTTCGCTGTTGCCTGATTGAATATGAACTGTGTTTTCAAAGCGCATATACGATGCCCATACTGGCAATAAAATCAAATTAGTAAAAATAATAACAGCCACACCTAAACTTGCTGTGATAGCCAGTTCACGAATTATACCTATATCTATGGTTAGTAACGTCAAAAAGCCGACCGTGTCTGACAGCAATGCAATACCACCGGGTATTAACAGCGATCTAAAACTAGCCTGACAGCAAAGACGCGTATTACTGCTTCCTTCGGCGACTTTTTTACCTATTGCATTGATCATCTGTACGCCATGACTTACGCCGATTGCGAACACTAAGAATGGTACTAGAATCGACATTGGATCTAGACCAAAGCCTAAGCTCGACAATATCCCTAACTGCCAAACCACGGCAATAATTGAACAGGCTATAGGTAAAATAGTGAGCTTGATGCTGCCGCAAAATAACCACACCATGATGAAAGTAAACGCGATAGCAATAGCAAAAAATAACACAACCCCTTTCGCACCTTCGGCAATATCACCGGCCATTTTGGCAAAACCAATAATGTGGATACTTACTTTATCAGTGCTCAATGGCTCTCGAATTTCGCTTTCTAGCTTTTGTGCAAACGCTAACGTATCTAATTTTTCTTGCGTTTGCGGATCAGTTTCCATCAACTGCGCGGTCACCATCGCACACGAATAGTCAGAGGCAATCATCCTACCTACGACTTTCGCTTTTTCGATATTCTCTTTAACAACCGCTAAACCTCGTTGATCAGCAGTAAAATTGGCGGGAATAATTGGCCCACCCGCAAAGCCGTCTTCAACAACTTCAACAAAACGTGCACTGGGTGAAAAAATTGAATTCACTAACGGACGATTCACCCCAGGAATAAAATATAACTGATCATGAACGGCTTTTAATTGGGTGAAAAACTCAGGATTAAAAATATCACCGCTATCATCACACACTGAGATCAAAATACTATTTGCGCCACCAAATTGCTTTTCATGCTTTAAATACACTTTCATATAATCATGATTAAGTGGAATATTTTTATTAAATGAAGCATCAAGTTGGATTTGTGTGGCTTTAAAACCTAAAAAACATGTTATTAAAATAAAACTTATCACCATCATTAATCGATGACGAAAAACTGCTTTCTCTAAAAAATTGACGATTGTGTGCATTATGGAGCCATCCCCTTCACTTTAATGCCATTTTCTGATGCCATAACCAATTGATTTTCAAAAATAACGGCATCAAGAATTGCTTTACCATCCGCTAACTGCTCAATAGTAAGTTGATTATTTTTATAGTGGAAAATCACACCGCTGTTGGCAAGTAACAACCATTGATTATCACCGCTAGCGATAATACTATTGATTGTGGCGGTTTTATTATTACTTATTGGTTGCCATTGCTCACCTACCTGACGGCTAAAAATATTGCCTCTTAAACCCGCGACTATTTCTTGCCCTTGTTCATCGCTGGCATAAGCAAAAAAAGAACCCCGGTAGATTTCTTCATCGCGTTGCCATGTTTTTCCGTTGTCTGTACTGTGCGCTAACAAACCCATTTCGCCCACTAACATAAGTTTATCTTTTGTTGTGACAATACGATTAAAGTGCGGCAATATTGATGCAGTTTCGGCTTCATAGCCTTGAGGATCGGATTCTTTTAAATCATTTAAGTAATCTCTATCATCTGCAAATAATAAAGAATCCAGAAAACGCTTTTGCCAATGTTTGCCACCATCACTGGTTTCATAAAACATACCATAGGCACCCACAGCAAAGCCGTGAAGTTCACTGGTAAATAAAATATCTAAGCAAGGTTTATCTAATTGCGTATTCACTTGTTGCAACTGCCAGTTTGCACCACCATCATTGGTATGAACAATAGTCGCATCATGCCCGCAAGCCCAACCGAGTTCACTGCCACTGAAGGCAACCGCCGTTAATAACACTTGCGTTGGAACGCTCGCTTGTTGCCAATTTTTTGCATTACTGCTTGTAATAATAGTGCCATGTTTTCCGACAGCGACCAGTTGCTTTCCTGTGTATTCAATATCAGTCAACAGGGTTTTATCTGCTTTAGTTGCGACAATTGCAGCAAGTGGTTCAGCTGCAATAGAAAGAGTTGAAAGGCTCGCCACAGCGGCAAGACCTGCATAAAGCATGTACTTCATAAATTAAAATCGCCTTGAAAAGAATGTGTTTGTCGGTATATAACGTGCAGTCGGGGGACTCGGTTAGTGTCATGACCCAGTGCGTGTCAGAGTGACAAACGCGATTTGAAATAATAAAAAAGCACCTAGATATTTCCAGGTGCTTAGAGTGTATTAACGACCTTCGCGGCGCAGTGCACTTGAGGTAAATTCATTATCATTAAACGATTGTGAGAAATCATACATTTTCTCTTGGTTATCTAAACCAATCGCTAGATAACGGCGCGAATTCAAATCGTAGTAAACGTCTAACGTACTCCAGTTAGTGAGCGCATCGTAATAGTTAATTGTATGAGCCATCGCTACACGGTACATTTGGTCACGGTTATCATAGATATCCGTCACTTGAACTTGCCAGCTATCTTCATCAATATAAAATACCCGCTTCTTATAAATATGACGAGTGTCGCCTTTCAAATCTGCCTCTACAACCCAAACACGGTGTTTTTCATAACGCACATGTTCCGGATTGATGTGACCGGCCATCAGAATATCGTCATACTGTAACTTATCACTGTGTAACTTATAACTATTGTATGGTACATAAAGCTCTTGCTTACCTTTGAGCGTCCATGTATAGCGGTTTGGCGAACCGTTAAACATATCGAAATCATCGGTTGTACGCAAGCTATCAGCTGCTGTCCCTGGTGCATCATAAGCAACATTAGGCGCGCGACGAACACGACGCTGGCCAGAATTGTAAGTCCACGCTTGTCGCGGAGTTAAAATTTGGTCCATGGTTTCATGAACTAATAGGGCCGTGCCAGCTAAACGCGCAGGCTCGGTGACTTTTTGTTTAAATTTAAACAAAATATTAGATTCTTGTAACTCTGCTGGTGTTGCTTTTGGATCTGAGTACTTAACTAACAGTTGCTCATCAAAGCCAACTAAATTATACGAACCTGAGGCTATAGGAGCTGCTTGACCGCCAAAACGCTCAATTGACAGACCACGGTAGCGTAATAAATGGTTCCAAATTGCCTCTAAGCCAGTTTTTGGAATAGGAAAAGGAATACCAATTGCGGTATTTTTTATCCCATTACCTTCTTCTATCAACTCTGCAGTTGGTGCGTATTTTTTTGTCGCATCATAGACAAACTGTGGGTTTGAAGCACTGCGATGAGTAGTATAGATATTCATTTTAAACGTATCTGGATACGCTTCAAAAAGAGCTACTTGACCAGGACTTAAATTTGCTTTGTATTTATCAACATTCGATTTATCAATGGTGAAAAGTACTTTGTCGTCAGCGTACGGATCTGGATGATGCATTCCCGGCGTATAACCTGCCGGTGCTTTAGTAATACCACCTGTCCACGCAGGAATCGAACCATCAGCATTACCTGCTTTTTCTGCACCTAAAGGAGTTAGATCTGCACCTAAACGTGCTACTTCTTCACTGGTCATTTTGGCAACGACCGCTTTTGTAGAAAACAAACTACATAGCGTTAGTGCAATGAGGGTAGGTTTTTTTATCATCATGATACCCCTAAATTGAATATTTAATATTGAAAGAAACAAAATCACGGTCTGAGAAAGTATTTATATCACCGCCACCCCAGAAAGAGTTGTAGCTAAAGTCAAATGACCATGCATTTTGATAATTAAAGTTCGCTGTAACACCAAGTGACTTACGATCTTCTATAAATAAGAACATCGGATCGGGTGTGTTACCATTTACATCGTGCGAAAATACAATACGAGGTGAAAAGTTAACTCCTTTGAAGAAGTTATAGTAATCGCCTTTGGCAATTAAGCGATATCCCCACGATGATGCTGATGCAAACTCTTTTTGCTCTGGCCCATTTGATAAAGCCATATGAAGTGTTGAGTAATCATCGGTACCTGGTCCAGTCATAATACCGCTTCGACCAGTGCCTGATACATTTAAACGCATTTCATCATATTCAGGCATATTATTAATGTGCACACCACCAATTTCACCCACAACAGCCCAACTATCAGCCCAAAGTGATGGGCCAAATAAATGTGTTGCTGTAAACTGCAATTGGCTAGTATTACGCTCAATATAACCTTTTGCTAATTCGCCAGGTCCTACAACGCTAATCGCGTCACCTGGACTCATTTGTGAAATACCTGCAAACTCAGGACGAAGCCCCGCTACCGCTAACTGCTCAGGCATAGCAGCATAAAGCAATTCTACGTCATCGATTTGTAATGGTTCGTCTTCACGGAAAGTGAACTCACCAGCAAACGCTGTTTCACCAATTGATGTATTAAAGCTTAACCCATACAGTTTAATATCTTCTGGATACTCATTGGTTGCTTTAGCAAATGCTTTTAAATCAGAGACATTGTCAGAAGTGATTTTAGTCGTTGCTAACATGGCTAAATCTTGAGCCATAGAGGCTTGTGTAAAGTTAGATACGCGACCAGAGATAAGCGGGCGACGACTATGGTAGTTCACATGATAAAGTGCAACCTCAGTGTCATTAAACTCTGGTAAAAACATACCTAAACGTAAACCATATTGGCCACCATCATCAGGCTCAGTTTTACCATCTCCCCCTTTGCCTTTAAGCGCGACTTTAGTAGGGTACGCTAGATAAGTTTGTGCTAATAACGCTTTACCTTCAGGGCTTGCAGGATCGATCCCTTTAGCGGCAGCAGCTTGACCAAAGGTGGTCATCAAGTTATTTAAGCTATCAGTTAAAAATGCTAAATCGATATCAGGGTTGGAGGTAAAACCAAGCTGTACATTTTGCTGATAACCATTTTCTGCGGCAAAGTCATTGGTTGAAAAATACGTACCAGCTGCAGGTAAGCGTGTTTCATGCCATTGGTACTGATAAAAGCCTTCCAAAGTCACATTTTCAGTGATCCCTAAAGATGCCCATAACATACCAACTGGAATAAAGGCTTCTTTAAGCTCTGCACCAGGCGCTTTTAATCGGTCAATATCGACCGGATTTACGTTAATACCGTGAGAAATTAATGTGCTCTCACCCCAGTTTATAACTTGTTGGCCAAGGCGAATAGAAAGTGGATTATTACCCTCATTCAAATCAAAGTTGGCCCATACGTAAGCATCTAATAGACGAATATCTGCGCAGCTTTGTTTTTTAGTGTCTTTATCATCACAAGGATCAACTCCTTGGCCTGAAGTTGGATTAACATAGGCGCGATCGCCATCCATCAATTCAAAATCATAAAAATACATAAAACGGGTGAAAAGGCCGTAGTTATCTTTGTTGATAGATAAATCGTGTGTCCCTTTCAACAGCTTTGAAAAAGACTCACCACTATCAAAGTTCAAATCCCCAGCGTCACCGTTATTAGAGTAAGAGCCAGGTTGGGCCCAGACATCTTGCGCTGAATAAATAGGATTTAAAACGGAGTTGTAGCCTGTCCAATCAAAAGACGGGTTATTACTTTTCCCTATTAAGTTAAAGTTTCGGTCTTCAACACGAATACTTTGCCCATAAGAGAAAGTCGAGTCGAAGGTTATATCAAACCCTCCGGCCTCAAATGTTGCAGCCTGTGTTGGTGCTGCTGATAACCCTAAAGTAGCGGCTGCGATGCCTAGTACTAGTTTATTTTTAACAAAAAGCGATCTTCTTATCATTGTGTGTCCCCCTGTCGCGGGTAATTTTGTGATCAAGTTATTGTTTTTAGTGTAGTCGTAACGATAGAAGCGAAATAAAGAAATTACAAATAGAACGCGTTCAATCGGTCATAATTTTTCTGTTTAGTTGACGTTCACCTAATGGTAAGACGTCCTACCAGATAATTTATACACGTAAATTAACAATAGGACAAATCGAATTAACAAAAAAATAATATTATAAGTGATTATTTTAAAATATTGTTTTAGGCAACACGTTCCAAACGTAAAAATTTATGCTCTGGGGTAAGCAAAAGTCGAAAGCGCCCTCTTACTCCTAAAGAAGAAATAAAAGGACGCAAATGGCTGGCCGCAAAACGTACTTTTTTGCCACCATCTTCAATTACTTGAACTGATGTATACTTACCTTCATAGTAATCCATGCACTGTTTGTAAGTTAAGTTCAGTAAAAAATAATATTCGACCATAATTTATTGTAGTGCTTTATCAACTTTTTCATACAAGTCGTCACTTAAATTATCAAGCAAAGCAAGACGTTGCAGCTGAGCTTTGATAGCAACCGAACGTACTTCATCGTATCTACGCCATGACATAAATGGCGTTAACATACGTGATGCATTTTGAGGGTTGATTGCATTAAGCTTAACTAATAAGTCACCTAGCAATTGATAACCTGTGCCGTCTTCACGGTGAAACTGTGCGGTATTAAAATGGCTAAAACTGCCTACTAACGCCCTGACGCGGTTTGGGTTTGAAAAATCAAAACAAGGGTGATCATATAATTTTTTGATATTAATAATGGCGTCATCGCCACCTTGCATTGCTTGCAATGCAAACCACTTATCCATCACTAGTACATCATGGCGCCACTGACTGTCAAATTGGTTTAACAACTCTTTTGCTAAGGGGTTGTCAGCTTTTACCACCGCACTGAGCGCGGCGAGTACATTGGTCATATTGTGTGAATTAGCAGTACTAACAAGGAGTTGATTAATATCAAGCTCATTAATTTTTGCCAAATAATGTAAGCACATACCTTTTAAAGCACGTATAGCGACAGCTGTTGCACTTACAGAGCCGTCATCTATTAAACTTTGATAACAGTCTAAGAGCTCACTACGCAATTGCTGAGCAATTTGTAACTCAAACTGATTTGTCACTGCAACCAATTGATCCACTGGGATCACATTAAACTCAGCTGCGAGGGTATCAAAACTAGGCAGCTTTAATAATTCCGCAATTAAAGCTAAATCTCCCTCCTGCTCAACTAATAAACTACGTAATGCAGAAATAATTGCTGGATCCAATTGATTATTTTCAGGTGTTGTAATGGCCCCTTTAACTGCCCCAATGAATAATTGTTGTTGAGCATCCCAACGCGAAAAATCACTGCGCGCAAAGCGCATAATGTGTAATAATTCAGTGGCTGTATTTTGTTGCTCAACAATACACGGCGCAGAGAAATCCTCTAGTAGCACCGCTACAGGCTTCGCGGTTAAACCATCAAAGCTAAACGTTTGCTGCGCTGTTGTGACATCTAAGACATGATCAAGTGGCTGTCCTTCAAACTGTAAAGGGACAGACTCGCCCTGTTGATCAAGTAGCTCGATAGCAAATGGGATATGTAATGGCGCATTTTCTGGCTGATTAAGCGGTGCCAGCTGCTCTATATGCAGTGAAAAAGTACCATTGAGCTTATCAAACTCTTGTTTTACGATTAGCCGTGGTGTGCCAGCTTGGCTATACCAACGTTTAAACTGAGTTAAATCGATACCTGAGGCATCACTCATAGCCGCAACAAAATCATCACAGGTGACGGCTTGCCCATCATGACGCTGAAAATAAAGTGCCATGCCCTGCTGGAACTTTTCTTCTCCCAATAACGTGTGCATCATGCGAATAACTTCAGCGCCTTTGTCATACACAGTTACTGTATAGAAGTTATTCATCTCAATCACTTGTTCAGGACGGATCGGATGTGCCATAGGACCGGCATCTTCACTGAATTGATGAGTACGCATTACTTTAACCGCATCAATACGATTCAGTGCCCGCGAGCCTAAATCACTGCTAAACTCTTGATCACGAAAAACTGTTAAGCCTTCTTTTAACGACAGTTGAAACCAATCACGACAAGTCACTCGGTTTCCTGTCCAATTATGAAAATACTCATGGCCAACGATTGACTCTATGGTGTGATAATCTTTATCAGTGGCGGTTTCTTGATTCGCCAACACACATTTAGAGTTGAAAATATTAAGACCTTTATTTTCCATCGCGCCCATATTGAAAAAATCCACAGCAACGATCATGTAAATATCTAAATCATACTCAAGATTAAAACGCTGCTCATCCCACCGCATTGATTTTTTAAGTGATGCCATCGCATGAGGGGTTTTCGGTAAATTCCCTTTATCAACAAACAAGGCTAAATCTATTGTACGACCACTTTGCGTAACAAAGGTATCTTCAAGTACATCAAAGTCCCCTGCAACAAGTGCGAACAAGTAACTTGGCTTTTTGAATGGGTCTTGCCATTTTGCAAAGTGACGGCCATTGTCTAATTTACCTTCCGCTAATTTATTACCATTTGATAATAAATGAGTAAACTGCTCGTCAGCAATAATCGTCACGTCAAAGCTTGCAAGTACGTCTGGGCGGTCAAGATAATAGGTTATTTTTCTAAAACCTTGCGCTTCACATTGTGTACAATACGCACCGCCAGATAGATATAAACCTTCTAAAGATGTGTTAGTTTTTGGCGCTATTTCATTAACGATTGTAAGCTGACATTGCGCTGGTAAATTATGGATCACAAGCTGCTCATCACGTAGGTCATAATCTGTATATGCGTTGTTATCTACAGTAATTGAGATCAGCGTCAAATCAATGCCATCAAGCACTAAATCTGCCACACCAGCTATTTTTTTCGTGATCGTCATTACACTCGTAACACGGGTGTTTAAAGGCAATAAATCGAAGGTCAAATCAATGTGATCAATTAAAAATGGTGGAGCTTGGTAATCTTTAAGATACTGTGCTTGAGGTTTTTTTAATGCAGTCATGTGAAACTCCAAAGTGGCTCCTCTTAACAGAGGAGCATATAATTTATGGCTATTGTTTTGGCTTAATACGTAAAATTTTAATGCCTAGGTAAGCATAAATAACAGCTAGTAATGGATTAATAAGATTAAAAAATGCATATAGCGCATAATCAAATGGGTTGATCAGTAATACACTTTGCATATATGCACCACAGGTATTCCAGGGGATCAGAGGACTGGTTATCGTCCCGCCATCTTCTAATGTTCTTGATAAATTAACAGGTTTCAAACCACGCTTTGCATATTCTTCTTTAAACATCCGACCAGGGACCACAATAGCGATATACTGATCTGCAGCAATTACATTGGTACCAATACAGGTCGCAATAGTAGCAGTAATTAAAGAGCCAGTGCTTTTGGCAATTTTAAGAATACTTTTTACAAAAATATCTAATAAACCTGTTTTTTCCATAATGGCGCCAAACATCAATGCCGTCATGATCAGCCACGTTGTGGTTAACATGCCAGACATCCCACCACCACTGAGTAATGAATCCATTTTTTCATCGCCTGTCAGGATACTAAAGCCATCAAAAAATGTACTCCAAACCAATTTAAAATAACCGACAATTTGCCCCTGAGAGCCATCAATTTGTGTTGCAATTAGGTCTGATTGAAAAATCATTGCCCATACTGCACCAAGTACCGCACCGATTGAAATTGCCGGAAATGCAGGCATTTTTTTAATTGCTAACACCAGTAAAACAATCAGTGGCACCAGCATCTCTAAACCTATATTAAAGTTTTGTTGTAGAATAGCGGTTATTTCATCAATACGCCCAGCCTCACTTGACGCTGTGGCATTAAAGCCCATAAAAATAAAGATGATTAGTGCAATCACAAAACTTGGTACAGTCGTCCATAGCATATGATGAATATGCTCGAATAAATCAGCTCCCACAACCGCAGGAGCTAAATTTGTTGTTTCAGACAGTGGACTGAGTTTATCGCCAAAGTAAGCCCCAGATATTACGGCACCGGCCGTCACTGTCTGCTCTAATCCAAGGCCAGTAGCAACACCGAGTAGCGCTACACCTATTGTCGCCGCCGTGGTCCAAGAGCTACCAATACTCATTGCTACAATGCCACAAATTAAACAGCTTGCTGCGTAAAACCAACTAGGATTAATTACCTGTAAACCATAATAAATAAGTGTAGGTACAGTGCCTGACAGCAGCCAAGTGCCGATCAGCGCGCCAACCATTAACAAAATTAATATAGCGCCCAAAGATAGAGTGATCCCCTCTATCATCGCTTGTTCAAGTTTTTTCCAAGTATAGCCATTTTTAAGGCCAATAAGTGCAGCTGTAAATGTAGCAAACAGTAGCGCAATTTGATTCGGCCCTGATGACGAACTATCGCCAAATAAATAGACCGCAGCACCTAATAAACAAATCAGTACAGAAATTGGGATCAAGGCATCGAAAAAGCTGGCCTGTAGGATGGGTTTTTCTTTTTGTGAATTCAAAATTAAGACTCCTACGCGCATTTTTATGCGCGTTTAATTATTATTTTTTAGCACAGACGCGACGCTTAGCCTAACTAAGTTACTTACTTTTGTCAGCGTTTAATCAGTAATTATAGCAATATCAAGAGTTTTAGGCAGCAAAAAAGGCGCCAAAGCGCCTTTTTTATTAACCTGTAAAACAAGTTATTTCTTAGCTACACGACCAAACTTGATATAATCTTGGGTAATTAATGCAGCTTCTTCTAAGAATGGATCTAAGTCGTCTAAGACATCAGGCGCATCATCCAAGCTCTCGATTGGTTTTTCACCTAAACGAGTAAGCCTTTCATTAGTACGAGCTAATGCACGCGCTTCACCATCGTCTTTTTCTTTAATACGCTGCGCTTCTACAAGAGAAATAGTTTTCCGGTCTTTCTCTTCTTTATAACGCGTAATATCTTGAAAAACATAGTTAAACTCAGGTTCTGATTTAATGCGTTCAGCATGCGCTTTGCTTAAGTAAGCAATAGCTGGGTGTAAGTCATCAACCGAGTTATATTTGGCGCGTACGATACTGTCCCACGGTAATGCATTATCCTCTTGGCTTTCGCCCCATTCCGCTGGATCAATTGCTGATGGGAATGAAATATCTGGGATCACACCTTTATGCTGTGTACTACCACCATTGATACGATAGAACTTTGCAATCGTATATTGCACACTGCCAAGTGGATTATCGTATAAATCGTAAGCACGGCCTAAGCCCTTATGCTGTTGCACAGTGCCTTTACCAAACGTTTGCTCACCAATTATTACTGCTCGACCATAGTCTTGCATCGCTGCAGCAAAAATCTCAGAGGCAGATGCGCTGTACCGATCAACAAGTACTGTTAGGGGGCCGTCGTAAAACGTAACACCATCGCGGTCTTTTTGCTCTTCAATGCGATTATTTAGAGTATGAATTTGTACCACTGGACCTTGGTCAAAAAACAAACCAGATAGTTGTGTTGCTTCATATAATGAACCACCACCATTTTGGCGTAGGTCAATTATAATGCCATCTACTTTGGCTTCTTTTAATTTCGCCAATTCTACTTTAACGTCTTTAGACAAGTTGTTATAGAAACCAGGGATCTCAATAACACCTATTTTGCTGGTTAAATCAGAATATTTTGCTTTGAATACTTCTGATTTTGCCGCTCTATCTTCGAGGCGAATTTTATCGCGAATAATTTCAACTACTTTAGGCGCGCCATGATCATCAGCACCTTTTAAGTATTGTAACCGCACCTTAGTGCCTTTTGGTCCTTTGATTAAATCAACTACGTCATCTAAACGCCAGCCAATGACATCAACAAATTCTTCTTTGTCTTGAGCAACGCCGATAATACGGTCGTCAGCTTTAATTTGCTCCGATTTATCAGCAGGTCCGCCTGGAACTAAGCTGCGAATAACCGTGTAGTCTTCGTCGTAGCTAAGTACTGCACCAATACCTTCTAGTTCAAGATCCATGTCCATTTTGAACTGTTCAGCTCTGCGTGGCGATAAATAGGAGGTATGTGCTTCAATACTTCGCGCAAAAGAGTTCATTACGATCTGAAATACATCTTCACTATTGGTTTGCACTAAACGTTTTTGTGCATTGTGATAACGCTTAGTTAATAATTCTTTTATACCAGGCCAATCTTTGCCGGTCATTTTTAATCGTAGTGCATCATATTTTACACGTTCACGCCAAAGCTCATCTAACTCAGCTTGCGTTTTTGCCCAATCAGCATCTTCACGATCAAAGTAATATTCATCAGCCTTATCAAAGGTCATTGGTGTTTCAAGTAACTTTAAAGAATACTCATAACGCTCAAACCGACGCTGCATGCTTAGGTTGAAAATATCAAAGGTAAAATCAAGTTTACCGGTCGTTAATGCATTATCAAATTGGTTGCGGTATTGCTCAAATGAGGCAATATCCGCAGCCAAAAAGACGCTTTTATTAAAATCAAGGGATTCGATATAACGGTCAAACACTTTACTTGAAAGTGCGTCATCAAAACGAATTGGTTTATAATGTGCACGAGTAAATAAGTTTGTCACCCGTTTGCTAGCCGTACTATGCTGACTCTCTTGCGTAAGTACTGGCAAGTCTTTTGCTGTAACTACATCATTAACATCAGCAATATCTGATGCAAATAATAAACCTGAATACAGGGCGGCAACTAACGGAATGAGCTTAAACTTCTGACTCATACACAACTCCTTAATTTATATACAGCTTAAATAATGTACAGGCTGTCTGCTTTAGTTTTAACTTGCATGCCAGTTACCAACTCTACATGAACGTCTTCTTTGTTCACTTCAGTGATTACTGCATTAACAAGGGCTTGGCCAAGTTTAACTTTAACTTTGTTATTAACCTTGACCTCACTTGCTGGTAAAGGTTCAATTTTACCTGAACGTTTAACCGGCGCAGCTTTTGCTGGTGTGGCATTAACTTTAGCGTTTTTATCGCCTGGTTTAGCGAATTGGCCTGGTTTCTTTTTGTAAGATTTTGTGTCTGAATCATTACGTGGACGTTGTGACTTTTTACGTTTAGCCATTTTCGCACGACTTTCTTCAAGTGCTTTTTGAGCATGATCAATGTGCTCTTGTTCCACTTTAGCATCTTGATTTCCATCAAGATCAATACGAAATTCAGACTTAGTCACGGCTTCTAAATAACGCCAGTTAGACGTATATTTTCTCAGTGCTTGACGTACTTGCGTCTTACTAACTTTTTCAGAACCTTCAATTCGCTCAGCGATATCTTTAAAGATACCTACTTTCAGCGGCTTGATGCCGTCTTTTTGTTTAAAACATTGCGGAAATTCTTGATATAAAAATTCCAACACTTCATTAATATCTTTTAGCTTGTTTGTGGTTTCCATTTTAGAACCTATTTTTCACATCTTTTCATCAAGGGACGAATCGACGTAGTGTGTTACCCAGTCGACCAGCTCTTCAAAGTCGGCTTCAATTACAGCCATATCACCTCGAAGGTGTTCCCAAATACCATTTATAATTTCATCAATTAATTCACATTCAGTATCATCAGGAAGACGATCCCATGCAATGTGGATTAAATCGTTGAGCGTTTCCGCTACATGCTCTTCATCCCCTTCCCAATCACCTACATCAGTGATGGCAAACAGATAATCCTGTACATTTACTAAGTCTTTCATGCAATAGTTGCCTCAAAGCACGCGATGAGTGCTTCTAAACCTTGCTTATCATCAGCATCAAACCTAGCAATACTTGGGCTGTCGATATCTAATACAGCAAATACCTCACCATTTTTGTGGATAGGTATTACTATTTCAGAGTTTGACGCCGCATCACAGGCAATGTGGCCTGCAAATGCATGTACATCTTCAACAAGTTGAGTTTGCGCAGTTGCAGCGGCAGTTCCACAGACCCCCTTTCCGACAGGAATTCGGATACATGCAGGATTACCTTGAAACGGACCAAGTACTAATTCAGTTGGTGAATCCATCAAATAAAAACCAGCCCAATTTACATCATCGAGTGACGTAAATAACAGCGCGCTAATATTCGCCATATTGGCAATAATGTTAGGTTCACCAGTAATTAGCGATTCAGTTTGTTTAACTAATGACTGGTAAAATTCTTGCTTTTGCATACCAAACTACTTCTTATCAAACATACAGTAGCTAAAGGTACTCTTTGTCGCCAATAATTGAAACCTTTTCAGGGCAAAAAAAAGCAATTTGCCCTAATTTTCAGCAAGCTTGGTTAATAATTCTGCTATTGAGGAGGCTGTTGTTTTATCGCACCTAACCTTAATCCATATAAAAACAGTCCCGCCGCTAAAGCTGACATCGCGGTATTAATTAAAAAGACCATACCACCTGTTGCACTGAGTAAGTAACTAAAAATTGCACCACCGAGTAAACCTAATGTCAGTACTCCCGAATAATTAACTTTCGCGTACTTGTACATCAATAAATATCCGGGTACTACAAAAGCAGCCATGGTTAAACCGACAATATGCGCGTTAGCTATCGCACTCATAAGTAACTGGAAAAAGGTAGTCAGCGGATCGGTATTGAGCGTTAATGCATAATAAACTCCTAACACACTACCAATGATCACAGGTGAAAGTAATGATAACCCAACACTTTTTGCAAGCCGATGTTTCATAATGCGTCCTTAAAATCATACCTGAATAAATACTAAGAATGCATGATGTTTTACAACATCGAAATAGAGACTATGGTCGTAATTAAATAACTACATAAAACTTAGGCACAAAAAAGCCCGCTAATTTAGCGGGCTATTTTATATGGTGGAGAGATAGGGATTTGAACCCTAGAGGGGCTATAAACCCCTGCCGGTTTTCAAGACCGGTGCATTCGACCACTCTGCCATCTCTCCGAAACATTTATAAATCACGAATAAGAGTGTACTCGCAATTATTTTAATTAGGTGGTGGAGAGATAGGGATTTGAACCCTAGAGGGGCTATAAACCCCTGCCGGTTTTCAAGACCGGTGCATTCGACCACTCTGCCATCTCTCCGCACGGCCTGCATAATAGAGAAGGCAGTGCTCTTTGTGAAGCTTTTTTTTCAAAAAAGTGTTCAAGTGCTTAAAAAACCATTGATTTGTATATTCTTAACTCACCACTGAGTAAAATTCACACTAAATTGAACTTTTCTTTTTAATTATCGGTCTATTGAACTACAAAGGTTTGCCCAAATATAGAAGTCTTGGTAATCTAACTTCAGTTTAATTATCGGAACTTACAATAGGTTTCTAAAGGAGCTCTAAAATGGCATTTAATCATTCGTACAATACCGCTAGACCGGTTATGTCGACCATTGAAACAAACAAGGTACTTAAAAACACCTATTTCTTATTGGCCATGACATTAGCATTTAGTGCTGTGACGGCTGGTATCTCAATGGCATTACAACTACCTTATTTTATGGGGTTAGTTTTTACTCTTATTTCATTTGGCCTTTTATTTGTTGTAAATAAAAAAGCCGAAAGCGCGTCAGGCGTTGCATGGGTATTCGCTTTTACGGGTTTAATGGGTGCGGGACTTGGTCCGTTACTTAACCATTATGCAGCGATGCCAAATGGCCCAATGCTTATCATGCAAGCGTTAGGTTCAACTGCACTGATTTTCTTTGGTTTGTCTGCGTATGCACTAAATACTAAAAAAGACTTCTCTTTTATGGGCGGTTTTTTAACGGTAGGCCTTATTGTTGTGATTGTGGCCAGCATTGTTAATATCTTCATCGGCAGCTCGCTAATGTTTATGGTATTAAATGCAGCGGTTGTATTGATCATGTCTGGCTTAATCTTGTTTGATACAAGCCGCATCATCAACGGTGGCGAAACAAACTATATTCGCGCTACAGTCTCTTTATATTTAAGTGTATATAACTTGTTTACTTCATTGCTTGCACTGCTTGGCGCAAATAATGACTAATTAAATAGTTCTGTTAAAATAGCCCCTCTTTAGGGGCTTTTTTATTGGAATAGTTTTGGCACGATTTGTACTTTCTCTGCACAGCGCACCATCGGATCATGATACCACGCAACGTTTGGTTAAATTTGCACAAGCATGTTTAACACAAGGGCATAACATTGATGCCATTTTTTTGTATCAAAACGGCGTTTTTCATGCCAGCGAGCAACTAGATTTGGCAGCTGATGAATTAGCGATTAATGCTTTATGGCAACAATTACATGAGCAAGGGATTCATCTTATGTTGTGTGTTACTGCTGCCGAAAAGCGTGGCCTTGATATAAATAATACCGGTGTTTTTGCAGTCGCAGGGTTAGCTGAGTTTGCAATGCTTGCCAGTGATGCGGATAAATGGGTGCAATTTAAATGATCAATGTATTAGTTTTAAGCCACCATAGTCCTTTCGATGATTTACATATTCGTGATGCATTAGATATGACATTAATATTCGCTGCTGTTGAGCAAAATATTAGTTGGTTATTTAGCGGCCCTGCGGTACTAGCCCTAAAAAAACATCAACAACCTGAGCATATAGGTTTAAAGAACTACTTTAAGACCATCAGAACGCTAGAAATTTACGATGTTGAAAACATTTATGTATGTGAAAAGTCTCTGCTCGAGTATGGCCTTGATAAACATAACTTGTTAGTAGAAGTAAAAGCGCTTAATTATCAGCAGCAAACTCAACTTATAGCCCAGCAACAACACATAGTGAACTTATGAGCACTTTACACATATTTTCCAAGCCACTTGGCTATTACAACACGGATCAATTAGTTAACCTGATCCAGTCAGCAGACAAAGTATTATTATTAAGTGACGCATGCTTTGCGATTGCCCAATTTAGACAGCTTGCAACGCACTTATTAATACTTGCTGATGACGCCAAGGTACGAGATATCACAATCAATCAGCCCGATCACTCGCTTAGTTATGACGACTTTGTCGCACTAACATTAGCAACATCTCACTCTATTACGTGGTAATACATGCTTGAATTTAATAATCAAATTATCGACACGGATAAACAAGGTTACTTACTTGATCACTCGTTATGGAGTGAACAATTAGCCTGCGTTATTGCCGAGCAAGAAAACATTGAATTAACCTCCCAACACTGGGAAGTGATTCATTTTGTGCGTAATTTTTATTTGGAGTACAACACCAGCCCAGCAATAAGAATGTTAGTTAAAGCAATGGCAAAAGCACTGGGTGAAGATAAAGGCAATAGTATTTATCTGTATACTCTTTTTCCTAAAGGCCCAGCTAAGCAAGCAACTAAAATTGCTGGCTTACCAAAACCCGCACGGTGCATCTAGCAATGACAATAGCTAAACCAAATAATACAGCAAAACGCCGAAATAGCGGCCGTAGCTATAATCGCGGTGCAATTACAACCAAAAAAGTGAATAACTCAATAAAGCGCGAGATAAAACCAGCCATTGCCGCCAGTGAGCGAAAAATTGTCTTATTTAATAAACCATTTGATGTGCTGTGCCAGTTTACTGATGAAGCAAACAGACAAACCTTAGCTGACTTTATTACCATTAAAGATGTATATGCTGCAGGACGATTAGATAGAGACAGTGAGGGCCTGCTATTGCTCACTAATTGTGGGAAATTACAAAACACTTTAACAGCGCCAAACAAAAAAACCAGTAAAACTTACTGGGCACAAGTTGAAGGTGAACCAACTGATGCAGCAATTAAACAACTGTGCCAAGGCGTCGAGCTCAAAGACGGATTAACATTACCAGCCGTTGTTAAACGCATAGATGAGCCAACTTTATGGCCACGTAATCCTCCCGTTAGAGAGCGAAAAAACATTCCAACCAGTTGGCTCAGTATTACCCTTACCGAAGGACGTAATCGCCAAGTAAGAAGAATGACAGCACATATTGGCCACCCTACTTTACGTTTAATCCGCTATCGTATTGGTGACTATACGTTAAAAGGAATTGATAATGGCCATTTTAAAATAATCGCAGATGAACTATAGCTGTGCTTGAGCGCAGCTATTTCAAATATGCCTAGTAGCGCTCAGCTGATTTTTTGTATCAATCTTCACTAACAACGATACAATTACGCCCTTGTCTTTTTGCTTGGTACAAAGCTTTATCTGCCGCATCAGCAAAATAGATATAATCGCCAGTTTGGGGATTATGCAAAGTTTTAATGCCCATGCTTAGTGTTATATAGCCAATATCTGTATATTCATGCTTAATAGCTAATTGATTAACTGCTTGCTGGATTTGTAATGCACTATGTAAAGCCTTTTTCGGATCAGCCTCTGGCAGTAACACCACAAATTCCTCACCGCCAAAACGGGCAACAAAGTCCTTTTCGTGATTCATCGTGGCCACTGCAATACATTGTGCAATTTGATACAAGCATTCATCGCCTTTAATATGACCGTAGTTATCGTTGTATTGCTTAAAATAATCAATATCGATTAAGATCATTGATAACGGCTTTATTTTTTTATTCATTAATTCAAGTTCATTGGCCAACTTCTCATCAAAACAACGTCGATTGGCAATTTGTGTTAATGAGTCTAAAAATGCCATGTCTCGAAGTGTATCTTCAGCAGCTAAATGCTGTGTTACATCCTTAAATATAGCTAAAAATTCGTGCCTAAAATATCTTCCCGAAATTTCCATCATTATATGGGAGCCATCTTTACAAGTAACACAATAAACTTGTGGTTCAATATCAGTATCATTTTCTAACGCAAAGCTAAGAGCTTGTTGCCACGTTTGTCGCACCCACATCAGATAATGTGGATCTGGGTAAGCATTAAGCCACCAATCATTAAGTGTTGGAATATCCTCAATAGTGTAACCGAACACATCTACAAAACGTTGGTTTATACGGATTATATTCTCGGTGAGCATACATACATTACACAACGGTATTGGCACTTGCGTAAATAAATTAACGTACTCACTCAAATCATGCTGGCGGGTTAGTGGTTTATTATCTTGCGTTGAGTAATCACTATTTTGCACGATAACAGCATTATTTTGACTCGTTTTTACGCGCATCGATAGCGCGAAATGCCATTCTTGCCACCAGGTTGCTAACTGTGAAACGAGAAAATACTCAGACTCACTTGAAGTTTTCAAATTCACGGCAACACTTTTAAGTAGGCAATCTACTTTACTATATTCAATTACTCCCAATTGTTGATAATTTAAAAGAATATTTTCAAAAAGCCTATACGCATCAACTCTTAAAATACTGCGCGTGTCATCAACCATCGCTGTTAATTGTGATTTAGAATTACCAGCATATTGTGCAATGAAGTTAATTATTGATTGTTGATAGAAAATATAGTCCATATACATTGCCCATTAATTACGTGTGCATAAAAACATGCACTTGGAAGTACACCAGAATAATTTAAAGGAATGTAAGCAGATGCAAATATTCGGCGTGAGAAAATTCGTAAAGAGTAGTTGATTAATGTAAACAATATAAAAGTGAAATCGCAATTTAAAAATACCCTTAATAACTTTATCAGGTCCAGTAATTTACGTTATTTTAGCAATAAAACTTAGCCACTGTTTATTAAACAAACAAAAAACTATCATGTAAGAATAAATAGGGGTAGATTTATCATCTGACAGTGTATAAAAGTGCTAGCTCTTATATATTTTAACAATCCAAAAAGACGACTTTGTGGCGCACAATATGCTTATTTTCTTAAATAACTCAAGTATGTTATTACACTGCCGTTATACATTATTGTATGAATAAACTCTCGACTTAAAATACGGTATTAACTACATTATCGCCCGCATGGGATTAGATGCTAAATGGATATGACCAATGAAGAACTAAATTTTATATCAGATCTTTTCCAAGTGACGGTTCCTTCAAAATTGAGGGACAATCATACACTGACATTACAAAGCTCTATCCCTGCCAATATTGCTGAATTACTAAATAATACAAAATTAACACTACTGGCTGAAGTTGGCGATTATCAATTATGGTTTCCACTTGAAATAAGAATTGATAAAACAGGCGTTGTAACCCCTGTATTAAGCGCACCAGAGGTCATCGACACACAAGGAATAAAGCGCTGTTGGCGTGGCGGGAACCTCAATATTCAGAGCCAAGACTTTGAAGTTGAATCAATCTCAAGTACTGGACTTTTTCTAAAATCAACGACTCAAAAAGCTCCTTTAGCGATTGAGCAACAGATAAAATTAACCCTTCCAAACAAAAAAAATATTACTATCGACATCAAACCGGTACGCTTTAGTAAGCGAGGCATGGCTGCCAAGATCACTCATATTCATCAAGGGAAAGAACATCTAAGGGCTTATTTATTTGAAGCCCATAAGCGCCAAAATGCCAATTTATATGAGTCCTCAAACAGCTTATAAATATAATTCACAGTTGTGTATTAGTCGCAGCTAGTTGCAGTGAGGTTAGTACAGCGATAAGCTAAACCTTTATTGTAATAAATGAAGGTTCTATGAGCGAAAATAACTATCCAATAGGTACTCAAGGCACGCCTTGGAATGATAAAGATAAACAGTGCTGGTTTAACCTACAAACGATTAAACGTAGCTATCAATCTGAAGTTGTAACTTTAATCAACGAACTGGATAATGATTTCGAGGTTGAGCAATATGGTGCGCTCAGTTTTGATCCTACTCGCTACCCTCTTTTTATTATTAAATCAAAACAGTGGGCATCGAATAAACCGAGCATATTGATCACCGGTGGCGTACATGGCTATGAAACAAGCGGTGTTCATGGCGCATTACATTTTATGAAAACGCTAGGTATGAAATACGCTAAAGAGTTTAACTTACTGGTTGCTCCTTGTATTAGCCCGTGGGGATATGAAACCATTAATCGCTGGAACCCAGCAGCCATAGATCCAAACCGTTCGTTTTATTCATCAAGCCCAGCACCAGAGTCAGCAGCACTAATAAATTATATTAAAGCACAAAATATACCTTTATTAGCGCATATTGATCTGCATGAAACAACTGACACTGACAACAGTGAGTTTCGCCCTGCACTTGCGGCTCGTGATGGCAAAGTGAACACTAATTGGAATATTCCTGATGGTTTTTATCTTGTCGCTGATAGCAATAAACCTGAACCGCAATTCCAAAAAGCGATTATTGACACTGTTGCTAATGTGACTCAAATTGCCCCCAGTGATGAAAACAATCAACTCATTGGAGTGCCATTAGAACAACATGGTGTGATCAATTATGCAGCACGAGAACTCGGTTTATGCATGGGCTTTACAGATGCACAGTATGTCACCACAACAGAAGTGTACCCAGATAGTCCGACGGCAACAGATGAGCTATGTATTACAGCACAGGTGGCTGCAATTAAAGGTGCATTAGATCACCTGCTTACAAAATAATTATTGCGAGGGTCTATTGGTAATTATATTTAGGCCCTATTCTGACATTTTTAATCTGGTTATATATTATTCACTGATTAATTAATGCAAATTTATAAAAAATTAAAAAATACCTAGACTCCGCGTTTTAATTGTATAAAATTCGCGCTCTTAAATTTTCTTACAAGGAAGCACGTTGAAATTTAGCAATAAACATGGACAGGTTAGTTTACACCGCGAGCAAAATATAATCATTGCTAATTTTTGCGGGAATCTTAACGCCAGTTTAGTAACCTCATTTAGCAATGGCTTATTTGAGCAGGTTAGTCAGCTTGCCAATAAACCATGGGGATATATCAGTGATTCTCAAAATTTGTTGGCTGCAACTCCTCAGGCAGAGCAACAACTTACAGTGTTGGCCTCTGCCATGGTTCGTAATGGATGTATTGCTAGCGCTTATATTTTTGATTCAGCTATCGTAATCAATCAAATGCAACGCATTATTCAAAATGCAGGCCTTAGCGTGGATGTTCGCCATCGTCTGTTTAAATGTTTAGTGCAAGCTAAAACCTTTGTTCACCAAACAATGAACGATAATGCAGCTCAATTTCACTCTGCATAACTTAGTTACGATAAAACACACTGCTTATTGATGTATTAATACTGCTATCTTCTTCGGCTGTGATCACAAAATCAAGTTCATTGAGCTTACTTGGTAAATCATAGCCATCGGCAACCACAGTGACCGGGATGCGCTTCATTTGACCAGGCTCGACAGCTGTAAGTTGAGGGCTCTGTAACTTAGCCACATCAAGACCGGTAATCGCTACTCGGTAATGCAGTAACTGTTGTGTTTTATTAATTATTGTCAAGGTGTAAGGGTTTTCAACTAAGCCCTCATAATTTACTCGATATAATGCATTACGATCACGCAGTACTGACACTTCGATTGGCGTGCGTTGAACTAACCACGCTAACATACTGACCATTAATAAAACCGTGAGTGCGCCATAACCAACCAGTTTCAACCGGTATGGATTAGTTTGCTCGCCAGCCATCTGTTTTTCGCTTGCGTACTTGATCAAGCCTTTTTGATAGCCAAACTTATCCATTGTATCGTCACATGCATCGATACATAAACCACAGTTAATACATTCATATTGTAAGCCGTTACGAATATCAATCCCTGCCGGGCACACTTCCACACATAAATTGCAATCTACGCAATCACCTAAATCTAACGCTTTAGGATCGGCCTTACGTTTACGTGGACCACGACTTTCCCCACGCGCACTATCGTAAGTGACAAGTAATGTATCTTTATCAAACATTACAGCCTGAAACCGTGAGTATGGACAAGCAATAGTGCACATTTTTTCTCTTAAGAAACCGGCATTTCCATAAGTACAAAAGGCAAACAAAAATACCCAAAAACTAGTGATGCCCGACCATTGCAGAGTAAACATATCCCCATACAAGCTTTTAGCCGGAATAAAGTAAGCCATAAATGACGTTGCTGTAAACAATGATATGATTACCCAAGCGCTATGCTTGATTGTTTTTTTCTGCCATTTTGATAACGTCCACGCGGATTTATCTAACTTTATACGTTGATTACGTGTTCCCTCTATACGTTGCTCCACCCATGAAAACATCAGCATCCAAATTGTTTGTGGGCATGTATATCCACACCATACCCGGCCAAGCCAATTGGTAACAAAAAACAACGCAAAAGCACCTAACATAAATAACAACGCCAAGATCATAAAATCTTGGGGCAGTAAGGTCAGCCCAAAAATAGCAAACTTTTGACTCGCAACATCTAGCAATACCGCTTGCTGGCCTTTGTATGGGATCCAAGGAATAAGAATGAATGTAAGCATGAGTAACCAACCAAGGTTACGGCGAATACGCTGGAAAAATCCTTTTTGCTCACGGATATAAATAGGCCCTTCATGCTTATAGGGCTTGATGATCATATCTTCTTCTTTAATATCAAATTTCATAATAACTACTTACTGTGACGGTTAGGCCCGTAAGTTTGCAAGTTTCAGACCAAACAGAAATTAAATTAAGTAGTTGAATATTAATGAATTTTTATTTAATAAACTCGCTAAAATCGCGACATTTAGCGAGTGCCGTGATATTTAACGATTTTTACGGATCATCAACTTGCGCATTTTTGATCGTAACGTACTCTCCGGCATGCCTAATTTAACTGCCGCGCCTTGACTGCCAGAAATTTGCCAATTTGATAATTCTAATACTGCGATGATATGCTGTCTCTGCGCTTCGTCAAGGCTCAGATCCGTGTTTAGGTTAGCGCTAGCATTGGCATCAAGTGGTTGCGATAACTGCAATACAGACTGCTTTGATAAAATAGCCTCTCGCTCTAGTACATTCTGTAATTCACGAATATTACCCGGCCAATCATAAGCTTGTAGCTGTGTTATGGCTTTTTCACTGAGTCCTTTGAGCTGTTTACCAAGACGTTTATTTAATTGCGCAATTAAATTACTACACAAATATGGAATATCTTCTTTACGCGCTTTCAGTGGTGGAACTGTGATTGGAAATACATTTAGTCGATAATATAAATCTATTCTAAAGCATCCTGACTGCACCATGGCCCATAGGTCACGATTAGTCGCAGCAATTACACGAATATTAACTTTACGTGTTTGACTACTGCCAACACGTTCAAATTCATGCTCTTGCAATACCCGTAACAACTTACTTTGCGCTTCAAGAGCAAGCTCTCCAATTTCGTCTAAAAAAATGGTACCATTATTAGCCAACTCAAAACGTCCTTTACGATGCTCCTTAGCCCCCGTAAAAGCCCCCTTTTCATGACCAAATAACTCAGATTCAAGTAAGCTTGGCGTAAATGCGGCGCAATTAACCTTAATAAAGGATTGCCCACTGCGCCCACTTAAGCGATGTAAGTTACGAGCAACTAATTCTTTTCCTGTGCCGTTTTCACCTAAAATCAATACCGTGCTATCGGTCGGGCTAACAAGTTTTATTTGCTCAAGCATGGTTTGAAATACGTGGCTTTTGCCTACCAAACCAGACTCTTGCCAATCTTCATTAAGTTCTGCTATCAAATAGCTATTTTGCTCTTTTAATTGCTCACTTAAGTGATTCACTTGCGCTAAAGCATCACGCAGTGCGTGCTCTGTCTGGTGTTGTTTTGATACATCGCGAAATATCGCGACAGCGCCGATCAACTGATTATTTTTATAAACGGGTGTAGATGTATATTCTACCGCGAAACAGCTGCCGTCTTTACGCCAAAATACCTCATCTTTAACATGGCGATGCTTGCCGTCAAACATAGTGCAATAAATCTGGCATTCATCTGCTGGATATGGCCGTCCGTCAGCGTGACTATGATGATGGTACTGATGAATTTTTTTACCCAGCAACTCATCTGCATGCCATCCAGTCATGCGTTCAGCAGCGGGATTTACAAATACCGCATTACCACTTAAATCAAAGCCATATATTCCCTCACCAACGGCGTTGAGTAATAAAGTTGGATCGTCTAAAAACTGTTTTATCATTGCTTACACCAATCTCGCGAAATATCGCGTTCATTATGCCTATAATGGCGAAGATTTGCACCCTAAGTGACTAACTCATACCGTTCATTAAAGCGAAACTATCCGTCGTTTTGCTTCATCATGAACCGCATCTAAAGTAACTGTAAGACTACAGCGCTCATCGTTAAGTATTTGAAAAATAAATTAATAAATACCTAACTATCATCAAGACAAAGTTAATCTGCTTGTGATTGTAATGCATTAGCTTTGCAAATATGTATTAACTGCAGTGTCTGCACACTTCTTATTTAATTATTGCATAATCTTTGCTTACAATTTCATCTCTGGTAGTAGTTACATTCTTGGTTGTAACCGATTAAACTCAAAAAAAACAATATTGTAGGGATCACATGTCGTTAATTATTAACAACCTTGAAAAACACTATAAAACGGTTACTGCGGTGAATAAGCTGTCATTTGATGTGCAACCAGGAGAGATTTTTGCTTTACTTGGCCCCAATGGTGCGGGGAAATCATCATTAGTAAAAATGATCGTTGGTTTTTCCTCTCCAGATAGTGGCTCTATTCAACTCAATGATGCAAGACAAGCGTATTCATCTATTCCGGCACATTTACTGGGCTATCTACCAGAAGACCGAGGCCTCTATCCAGAAAAAACAATAAAACAAAATCTACAATTTTTTGCAGCATTACACGGCGTAAAAGATAGCGAATTTACGCAGCGCTGTGACTATTGGTTAGCTAAATTTAATTTAACCGCACGCTTGAATGACCCCTTAAAATCACTTTCTAAAGGGAACCAACAAAAAATCCAATTGATCACTGCAATTTTACATAAGCCCAAATGGGTAATTTTAGATGAGCCATTTTCTGGCTTAGATCCTATTAATCAGGAATTAGTTGTTGAATTTTTAGCGCAATTAAAACAGCAAGGCATGACCGTTATTTTAAGTGCACATCAGATGGCGATGGTAGAAAAACTTGCTGATCGGGTATTGCTATTAAATCAAGGTGAAAGTGTTTTATACGGCAAACTCAGTAATATACTTCAAAGCGCGCAAAATAATAGTATTCAAGTCGTATTCAACGATCCAATTAATCAAACTTACTTTGAGCAACTATGTGAACATTATTGTGTTGAGCAAATAAAAGCACAGCAACTAACTATCACCCTAAAGCAACACCAATCACTTAACCAGTTACTTCCTCAGTTAATCAGCATCGGGGAAATATGTGAACTCAAAAATAAAGCTCAGTCACTGCATGCAATTTATTTACACGCAGTAGCTGAGCATAACGCTAAACTGGATCAAGGAACGACGCTATGAATAAATCATCGCTTACACAGCAACAGCTCTGGATTGTTGCAAAATGGGAGTTCTTGCATTTTTTTAAATTAAAACAAGAAATTATTTCGAAGTTGATCATGCTCGCTATTGCTGGAGTTATTTATTTTTTTGCCACTGCAAACAGTCAACTTGAACAAGGTTATCATTTAGTAAGCAACCTCGAGTTTAGCGTCAAAACAGAGCCTACATCGACACAATTTAAGTTTACCAAACATGATGATTTAACTGCCATCATTGCAAATTTAGCTGAGGATACTGGCTATGATGGCGTACTTAAGTTTGACCAAGCGACTCACTCATATACGTTAATAACGGCTGTAAAATCAGCATGGCAAACAACATTGCAATCGCTCCTTAGAGCGCAATTGCAACAAGCTCAATTTGATAGCTTAGGCTTAAGCGAGCAACAACGACTAGGATTGACGAAAAATATTTCAATTGAACATAGGGTACTTGACGAGCTTTTGAAAAATCAAGCTGATCGTAGTCAAACATACACAGCAGTTGGGGTACTGATATTATTATTTGTTGCGATGTTTGGGATCTTTAGCCAACTCTTTGTCAGTATTACCGGTGAAAAGCAAAACCGCGTAACGGAGCAATTGCTAGCCACCATGACACCACAAACATGGATAGATGGTAAGCTACTTGGGCAAATATTACTTGCAGTAAAAACCATGATTGGCACCTTGCTATCGATTATTTTATCGATGCTATTTTTTACCGTTATCATTAAACAACAAGCCCTCAATTTAGACTTTATTAATTGGTCATTACTGCCTTGGTTGTTAGCCTATGCGATTGTAGGTCTTGGCATCTGCGCTGCATTTATGGCTGCGATCGCAGCGGGTATTGATGATCCTAATCACAGTAGTAAAAGTGCCTTAATGATGCTGCCATTGGCACCTATCGTGATTGCATTTTTTGTTATCGATGCACCAAACAGTGTTTTAACAATCGTGCTTAGTTACTTGCCGATCACGGCATTTGCGGTTATGCCGGTGCGCATGTCATTAGTTGAAATACCAATTTGGCAAGCACTCTTATCCCTGCTTCTCAGTATTGGCTGTTTTTATTACTTACGTATATTTGCCGCTCGTATTTTTAAAATGGGTATGAATATGTACGCAAAAGAACCGAGTTTAAAGGCTATGTGGTTGAGTATCTTTAAATAACAAAACATATAGGCAGATAGCGTTGCGTTATCTGCTATTTAATGATTGTGAGTTTTGCTATTTATAAAATCAGTGAGAGCAAATAGCACACCTGATATCACAAAAGTAACATGAATTATTACTTTCCACATCAATTCATCACTTGAGTGACTAGTAGAGCTTATAAACACCTTTAACAGTTCGACTGCAGAAATGGCAACAATTGCGCTGATCAATTTCATTTTAAGACCAGAAAAACCTACTTTACCCATCCATGCAGGGCGATCTTCATGATTACCAATATTTAATTTAGAAACAAAATTTTCATAGCCACTAAAAATAATTATTAATAATAATCCTGCCAGTAATGCGGTATCAACCAAGGTCAAAATACCCACCAGTAGTTGCTCATTAGTAGCGCTAAATGTATTTATCGCCATTTGATACAGGTATTTAAAAAACTTCAAAAGTAACAGTACAATTGCAACGAGTAAGCCTATAAAAAAGGGAGCTAGTAGCCAGCGGGCTCGAAAAATAAAGCTTTCAACAAACTGTTCTAGTTTAGATGCAACACGAGGTGTGGTGTCAGGTAGTTGGCTTTGAGACATAATTATTCCTAAATTGATAGCTGGCGTAAGATAGCATTGATTAACATAAGTTTCTCATTATTTTACCGTCTCTTATTACATTATATTTGTCTTTACGATAAAAATATTTCGTTATCTTTTATTATCATTTCGTTTAAGAATCACTTACCAACAGCATGTTGCTTGATTGGATCACTGTTGTTTTTGAATATAAAACAGCAGTCACTACATTTTTTAGGAATACACGAATGAAAAAAGCATTGCTAGCGCTTATCGTAGCGCCATTATTTGCAGTTTATGCAACTTTTGCTGTTGCTGACGATGCTGTTGAAGCTTCCGCCGAAACAATTAAAGAATACACTGAGATGTGTTTAAACTGGGCTAAAGACGACGACATCAGCAATGAAGAGCTTAAACCATACGTACTAAAGTGCGTAAATGATGAACTTGAATCAGAAGGCTATAAAAAAGTCACTGACGTAAAAATCTAACGTCAAAAATGCCTCTAAAGGCATAATTTTTGATATAAAAAAACCGGAATTGACACAAGGGTGTGCATTCCGGTTTTTTTGTTTTCAGAGCTTAGTATTCTACTCAGCGTCCTTTTTTGTTTTTGCAGCGGCTTTTTTAGGTGCGGCTTTCTTGACTGTTGCCTTTTTAGCGGCTGGTTTTTTCTTAGGTGCGGCTTTCTTCTTTGCCTCTTCAACCCACTTTCCTGCATTGAAATGTGCAGTCCAGCCTGTTGCTTTACCGTCAACCTCAGTCATTACATATTGTTCTTTATTCTTACGGCTATAACGAACAATTGCTAAGTTACCATCAGGATCTTTTACTGGTGCATCAGCTAGATAATAAAACTTAGGTGAAATACGATCTCTAAAACGCTGTAACTCTTCCACTTTAGGGGCACGAGTTTCACGTGATTTAGGGAAGGTATTCGCTGCTAAGAAAATACCTGCAGCGCCGTCACGTAGCACAAAGTATGCATCAGATTTTTCACACTCTAACTCTGGTAACTGAACAGGGTCTTCTTTTGGTGGCGCTGCTTCGCCGTTACGCAGTAATTTACGGGTGTTTTTACACTCATCATTACTACAGCCAAAGTATTTACCAAAGCGCCCTGATTTAAGCTGCATATCTGATGAGCATTTATCACATTCAATGATAGGGCCATCATAGCCTTTAATTTTAAACGTGCCCTGCTCAACGACATAACCCTTACAAGCAGGGTTATTACCACAAACATGTAATTTACGAGTTTCATCTATCAGGTATGAATCCATTGCCGTTTCACAAATTGGGCAACGCTTCATTTGCATCAATGTTTCGGTTTCGACATCTTCAACGTCAGCGGCAACCGCTTCATCACCTGACACTAAGTTCATAGTGGTAGTACAACGTTCTTTTGGCGGTAAATTATAGCCTGTACAGCCTAAGAAAACGCCAGTAGAGGCTGTTCGAATACCCATTTTTCTGCCACATGTTGGACAGTCAATATCAGTTTCGACCATTTCATTTTTACGCATCCCACCTTCATCTTCTTCACCACTGGCTAAAGTCAGTTGTGTAGAAAAATCAGCGTAAAACTTGTCAAGTACCTGTGTCCAGACACGCTCACCTTCAGCGATATCATCTAACCGGCCTTCCATTTTTGCAGTAAAGTCAAAGTTCATCAGATCAGTAAAGTTCTCAACTAAACGATCGGTGACAATTTCACCCATTTTTTCTGCAAAGAAACGACGGTTTTCAACACGGACATATCCACGATCTTGTATCGTTGAAATAATTGATGCATAGGTAGATGGACGACCAATACCACGTTTTTCAAGTTCTTTTACTAAACTCGCTTCACTAAAGCGTGCTGGCGGCTTAGTAAAATGCTGTTTTGGATCAAGTTCAACAAGGCTTAATATCTCGCCTTCTTTAATAGCTGGTAGTGATTGATCTTCTTCGTTCTTTTTTCGAACTGCTGGTTGTACTTTAGTCCAACCATCAAAACGTAACACCCGTCCTTTGGCTCTTAATTGGAAATCGGCGGCAGTAACAGTTAATGTTGTTAAGTCATATTCAGCAGGGACCATTTGACACGCAACAAATTGACGCCAAATTAATTCATAAAGCTTTTTAGCATCCGGGTCTACGCCATCTAGGTGACCAGATAATACAGTAACACTTGAAGGACGGATCGCCTCATGCGCCTCTTGTGCATTGCCTTTTGAACTATAACTAATAGCTTCTTTTGGTAAATACTTATCACCAAACTGCTGCGAAACATACTCGCGACACATTGCAACTGCATCTTTCGACAAGTTGGTTGAGTCAGTTCGCATATAGGTGATATAACCTGCTTCATACAAACGTTGCGCTAACATCATGGTCTTTTTAACGCCATAGCCTAAACGCGTACTCGCAGCTTGTTGCATTGTTGAAGTAATTAGTGGCGCACTAGGACGACTTTTACTTGGCTTTTCCTCAACACTAACAACTTTATATTCAGCTTGCTCTAAAGATGCAGTAGCTGCCATAGCTTGCGCTTCATTGACTGGCTTAAAGGCTTTATCACCTTGTTTGAACACCTCTAAACGAAGTGCCGACTCGGTATTTTTCACATCGGCATGAATATCCCAGAACTCTTCAGGAATAAACGCTTTAATTTCACGCTCGCGCTCAACTAACAAACGTACTGCGACAGACTGTACTCGTCCAGCGGATAAACCACGGGCAACTTTTTGCCACAATAATGGCGATACCATAAAGCCTACAACACGATCTAAAAAGCGACGAGTCTGCTGGGCATAGACCATGTCGGTATTTAGCTCACCAGGGGCCTCAAAGGCGGCCTGAATGGCATTTTTAGTTATCTCATTGAATACGACACGCTTATACTTTTCTGGCTCTCCACCGATAATTTCTTGCAGGTGCCAAGCAATCGCTTCTCCTTCCCTATCCAAATCCGTTGCGAGATAGATTTGGTCAGCGTTTTCAGCGAGCTTTTGTAATTCTTGAACAACTTTTTCTTTACCTGGTAATACTTCGTAATGTGGCTCCCAGCCTTTATCTGGATCAATCCCCATTCGAGCTACTAAATTTGTATAATCACGCTGTTTTTTGTACGCGGCCTTTTCTTCTGGTGCCATTTTACGTACTTCTGCAGGTGTTTTTACAGCAGCCGTTTTGGTTTTGCCTGAACCGGAGGTAGGAAGATCTCGTACATGTCCAATAGAGGACTTGACGATAAAATCGTTTCCTAAATATTTATTAATTGTTTTAGCCTTAGCAGGAGACTCTACAATTACTAGCGATTTGCCCATAGTTGCCTATTTCTAACCAAGTATTTTAAATGTGTTTTGCCCATTTACGGGCGCGAATATTTATAGGTATATCTACAAACACCAATTGTTACAAGCTTTTAATACAAACTTTTCTGCTTTTAATGAATAATTAAACAATTATTGTCGTTAATTTAGACAAAACGGTGTTTTAAGGTATTTGCAGTGGAATATATAGAATAGCAACAAAAATGCCAACCTTATGGTTGGCATTTTTTAAAACTAAACAATCTTAAGGTACTTTTGGATCATCTCTAACTGATACTGATAAAGATGAAACTAATCCTGATGGTGCTGTTGTTTTAATTTCTAAAAAGCCACTTGTGATATCATTGCGATTATCTGCAGGCTCACGACCAAGCGCAAATGATAAGCTAACCGGAACTCGACTCGTTGTATTCGGGAAGGCATAATTTTCTGGCTCGCCACTGAGTACACCATTATCTGTTAATATCGTTACTCCTGTACCTACAGGCAATGGATTATTAAATATATCAGCAATAAACACGGTCAAATTAATACTCTCTTGGCCGGTAGCTGACGTTAAATCCACTTCAGTTATTTGACACATTTTTTGGCTAGTTAAATCATTTTGTACCTTATGTACTAAGTTACTATTTATGTCACTATTAACATGTACTTCTGTAGCAGTTACGCCTTGTATATCAGTACATTCGTCGGCATATGTTACCAATCTAAAGTGAGCGTTATCACTCGACATTACGATCTCTTGATTTTGAAATACATTTATCATTTCTCGTGTACATATACCTGCTGCATCATCTTCTGGGCGACACAATAAGCCATTGTATAAACCATTTTGTTGAGTCCACTGGGCATTGCCATCAAAATCTATAAATTCCTCAAATTCATCCCCTGCAGAATTAGCCGCAGAGCACAGTTCAGCTGCGGTTTCACAATTTTTTCCACCAAATGTTCCATCTTCATTATTATCAATAAAGGCTTCTGGCTTATCAAAAAGATCATCAAAGAAGTCTTCTTCATCAAAATAACCATTGCCATTTAAATCAGAAAATGTTTCTTCACCTATAGCATAAGCGAGTACCGTTGCTCTCCCGCCTAAAGGTAAGTCAAACGCTGTATTATCATTATTTTTAATACCAAGCGGACATGGTAGTCCACTATCGCATTTATCTGCGATAGTATTTCCGTAAAAGCTGCGAGTAATTCCGCCCTCAACTATAAACTCAGCAAACGGCCGTGGGTTGCTACTACGCCACTTAACTGAACATCCCCCGTTAGATGTAGTACAACTGGGCTCAATAACCCCACCTTCGGTAATAAAACTAACCGCAGTTCCATCGGGCACTGGATTGTTAAAATGGTCAGCTAAGCGAACATTAACATCGACTTCAGTGCCATCAACATTTAAACCATGCACATTAAATTGCGAACGAGATAGTGAAAAACTATTTTGGTCAGCAATACCAGTGCTGACCACCAAAACATCAGATGGTGCTGTTACAATTACATTCTCACCATCAACGTTTTGCTCACTGGAAGCTATCACTTTGACTGGCGTTGGCACTACTCCTGACTGCACAACAGTTTGTACTACACCATCAGCATCAGTGAAACCTGATAACTGACCTAACTTCAATCCACCGACTTCCGTTGCTAACTTAAAGTTTACAGTTCGAGCTGGGAGTACATTGCCATTTTCGTCAATTAACCTAAAGCGAACAACAGAGGTTTCTTTTCTGTTTGCGCCGCCGGTACCTTTAAGCGCAATAACTGGTTCAGATACATCTAAAAACTCTAAAGAGCCAACATTTGCAGCAGAGACGTTCACTACCGTAGAAGCAGAAACAGTATTACCACCAGTAATAACTGTTGCTGTTATTAAGTCAGCGCCAACACAACCTTGTGCTCTATATGTTGAACGCGCAACACCACCGATACTAGTCACACTGGCATCTATAACAGCTAGGCCTGCATCAACACAACCTGATGTAAACTCAACAGATAATGGAGAAACGAAGGTTTCTCCATTTTTGCTCAGGTTTACTGAGATTAAAGCGGTTGAACCTGCTGATAAAACTTCTGATTCTGCCAAAGAACTATTGATACTAACATCAACATCTACTGCTGATATTTGAAATGCTTTTTTTATAGAGCTTTGAAGAACAGTAACTGTTATCTCGCCTGCACCTACATCCCTTCCAGGCACAAGGTCCAATAGTGCGATACCATTCTCATTTGATATAGCAGTACCAGTGCTTGGTGAAATAGCGCCAATAGTCGTCGTTGCAGTTACAAGAGTTTGTGCTAATGGCGTTGTTGATCCTTGCTTTGTTAATTCAATAAACACGATTGCTGCATCTTCGCCCGATATGCTCGTTGTTTCCTCGCATAAGTTAGGGTCTCGCGTCGTTCTAAAATCAGATTGGCAATTAATCAAAATTTTAAAAGCGATATCAGCATTATTTTGATTTGGGTCTATCGCATCCCCCCGAGTATAAAAGCCAATGGAAGACTCTACAGCTTCATATTGGGCTGTTATAAGCCCCGCCCCTTCAATAGTTCCTGTCGTGATATTGAGCGTAGCGACACCATCTTGATTTGTAAGTGCAGTGCCCGAGCTTGGCAGTAAACTACCAAGCGTCGAGGTAAAACTCACCACTCTATTGACTACGGGGTCACCATTTGAGTCTGTAACTCTTGCTTTGATAATACCGCTCTGCTGTGCATTAATTTCATTCGTGTCAGATAAGTTTACAGATGAAGTAAGGCTTAAATTGACATTAAAGTCTTCTGACACGCCTTGAACTGGAGCATCACCCGCAGCAGTATAAGTATAAGCATTCGAATTAATAACTTGCTGCGACTCAGAAAGATAACTAGCAGAAATGTTACCTGCTCCCGCTTCAGAACCTGTAAGTAAATCAAGTTTAGCAATACCTTCGCTGTTGGTCATAGCGGTACCATTTGAAGGGTTTAGAATACCAAAACCTGACACATTAAACTGTATTAGCTTAAAGGCCGCCGGCTGTTGATTTAATAGCAATTTAGCTTGAGCTACTGATGGTTCTGAAAAAGTAACGTTTCGTGTTGCGGTGTTATCTGATGAAAGTAAAGTAACAACCAAATCTGCTGAGGCACTTGCGTCTATGAGGGTCTCAAAGCTAAATGGTTGTGAAGTTATTGTTTCCCCATTATGAGTATACGTTGCTGTTGCTTCTCCAGCTCCGATGACATCACCAGCGGATAATTCAACCGTTGCTATACCAAGGTTGTTAGTTAAAGCCGTTCCAGAAGAAGGCGTTATTTCACCTATATTGTCAGCTAGATTAAAAGTGATTCTAACATTCGATAAAGGCTCTCCTTGTTGCTTTAATGTTGCTTGTAAATCCAGACTATTCAAAGTAGTAACTGTATTAGTAGGCTCTGCAGTTAATTGAGATAGTCCTTTCAAACTAAGTGTAAATGCACCTTGGTTACTTTCTCCTTGCCCACCCGTAGATGTAAAAGCAAAACTGCTATTAACATTGATGTCATTGCCGGTGTAAGTCGCCGTTATCTCACCAGCGCCTGCTTGTAGTCCAGCTGAAAGCTCAACAGTGGCTATCCCTTCGCTATTGGTAAGTGCAGAATTTAAATTTACAGCACCTATATTATCAGCCAAGGTAAAAGTGATTCTTTGCCCACTTGCCGGCTCATTATTTTTTAATAGAGTTATCTTTATATCTATCGGATCAGCTTCGGTTACTGCATTAATAGTTTCATCGCTTGCTTTTACGTAACCCTGAACAGATAAGGTATAAATGGGATCAGCAGTAGTACCATCATCAATTGTTCCACCGTCCTTTTCAAGTGTTCCACCGCCACCACACGCGGTGATAAAAAAACTCAACAGTATGACACTGAGCCATCGCATTAAAGGCATTGCCCTCTCCCTAGCGTTTGTAATTAATTATTTAAATATAAAATTTACCCAATATTAACCTATATCAAGCTTTAAAATCACAACTTTTATTACTTTTTTATGGTTTTTTTCAACAATATTTTTTTTCATATTTAGCGATTTTTTCTGTATAAAAATCTGCATGCTGGTAGGCTATGGCAAATTTATAAAAAATAGATTGTTACTATGTCAAAAATCCGTTCAATGAGTTTAACCACCCGTATCATGATAGGTATGTTTCTGGGGGTTGCTGTAGGCTTCATATTCCAAGCTATATTAGCTGGCGAAGACGATTTTCTAATCCCACTTGGATTATTCTCTTTGCCAATTAAGGGCTTTTTTGTAGATGGTTTATTTCATATTGGTGGACAAATATTTATCGCCAGTTTGAAAATGTTAGTTGTACCACTGGTATTTGTATCACTTGTTTGTGGTACATGTAGCTTAAGTGATCCGAAAAAATTAGGCCGTTTAGGCGGTAAATCAATCGTTCTCTATCTTATTACTACCGCAATTGCAATTACGGTTGCGATTACCTTGGCATTATTAGTTAATCCAGGGGAAGGGATTAACTTACCTTCTGAAGCGACTTATAGCGCAAAAGAAGCACCAACTCTTGCACAAGTAATCATTGGCATGTTCCCAACCAATCCAATTGATGCCATGGCAAGCGGCAATATGTTACAAGTAATTGTATTCGCATTGCTATTTGGTATTGCAATGGCTCTTGGCGGCAGTGCTGGTAAACGAGTAGCGGTTGTTTTTGAAGATTTAAACACCGTGATCTTAAAGCTAGTTACCTTATTAATGAATGTGGCTCCTTATGGGGTGTTCTGCTTAATGGCGAAGCTATTCACTACTATCGAGTTGAACTTGATAGTCAGCTTAGCTAAATATTTTGGTGTTGTGGTGGCTGCGCTATTTTTCCATGCCTTCATTAATTACACCTTACTGTTAAAGTTTTTAACCGGATTAAACCCGATTATCTTTTTGAAAAAAATGAAACATGCCTGTTTATTCGCATTTAGCACTTCAAGCTCAAGTGCAACAATGCCTATTACACTTGAAACAGCCACTAAAAAATTAGGGGCAAAAAATTCAGTTGCGTCATTTACAATTCCACTCGGTGCCACTATTAACATGGACGGTACAGCAATCATGCAAGGTGTGGCTACGGTATTTATTGCACAAGTATTCAGTGTTGATTTAACGATTTCAGATTACTTAATGGTAATTTTAACCGCCACTTTAGCGTCTGTAGGCACCGCTGGTGTCCCTGGTGTAGGCTTGATCATGCTTGCCATGGTCCTGAATCAAGTTGGTTTACCTGTTGAGGGCATTGCCATCATTATTGGCGTTGATAGGTTACTTGATATGACTCGTACGGCGGTCAATGTCACAGGCGATTGTATGGTGACATGTGTGGTTGCTAAATCTGAAGGTGAACTAGATGAGGCAGTATTTAACGACCCAAATGCAGCCAAAGACTTAGAGGATTATCACAAATCAACTGACTAAAGTTGTCCGTGTATAAATGAAAAAAACCCGCAAATTTGCGGGTTTTTTTATCATTTAATAACGGAAACCTTTATGGGTTTAGCCCTTTTAAACGAGACAATAATGATATACCGGTTTTGTTAACAGTGTTACTCAACCCGATAGCAAGCTTGTCGCTTAAGCTCTTTTTAACTTTATATTTAATTTTATATATTTGTCGCTCATCTTGATACTTAAGTAATGTGTCATCACTAGTTTCTATAGTATCGACTAGACCTTTTTCAAGCGCTTGAGTCGCAAACCAGTGCTCACCTGTTGCCACTAAGTTAATATCTAAACTTGGCCGTTGACTGCTAACAAACTGTTTGAATAAGTCATGAGTTTGCTCTATTTCTTCTTTAAACTTCTCCCGTGCTTTATCTGTATTTTCACCAAATAAAGTTAAGGTACGTTTAAACTCACCCGCAGTGATTTGTTCAAAATCAACATCGTTTTTCTTCAGAATTTTATTAAAATTTGGAATTTGTGCTATCACACCAATAGAGCCAACGATAGCAAACGGTGCGGCAACAATTTCATCAGCGACACAGGCCATCATGTAACCACCACTGGCAGCAACTTTATCAATCGCAACCGTAAGGTGAATACCTCTATTTTTAATGCGTTGTAGCTGGGAAGCAGCAAGTCCATAGCCATGAACTACACCGCCACCACTTTCTAGCCTAACCAACACTTTGTCTTGCTTAGGATCGGCAATTGCAACAATTGCGGTAATTTCTTCACGTAAACTATCGACTTCATGGGCATCCATACTACCATTAAAATCAAGTACATATAATCGTGGTTTCGACTGTTCATCAGTGCTTTTTTTAGCATCATTCTTTTGGGCTTTATGGTGCGCTTTTAATGCTTTTTTAGATAAGGTGCTTGCAATAAAATCATTTTTCAAATCATCTAACTGCTCAGAAATATCATCAATCTCAATCTCACCTTTTTTACTTTTAGGCTTTATCGCTGCAGCGACACTAATTAATATTACTGCAGCGGCGGCAATCACAAACGTTGCCGTTTTAGCTAGAAACAGCCCGTACTCATATAGAAATTCCAATCGTATTCTCCAAACAAAAATTTCGTCTAATTTACCATTGAAACAAAAAAAAGCCACTTTTCAGTGGCTTTTCATTTATTTTAATACTCTAGAAAGTTAGTCAGTGACAATCTCAGTATTTTGAATAGATAACGCTCTCCCTCGGGTGACCAAATAAGTCGCAATCTGTAATTGCATTTCAGTTGTCGTGGCTGCGCTTTCTTCAGCCGTTGCACCTGCATCAGGATCTGGGCTAAGCACTGAGCTGTGATGCCCTTTGGTAAATTTAACTAAATAGCTCATACCATCCTCAGTAGGCGTTTGCGTCTGGGTTACTGTCGTTAAGCCCATTAAGTTAGCAAGAGGCAGTGAGCCTGCAATTGGGTTATTTGCAGTCATTGGTGGGATCACTTGATCTGGTTTATTGCCATTAGCTTCACCATCACCTACAACCACATTCATATAAACAGGTGTGCCAAGCGCTTTTATAGCTGATGCATAGTTTGTTGGATCGCCGCTATCAAGAGCCGTCTGTGCTGCAAATGAGAACTGACTCAAAATACCTTGAATCTTAGCAAGCTTAGTCATTTCACCAGCTGCATTTAACGAAGTGTAATATTCGCCATAACCACATGAAATACTCTCGTTCGTTGGCGCTGCTTCACCACAGTTTGATACAGCAGGACCCTCTCTATAAGTTTGAAACTCAGCTGATTCAGACGTCCCAGCTGATAGCAATACAGAGCCTTGCACAAATGGGCCAAAACTCGCCGATTCTAATAAAAAGCTAGCTATCCCACCACCACCGCTAGCGAGTGCGACACTATTGATTTTAAACAAGCCATCAACTTGGCTATCAAAAGGTGCATTTGCTTGAGCAACAAAAGCAGGAGCAACTACTGAGCCAAGTGAATGGCCGATAAACACTACGTCAGAGGTGTTGAGTGATGTATCATCAACAAAATTGAGGCCTAGACGCAATGCTAGTAAATCAGCCGCAGACTGCCTTAAATTGTCACGCGCAACGAGTAATGATTGCAAGTTCATGTACGCAAGTACAGATCCCTCCCCTTTAGTCGCATTAAAGTCGTCTTTACCATCGTCATCCACGTCAATGCCACGCTCACCATGCACAGGGTGATCTATGGCAACCGTTGCAAAACCTTGAATCGCTAAACTAGCCGTTAACGCCAGCATGTGCTCTTTTTTTGAAGTAATGCCATGTTGCATAATAACAACAGGCCAACCACCCGCTGGCATTTCAAGTGCCGGCATACCAGTTTGTGTCCTGATAGCGTTTATCACAGGCAGAATAGGTTTTGTTATCTGTACAGGCACTTCTTGCAGGCTTTGCATTTTAGGGAGCGGGTTATATTTCGTTAAGTGACGAGTAATGTCAATTTTTGGGTAATCGTGTAGCTTTCCTTCACTTAAACCTTGGCAGAGCTGCTCATATGGACCAATACCAAACATTGTTGGATCAATTTCATCTTCTTTTCCTGCGTCGCGCAGTGCTTGATCCGCTGCTTGCTGATTAAGTACGGCAACAGGGCTTGAACACATGCCTTGCCAGTATGTATCAGCCAACTTTGAAATTTCTTTCCCTTCTGGTTGAGATAAATACATAGCCAGTGTCACACTGCCTCTTTGGTACTGCACCCCATTAAATGCTGGTGACACATTAGTTATGTCAGGATCACTAAGAAGCACTTCAGCTACTGTCAGCATATCCTGCTCTGGTATTTGTACCTGTGGTTTTGGCAAAGCTGGATTTTGTAAGCTCGCTGCTAGCAATTTTTTAATAGTACCAAGCACTGGACCTACAGATTGAATGGTCATCGCTGCTGAATATATAATCTCATCTTTAGTGATCGTGCCGCCTGAAATAAGTACATTTTCATAGCTATTTACCACGCCCTGCAGCGCGAGTTGCGATTCAGTTACTAATGGGGCTTCCTGTTTTACTAATCCGTAGGTTGAAGATGGCTGGATTGAACGCCCTAATGAGTCTTTAAGCTCAGTCGTCAGCACATTAATATACGAGCTGCCAGCTTTAAACGGTTTTAATGGAATAATAGCAACCGCATTGCCACTTGCTTTAGTGATGAAATCAACGCCAAAGGTTAATTCACCTAATAATTTACATCCTGCTCCAGCGGGTACCGCTGCGCAATCTGCATCTGTTAAACTAGCGCCCATAACAACTTCAAAAATACGCACAGCTCCCGGCGCACCAGCCGAACTTTCATCAAGGCTCACATTCGCAGGAAAGGTAAGATCTACTTTATAGGGAACTTGGCTAGACCAGCCATCAAGTGCACCTAGTGCCAGTGACGGGTTAGCATAGGCGCTTCTTGGCACTGATGCACCATTAGCACTCAACTCACCGGGAATATTTATAGTGCCATCTTTTGTACCACTCATTAATAAATCATTTGGTACTGAAATAACCCCATTTGCGGGATCAAACTTCACTGTAGCTGATGGAATAACTGGTGGTGTATCATTTTTAACATCTTCTAACGTTTCACCGCCGCCGCAACCAGCTAGAGCAGCTGTAATTGCAAGTGAGAGTAGCATTTTTTTCATATTGTTTGCTCCGCACGTAATCTTTTTTTTATGTGTGTTGATAAATAAGTGTAGCTAATTTTGTTACTAATTCTTTTAAGTTTTCGCGTAATATTTAGTTAAAATAATGTAATTAGGTTATTAATAAGACATTAGACCAGTTAAAGTTAACGTAAAGTTTCAAATTTCGCCACCTTATTTTGCAATAAATTCGATAACTTGGTGTTTTGCTATGTTAAAATCAATCAAATTGATTTTTTGGACCTTTATTATGCAAACCTATAAAGCGGCTGATAATGCCCTACAAGACAAAGTGATCTTAGTAACTGGTGCAGGTGACGGCATTGGCCGAGTGGCTGCAATAACTTATGCCAAACATGGCGCAACGGTTATATTATTGGGTAAAACCACCAGCAAACTGGAAGCGGTATACGATGAAATCATTGCCGTTGGCGGGCCAAAACCTGCGATTGTACCGATGGATTTAAAAGGTGCAAGCAAACAAAACTTTCGTGATTTAGGCGCTACCATTGAACAGCAATTTGGTAAACTAGATGGCTTGCTCAATAATGCAGGAATAATTGGCTCACTGGGTCCACTTGAGCATTTTTGTTCATCAACGTTTGATAACATCATGAAAGTGAATGTTACCGCTCAAGCGATGATCACAAAATATATGTTTCCAGTTTTACGTAAATCTCCAAGTGCTTCAATTATTTTCACCTCTTCTGGGGTTGGTCGCCAAGGCCGTGAGTTTTGGGGCGCGTATGCCATTTCAAAATTTGCAGTTGAAGGAATGATGCAAACATGGGCATGTGAAGTAGGTAAAACGAATATCCGGATAAATTGTATTAATCCCGGCGCCACCCACACAGCTATGCGTGCCAGTGTCTATCCAGGCGAAGATCGCGATAAACTAGCCTGCCCTGAAGACTTAATGCCAACTTATTTATACTTAATGAGTGATGATTCAAAAGACGTCAATGGTCAATCATTAGACGCGCAAACAAAAAAATAATACCAGTCGTGTTAAGTTACTGACCATTTATAGCGACAGATAAATACAGTGATAACAAGGCAGGAATTTTGACATGTATTGCTCTACATAAAAAATCCCTAACGCAATTAGCACTTTATTTAGCCTGCTAGAATGGTTAAATATTTAAGTCGATTGGTATAAACCAAGTACTAAACATAAAAAAGCCGCTAATTAGCGGCTTTTTTAATGCAAGGCAGATATTAACGGCGTTTAGTTTGTTTAACGCGATTATTATGTTTTTTGACTGCTTTACGAATTTGATTAATTTTAGCGCGTTTATCTTTGCGTTTTTCAGGCATAACAGATAATTTTGTTTGCGTTTCACGGCCAAGCTTAACTGTTTTACGTAAGTAATTTACAGTCTCTAAATCTAGCTCAGCCCAACCACCTTGTGGTAGACGTTTATCGAGCTCTAACTTACCATAACGAATACGAATAAGACGAGAAACCTCAACGTCTTGAGACTGCCATAAACGACGAACTTCACGGTTACGCCCTTCTGTCAGCGTTACATTATACCAGCGGTTAATACCTTCGCCGCCCAGTGGTTTAATAGTAAGAAATTTTGCCATACCATCTTCAAGCTCAACCCCTTTGGTTAAATTTTTGATAGTTTCTGCTGTTACTTCACCAAATACACGTGCTGAATATTCACGCTCTACTTCGTAACTTGGGTGCATTAAGCGGTTAGCAAGCTCACCATCATTGGTGAACAACATTAAACCTGCGGTATTTATATCTAAACGACCAACAGCAATCCAACGTTCACCATCAACGCGCGGCAGGCGGTCAAATACTGTTCTACGTCCTTCAGGATCTTTACGTGTACATAACTCACCTTCAGGTTTGTTATACATAACAACGCGACAGATACGTTCAGCTTTTTCTTCAATTTTTACCGTATGGCCATCAACACGGATCTGGTCGGTTTCTTCAACACGATCACCCAGCTTTGCTACTTTACCATTAACACTGACACGATTTGCATCAATGTATTTTTCCATCTCACGTCGCGAACCTACGCCCGCTCTTGCTAAGACTTTTTGTAACTTTTCACCTTGTATACTCATTCGGATAGTTCTCTCACAGAAGGATCACTCAATAACTGGTCAATTTTACTTTGCTGCTGTTTTGGCAGTGGCGGTAAGTTATCTAAACCTGTTAACGAAAAATAATCTAAAAATTGTTTGGTTGTGGCATATAAAGCGGGCCTACCTGGCACCTCTTTATGACCAACAACATGTATCCACTCACGCTCGAGCAGACTTTTAATAATAGTTGAGCCTACGGTCACTCCACGTACTTGCTCTATCTCGCCCCGAGTTATCGGCTGACGATAAGCAATAAGCGAAAGAGTTTCTAATAGTGCACGGGAATATTTAGGCGCCCGTTCTTGCCAAAGATTATTTAACCAAGGGGCTAAGCTGGCACACGCCTGAAATCTAAATCCACTACCGACTTCAACTAAGCGAATACCACGGGTTTGATAATGAATTTGGATCTGTTCAATCGCGAGGTTAATACGTGTCATAGACACACTTAACTCAGTTAATACGGTGTCTTTTAAATGCCGTTTACTGACTGGTTTTCCCGCAACAAAAATCGCCGCTTCAATGATCTCAACAAGCTGCTCATCACTGATTCGTTTCGTAGCCATTTTCGTAGCAGATTTTGTCACCATAGGCACCAAGACGTTGCGGTATATTCAGCGCGCTATTATGCCAGATCAATGCAAAGGTTGGAAAAGTTATTCTATAAAAATGTAAAATAGCAGCGATTAAAGCGCTGCTATTTTAGATAAACGAGCTAGTGCGTTACATTTTTAATCAAATTGTCGCACCTTGATATCGTTTCACAAACTCAGTAACCACTTCACCATTACAGATCAATGAGTTTAAGTTTGCTATTTTTTCTTTCACTGGAGCCAAACCTTGCTTCAAGGCAGTAATACATAGCTGTGTTTCTGCCTGTGAGTTTTTAGCAAACACTTCAATTACTTTTTCTTGGCGAACTTTATCATCCACTTTTTTTGCAATATCACGAATATCATCACCATTACACAAAATACTTTTTGAATAACGTGATAAATACACCCCGTGCTGGGCTGCAACTTTGCGTGCTGCAGTAAATCCTTCGTTAGCACTAATTGAGCATAATTTAGATTCAATTTTATGATCAGCATTATAATAATGTGCTGCACTGGCAGTCTCAGAGAAAGCAGTCGCTGCGACGAATAATGCTAATAATTGTAGTTTCATGATTTACCTTTAAGTGGAGTTATATTGTGAGCAATTTTTGCGCATTATATAGACCGAAGTTTACAAATCAACCGAATTATCTATTTAATTTTTTATTTAAAAAAGCGTTAACAATGTTTAATCAAAATTCATACTTTGTTCAACAATTGAGCGGCTTATTATTATAAATAAGCGCATGTACCATACGCCAATTGATGGTAGAATTTGCCATAATCTGCAAAAAGATAACTCTAATTAAAGGTCAAGCCATGAAAGTAATTTCATTTAACATTAACGGGCTGAGAGCTCGTCTGCACCAATTACAAGCAATCATAGATAAACATCAGCCTGATATTATCGGCTTACAAGAAATAAAAGTACATGATGAAGCTTTCCCACTTGAAGATGTTCAAAATATGGGTTACCACGTTTATTTTCATGGTCAAAAAGCACATTATGGCGTAGCTATGTTATGCAAAACTGAACCTAAGTCTGTGGTTAAAGGATTCGCAACAGATACTGATGAATCACAAAAGCGCATGATCAGCGTCACTGTTAGCCAAGAAAATGGCCGTGATCTAACCGTAATGAATGGCTATTTTCCACAAGGCGATAACATTACTCATGAAACAAAATTTCCGTATAAGCGACAGTTCTACCGTGATCTAATGACTCACTTACAAAGCCACCACAGTAACGACGAGGATGTCATTGTCATGGGCGACATCAATATTTCTCCTACTGATCTTGATATTGGCATTGGTGAGGTTAATCGCAAGCGTTGGTTAAAAACTGGCAAATGTTCATTCCAGCCTGAAGAACGTCAATGGCTTGCAACCTTGCTAGATTGGGGCTTTACAGACACCTTCCGTGAACTTCACCCAGACACAAGCGAACAGTACTCTTGGTTTGATTATCGCTCTCGAGGCTTTGATGATAATCGTGGTCTACGCATTGACGTTATCCTAGCGACTCCAACTTTGGCTGCTCGTTGTATTGAAGCGGGAATTGACTATGAATTACGTGGTATTGAAAAGCCATCAGATCATGCGCCAATATGGTCAACCTTTAGTTAACGCTAATGGATAAGCTAACGACAATCCCGATAATAAGCATTGAACTTCAGGCAATTGCTTGGCTTGTTATCGGCTGTATTTTTTGGTCGAGTGTCAATAAGTCACACTACCAACATTTAATAACCACGCCAGCCCGTCAAACAGGCCTATTTGTCTGTGCGTTAGCATTTGCCTTATTGTGGCGAATTAAAGCCGGCATATTACCCGGTCTTGAACTGCATATTTTAGGTGTAACTGCCATAACGCTTATTTTAGGCTGGCGCTTTGCATTATTGAGCGCCACCCTAGCAAGTCTGCTATTAACGGCTTTCAATCAAATAAGCATTGCGCAATTACCTATCCACTTATTGTTAACCGCTTACTTACCCATTTTAGTCAGTTATGGGGTATTTATACTGTGTTATAACCTATTACCACGGCATTTTTTCATTTACATTTTTGTATGTACTTTTATTTGCGCCGCTTTCATCGCCTGCTTTAAGATTATCACCATTAGCTTATTTTATTATTTAACCGGCAATTACAATTGGTTTGAATTAAGTGAAAATTATCTCTATTTATGTGTCATTATTTGCTTTCCTGAAGCGATGTTAAACGGCATGGCCATTACCCTATTGATCACCTATCGCCCACATTGGGTAAAAACATTTTATGATAAGGATTACCTAGATCCATGAGTCTCGATTACCAATGCCCGCTCTGCCAACAATCGCTTGAGTTGCATACCAAAGTGCTAAAATGTATTAACAACCATAGCTTTGACACTGCAAAAGAAGGCTATGTGAATTTATTACCTGTGCAACAAAAGAACTCTAAGCAACCTGGCGATAATCTTGACATGGTACAAGCAAGGCGTGCTTTTTTAACCACTGGGCACTACCAGTTTTTACAACATGCCGTTGCACAGCGAGTTGCTCTGCAAGCACCACAACAGGTAATTGATTTAGGGTGCGGGGAAGGTTTTTATACTCATGCGATTGCCAATGCATGTACTGCACACGTTTATGGCGTCGATATATCAAAATCAGCAGTTAAATATGCTGCAAAGCGATACAGTAATTGTAATTTTAGCGTTGCATCAATCAGCCAAGCTCCATTTAATGATGGCTCAGCAGATGTATTAGTGAGTATTTTTGCCCCATTATTTGATGCTGAATTGGCTCGATTAGCAAAACCAGACGCTACATTGGTAGTTGCAAGCCCTGGCCCTTGGCATTTAAAAGAACTCAAGCACTATATTTACCGAGACGTCAATGCGCACACACCGATTGCTGCGCCTGTAGGGTTTGAGCTTATAGAGCAAGCATTATTAGAACAACAGATAAGCTTGCCATTTAAAGATGTGAAGAACTTGATCACTATGACTCCCTTTGCTTGGAAGTTTCGTCCTGAACATTGGCAACAACTAGAACAACAAGGTGAGCAAGTCGTCACCCTGTCATTTTATGTTAGTCAATTTAAACGTGTTACAGATTCTCTCGGGTAAACGCGCGGTCCATTTTATCAAACATATCATTGAGTAAATGGGCCAACTCTGCATAACGTGGTTTATCTTTAGGGACATGCCCTTGGTAGCCATTGGCTACCATTTTTGTATGAAGCTCTTTATACCAATGCTCCATCGCAGGCTCAAGTACAGTATCTGCACGCTTGCCTAACCACAGCAATCCCTGTAGCGGTAGAGATAAAAAAAACAACGCGATAGCGACTGCTTGAGGTAAAAAACTGCTGCCTAAATAATTAATTTGCATAAATAAAGTGAGCATTGCCAAAATCGGCATTACTGTAATTGCCAGCTCGGTGGCTTTGATCACTCTAAACTCCGTGAACAGAGGCGCTAATTCTTTACGCATAGGCCATTTTTTTGCATATTCACGACCAGTTTGGACTTGTGACATCACACTTTTTTGCATCATGACTCCTAGGTGTCGCTGGTATATTTATTAATGTTACCGCAATGAGTGTATCATATTCACGGTAACATTCCTGTGTAAAATCCCTTCCACCTTTTTCGTCCAAAACGTGTTTTTGATCATGGTTTAAACTTACCTTAAAACAATTAATGAGTTAAAATAAGCGCACGTTAAGTCAACTAGACTTTAGTATAGTCATTACAGATATCCATAGCAATTTATCGACCAATGACTCTTTTACTTTAATCACTATGCTCGAGTACTTGGTTATATAACAACTAAGCTTAATGCGCAATTGTCAAAAAATGGGATCCTGTTATGTCTTCGCAATCATCACCTCAACATGTTCTTGTACTGAACTGTGGAAGTTCGAGTTTAAAATTCGCTATTTTAGATGCCACCACATCTGAAGAAATCATTTCAGGTCTTGCTGAACGCCTAGGCTCATCGTCGCCATCTGTGAAATACAAGTACCTTGGCAAAAAACAACTGATTGAACTTGCGCCTAATCAAGCTCACAGTGCAGCAATCGATACCTTAGTTAGCCTTATCAACGAACACCATTTAGCTGAAAACCTTATTGCAGTAGGTCATCGCGTGGTTCACGGCGGCGAGCACTTTACTAAATCGGTACTGATTGACGACGATGTAATTAAAGGAATCACTCAAGCCGCTACGCTTGCGCCATTACATGGGCACGCTAATTTATTAGGCATTGCTGCTGCGCAAGCATCATTCAAGGGACTACCGCAAGTAGCAGTGTTTGATACCGCGTTTCATCAAACCATGGGCAATGTTGCCTATTTATATGCCCTCCCTTATAAACTTTATACTGATTATGGTGTTAGACGTTACGGCTTTCATGGTACCAGCCATTATTATGTTGCAGGTCAAACAGCAGTCCTTTTAAACCAGCCTATTGAGCAAAGTAATTTTATCAGCGCTCACTTAGGTAATGGCTGCTCTGTGTGTGCTATTAAAAATGGCAAAAGTGTTGATACCAGCATGGGCTTAACTCCACTAGAAGGCTTAATGATGGGCACCCGCAGCGGAGATATTGATCCTGGTTTATTTAACTTTTTAACCACCCAACTTAACTACGATGCACAACAAATTGATGACTTATTAAACCAACAAAGTGGCTTACTGGGTATCAGTGAACTTTCTAATGACTGTCGTACAATAGAAGAAGCTGCTGTTGCAGGAAATGAAAAAGCCATTTTAGCACTGGAGATGTTTTGTTATCGTTTAGCAAAACAAATAGCCGCATTTATGGTGCCATTGCAACGCCTTGATGCGTTAATTTTTACCGGTGGTATTGGTGAAAACTCCGATATTATTCGTGGCAAAGTAATAACACAACTGAGCTATCTTGGCCTTGATTGCGACAGTACAGCTAACCTTGCAGCCCGATTTGGCACACCAGGGGTTATCAGCAGTAATAATGCAAAAACAAAAGCAGTAGTAATGCCAACAAATGAAGAGTGGATCATTGCTCTTGATGCCGCCTCAATTGCACAGGAGTTATAATTATGGCACGTCGAATTATGCTAGTACCTATCTCTACTGGGGTTGGTTTAACATCGGTCTCAGTCGGGTTAGTGCGTGCATTAGAACAAAAAGCGGTCAAAGTTAATTTTTTCAAGCCCATAGCCCAGCCTCGCTCAGGTGAAACGGGCCCTGAAAAATCAACACAAATTGTCACCCAAGGTTCGCCTATTACACCACCTACTCCCTTTGCACTAAATTATGCAGAGCAAATGATCGGGGATGGTAAAGGTGATGATTTACTTGAAGAAATTGTTGAGCGCTTTGAAAATGCCATAGGCAACGATGTGGTCGCAATTATCGAAGGTATGGTCCCTACTCGCCGCCAACCTTATGCAGGTAGAGTAAACCGCGAAATAGCACAAACTCTCGGCGCTGACATTGTGTTTGTGCTCACTCCTGGTAATGACAGTAACGATCAAATTGAAGACCGCCTAGAAATTGCAGCCGGGTATTATGGCAGTGTTGACCATGCCCGCGTATTAGGCTGTATTTTTAATAAAGTAAATGCACCACTGGATGATGAAGGCAGAGCACGCGCCGATCTCGTGGAAGCACATAAACCCGACGAGCTTGACAATGAGCTCAATCGCTTAGCATCTTTACCTATTTTTAGAAAACATCCGTTTATGTTACTTGGCTCGATCCCATGGGATTTTGAGCTGGTTGCGCCGCGCGTTAAAGATTTATGTGCGTATTTAAAAGCTGACGTGATCAACGAAGGTGATATGGCTCATCGTCGTCTTCGCCGCGTAACATTTTGTGCCAGAACAGTGTCAAATATCTTAAATCATTTCACCCCAGGCGCACTGCTGGTGACCCCAGGCGATCGTTCAGATGTGTTAGTTGCGGCCTGTTTATCAGCCATGAATGGCACTAAATTAGGAGCTATCTTATTAACTGGTGGTTTTAAACCTGAGCCACGGATCATGACCTTGTGCGAACAAGCGATGGCCACCGGCCTGCCAATCCTCAGTACAGATGCTGACACCTGGCGTACTTCATTGCTACTGCATAACTTTAATATGGAAGTACCGTGCGATGACGTACAACGAATTGATAAAGTAAAGCATCATAATGCCAGCCATATTGATTCTGACTGGTTAGATACGCTTGCTAAAAGTGTCGGCAAAACTCGTAAAATGTCACCTCCAGCATTTCGTTATTTACTCACGGATAAAGCCCGCCAAGCGGCAAAAACTATAGTGTTACCTGAAGGCAATGAGCCTCGCACAATAAAAGCCGCCGCTATTTGCGGTCAACGTGGTATTGCGAAGACCATTCTATTGGGCGATCGAGAAGAAATTGAACGTATCGCTATACAACAAGGTGTTGAGCTAAACGAAAATGTAACCATTATCGAACCTCATGATGTGATCAACGACTATGTTGCGCCTATGGTTGAAATTCGTAAAAGCAAAGGCCTGACTGAAGTGGTTGCCCTTGAACAGCTCCAAGACAACGTTGTGCTTGGCACTATGATGTTAGAGCGTGGTCAAGTTGATGGTCTGGTTTCGGGTGCAGTAAATACAACTGCCAACACCATTCGTCCGCCGCTGCAATTAATAAAAACCGCACCAGGGTCATCATTAGTCTCGTCGGTGTTTTTTATGTTGCTGCCTGATCAAGTACTGGTATACGGAGATTGTGCTATTAATCCTGATCCAACCGCTGAGCAATTAGCCGATATTGCCATTCAATCCGCAGACTCAGCCGCCGCATTTGGTATTGAGCCACGAGTAGCGATGATAAGCTACAGCACCGGCACGTCAGGCACTGGGGCTGATGTAGAAAAAGTCCGTCTAGCAACAAAGTTAGCGCAACAAAAGCGCCCTGATCTGATCATCGATGGTCCATTACAATATGATGCAGCGATTATGGAAAATGTCGCACTTAAAAAAGCACCAAATAGTCCAGTGGCTGGTAAAGCGACGGTGTTTATATTTCCAGACTTAAATACCGGGAATACCACTTATAAAGCGGTGCAACGAAGTGCTGATTTGATAAGTATCGGCCCAATGTTGCAAGGTATGCGCAAACCCGTCAATGACTTAAGCCGCGGTGCTTTGGTTGATGATATTGTCTATACCATTGCGCTTACTGCCATTCAAGCGGCACAAGCCGAAAATATTTAATACCATGGGTAAAGTGATTGCGTGGTGATCACTTTACCCTGAGCATTTCTTTAGCTAATAATAATTATAAATAAAATAAATAACTTAGCGTTGTTATACCTCCCTATTCCCAACCTTATCCACAGAAATTGTGGACAACATTGCTCTTTTATTTAAGTAAGATAATCTATACTATTGATCAGTATACACAGATGGGAAGTCTCACAATTAAAAAAGGGGTAGCAATGTCTAAGCAAACGTTACAACTGCATAGTACGGCCTTTACCATTCATAGCCTTGATGTTGATAGCGAGATCCCCGCTGCTTTATTCAAACAATCAATGTTTATTATCGCCAAAACCAACGATGAGTTATCTATTGTTTGCCCTAGCCAGTTCGCCATTGAAAGCCTTGATGCTGAGCACGATTGGCGCGCGTTAGAAGTGATCGGTCCACTTGGTTTTTCATTAACCGGAATAATGGCAAATATTTCTGGAGTTTTAGCCAGAGCAAATATCTCTATTTTTGCTATTTCAACCTACGACACCGATTACGTTTTAGTAAAACAACAGCGTATTAAAGATGCCATCAGCGCGTTAAAAAAAGATGGCTATCAGTTTCTCAATGAGCCCAAATTAACATAATGAAATACACGGATATTAGTTATTTACCACAACGTCAGTTAGCGGCTAACAGTATTGCAATTTGTAGCCCTTTTAGTGGTAAAGTTGCCCCATTAAGTGAGCACCCAGAACCCTTCTTTAGCTACGGCACACTTGGCCCAGGGATTATGGTTGCCCTGAGCAATCATAAAATATTAGCGCCCTTTGATGGTACATTAATGCAAGTAAAAAATGCCGGTACTGAATTTATTTTACAAGCCAACAATGGCTTAAAAGTGCTTCTAAATTTATATTTAGACCAACAGCAACACATTAAACACACTCATATAGCCCAACTCAACGGCAGTAAAATAACCAAAGGGCAACGGCTCGCTTATTTTGATCTTAGAGATCTCAATAGCCCCTTACTTGCCAGCCTTATTTTACTTAACGGGCATCAACTTAAACCAATACATTATTCTTTATCTCAGGTTACAGCTGGGGTAGATACTCTTTTAACACTAACTAAGAAGTAATTAATATGACGACTCTTTACGGCATTAGTAACTGCGACACTATAAAAAAAGCCAAAAAATATTTAACCGATAACAACATTGACTTTAATTTTCATGATTACCGTAAAGACGGCATAAGCCTTGATATGATCACTGAGTTTGCAACGCACATCGACTGGCAAGATCTGGTCAATAAACGTGGCACAACCTATCGCCAATTATCAGATGAGCAAAAACAGAACCTTGATAAAGACACTGCCTTGGCAATTTTGGTAGCACAACCGGCAATGATCAAGCGCCCAGTGCTTATTCGCAACAACAGCTATCATTTAGGTTTTAAACCAGCGCAATACGATGAGATTTTTGCATCATGAATCATCCCGTCATCGAACTTGCGCAAGCCTTAATACAGCGTCGCTCAGTCACCCCTGAAGATGCAGATTGCCAAACTATAATGAATGAGCGATTGGCACAGCTTGGTTTTAATATTGAATCACTGTTTTTTACTGACACCCAAAATACATGGGCGCGAAAAGGCGACAGCTCACCGCACTTTTGCTTTGCAGGTCACACTGATGTAGTACCAACTGGACCAGAAAAGAACTGGCAGCACCCGCCTTTCTCTGGCTTTCTAGCCGATGGCATGTTGCATGGCCGTGGTGCGGCTGATATGAAAGGCTCTTTAGCTGCCATGGTGGTAGCAACCGAGCGATTTGTAACTAAACACCCCGATCATAAAGGCTCAATTTCTTTTTTAATTACCTCTGATGAAGAAGGCCCTTTTATCAACGGCACCACGCGAGTAATCGATACGCTGGAGGCCCGAGGTGAAAAAATAGATATGTGTTTGGTTGGCGAGCCTTCATCGCGTGATGTACTGGGTGATGTCGTTAAAAATGGCCGCCGAGGCTCACTGACTGGCTTTTTAAATGTTAAAGGCATACAAGGTCATGTGGCTTATCCGCAACTTGCTCTAAACCCGATTCATATTGCAGCGCCAATGCTTGCCCAGTTGAGTCAAACGGTATGGGACAACGGCAATGAATTTTTCCCTGCTACTAGTTTTCAGATTTCAAATATTAATGGCGGTACGGGAGCTGGCAATGTGATCCCAGGCGAGCTTGAAGTGCAATTTAATTTTCGCTTTAGTACCGAAGTAACTCATCAGCAACTCCAGCAACGAGTTAACGACATTCTGGCTGAATATGATTTTGCATACGAGCTGAGTTGGATTGTTAACGGTCAGCCATTTATCACCGAAGGCGGCCCGCTTATTGATGCGACGGTTGCAGCCATCAAATCAATAACTGGCTTAAATACCGCACTTGAAACCACTGGCGGTACTTCAGATGGACGTTTTATAGCACAAACCGGCGCTAAGGTTATTGAACTTGGACCACGTAACGACACCATTCATAAAGTGAATGAGTGCGTTAATTGTGATGATCTCATTGCACTTGCTGATATTTACGAGCAAATTCTAGAGCAACTTTTAACATGATCCCTGCTAAGCTCACATCGCAACAGTTGGCTGAGTGTGCCTGTGGTAAAGACGAGCTACTGCTTGTTGATTATCAAGCTCATAAACTGCATAAAGACATTATTGATGACTTTATGCAGTTGCAAAATGCAGCTCGCGATGCAGGCTTTGCACTGACTATTGCATCAAGCTTTCGTAACTTTGAACGTCAAGCATTGATTTGGAATGCTAAATTTAATGGTCATCGACCTGTGCTCAATAAGCAGCAACAGCCAGTTGATTTAGCCTCCATGACAGACATTGAAAAATGCCATGCCATTATGCTTTATTCAGCCCTACCGGGAAGCAGTCGCCATCACTTTGGTACTGATCTGGATATTTTTGACAAAGCCAGTGTTTCTGATGACTATCAGCTGCAGTTAGAGCCGCACGAATACCAAGACAATGGCCCTTTTGCAGCGCTGACCAAGTGGCTTGATAGTCATATAGAAAAGTATGGCTTTTATCGCCCTTATCAACATGATTTAGGCGGCGTTGCGCCTGAACCTTGGCATATTAGCCACATAGTGCAATCTGACATTTTACTACAACATCAGAGTTTAACCGTATTAGCTGATACTATAAATAACAGTCAGCTTGCCGGCAAAGCTGCTATTTTGGCGAATTTGCCGCAACTGTATCAGCGTTACGTGCTGAATGTCAGCCCTGCGGTTGTTTAGCCAGTAAAAAAACCAGCACAGCGCCAAGAATAACTGCGCTGGCAATAACAAACTGAATGCTTAGTTCTTCCGCTAAAAATAACATCCCTGCCAGTGCAGCTATCACTGGCACACAAAGCTGAACCACTGCGGCTTGACTGCTTTTTAATAAGGGTACGGCAACATACCAAACACTATAGCCAATACCCGACGCAAGAGCACCAGATGCACATGCAAGCACGATCCCCTGCCAACTGATCCCCGATAAATAACCAAAACCCACGATCAACAATATCGGTAATGCAAATAAACTACGCACAAAATTAAACGTTGTGGTTTTCAGTGGGGATAGGCACACTTTTCCGCGAATACTGTATATCCCCCACGCAATACCGCTAATAGTCATTAATAATGCAGGGCTCATTGACGGCATCGTTGCCGATGGCAGCATTAAATACACAAAACCAAGGACAGCGATAATAAATGCACACCACTGTACAGTTGTGAGTCGCTCCTTGTTGAAAATCCCCCAGCCAATCATAGTCAATTGAACAGCAGAAAATAAAATCAACGCGCCAGTTCCAGTGTCCAATTCTACATAGGCAATTGAAAAACATAACGCATAAACCAGTAAGCTAACACTGCTGCGCCAACTACCACGTTCATGCTCTGCATTATTAAGATTGTTATCTTCCCTAGCTAAAGACTCTGTTGGTACTGCTTGTATAAGGAAAATAAATCCTAAACACAATGCGCCACTGAATAGCCGCAAAGCTGTGAAATTCCATGGATCAATGTAATTTTGTGCTAATGCCATACGACATAAAAGAGAATTAGCTGCAAATGCCACTAGGGCGAGTACCGTAAACAATGTTGCTTTCAAAGTGATCCTTAGTTTTAATCTTGCTAAGCATTAAACCCTATGAGGTGAGTTATTCTATCGTTTAGTAGTCGGCAACCACTCGAGCCATTAATTTAATCAACATAATAAGAAAATCAGCTACCTGTTTGCCTGAAGTATCTATTTATACAGGATTGCCATAATAGCGCAAAGCTTACCTATTGTTTTGATCATTCGAATGTATCGTGCAACAACTCAGTGACCAATGATCGCGTAACTATTTCTTATAAACACGGTGATTACTACGCTTTTTTACATTGTTTAACATCTCCTCTGGATTAGATTATGCTAATCTGTATTAACGCTTATAAAAGGAGTGCCATGTGCAACGCAGTGTTATTTTTGGCTTTTGTGTCATGCTAAGTGGATGCAGCACCATTGGGTTTAGTGATCTGTTTTCAGATTACGCTACCCAAATGAAGCCTGTACGCCAAGCTATTAAGACCAACAATATCGACCAAGCCCAACAGCTTTTGCCGACTAATGGGCAGTCACATAGTAACTACTTGCTCAATCAATTAGAGCAGGCCCGTTTAAGCAATTTAAATAATCAAAATGAGGCTGCAAAACCACAGTACGAAGCGGTATATCAGCAAATGGAAATAAAACGCCAAGCAGCAAAAATACAAGTAAGCGCAGGGCTTGAACAAAGTAACGCCCTTTTAACCAATGATTCAGTCATTAGCTATACGCCAGCGGCTTATGAAATGAGTATGCTGCACAGTTACCAAGCACTTAATTATATATATCAACATAATATCGAAGGCGCATTAGTCGAAGTTCGCCGTGCAAATAAAGTACAAACAGATGCGTTAACGGCTAATCAAGACGACATAGATGCTAGCGTGAAAGCAGCACAAAAACATTACCCAAGTATGGATGAGGTGATCAAAAACGTAAAAAATGGCTATCAAAATGCGTTTACATTTTATCTGTCAGGTTTGCTCTATCAAAGTAATAAACAATACGATGATGCATATATAGATTATAAAAAGGCACTAGAGATCAACCCTGAAAACACCTATTTGCAGCAGGTTGTGCTGCAATTAGCAAAACAGCAAGGGTTTGATCAAGATTTTTCCGAGTATAAAAAACGCTTTGCTGAATTACCAAAACAAGTCGCCAACAGCGGTGACGTTGTGGTCTTGATCGAACAAGGTTTAGTGCCAGAAAAAGATGAATTTGTGTTGCGTCTGCCTATTTATACATCCGGTGGTGATGCCCGTTTTTATAGCTTAGCGATGCCCGTTTATAAAGATAGAGCTTATATACCAGCGGTTAGTGATATTAGTATCGGAACACAGATTTTACCTTTGAGTCCATTGGTAAGAATAGAAGCGTTAGCGGCTAAAACACTTGAAGAGCAAACACCTGCAAGAGTATCGAGGCAAATACTGCGGTTAGTCGCTAAAGAAAAAGTACGGGCAGAGCTGGCTAGAAGTGGCGGCGATGTGGGTAATATACTCGCTAATCTATACAACCTAGCCTCTGAGCAAGCAGATACCCGCAGTTGGTTAACTTTACCTAATCAAATAAGTGTTGCGCGCACCCAGTTAACAGCAGGAGACCATGTTTTAAAACTTGCCAATCAGAAAGACATAAACTTTACGGTTAGTAAGCAAGGGTTAACCTTGATTTATCTAACCTCTATTAACAACTATTTTAATTCCCATGTAGTGCAACTTTAGGAGCTATCATGAAATATTTAGTGCCATTATTAACGGTCTGTCTACTTGCTGCCTGTACCAGTAGACCGACTACATCAGGTATAAGTGTTGAACAAGCTTCAGCGCAATACCAACAACAGCTAAAAGTCGATAATCCTGCACTAGGTAAAAAGCTGGCCATTAGTGATGTAAAAACTCGCCAAACGAATCAATTAACTGATGTTGTTGTCACACTTTCGAGTCAGTATAAAAAATCACAATATTTACAGTATCAATTTACCTGGTATGACGGCGATGGTTTTGTGATCAAAGGCAATCATTCTCCTTGGCAATCATTGACTTTATTTGGTTTTGCTAACGTGCAACTGCCAGGCCTTGCACCTACATCTGATGCGGTTACATTTTCATTAGCGGTACGCGAAGTATCGACACAAGCACAAGAATTTAAAGATTAAAGGACACCATTATGAATACAGTAAACACAACTAAAAAACCAACGCTTAAAACACTCTCGGGTTTTGCGTTGTTAGGTTTGAGTGCGCTTGCCCTCAGTGGCTGTGCCAATAAAGCCGTAGTCAGCTACGGAGACGCACAAGCTGTAGAAACAACTGATATTAACTTCGGTTCAACTGACTTACAAAAAGTCGCCAGCCAAATGACGGATTCACTGCTGGCATCACCTGTGGTCGGCACATTAACAGCTAATACTCGACCAATCGTATTTGTTGAACGTATAAAAAACAAAACCAGTGAACACATTGATACTGAATCAATTACCGATTCAATTTCAACACAATTATTGCGCAGTGGTAAATTTCGTTTTGTTGATATGGGCCGCGTAGAAGCCGCTCGAGAACAATTGAACTTTCAAAATGATGATGCCCTAGTAGACCCAACTAAAGCGATTGCATTTGGCCAACAAGTTGGCGCGCAGTATATGCTCTATGGCAACCTGTCGAGCATCGTAAAATCGAATGCTGATAAAGCCGACGTATACTATAAATTCACAATGCGCTTAATGGATTTAAAAAGTGGCTTAGTAGAATGGGCGGACGAAACAGAAATTCGTAAAACCCGCGAAAAATCAACCTTTGGCTGGTAATTCAGCTGAGGAGGTAAATGATGAATAAACTCATACTTGGGCTGTGTACAGCCCTGCTCATCAGTAATCCAAGCTTTGCCGCATACGAACGCAATAAAGCCGTTCCTGTCCAGCAAGTACTATTTGGCAGTGTTCAATCTGTACGTAATATTACCGAGCAAGAACTTGTTCAAGACAAAAATAGTGGCTGGAAAACCTTTGGCGGTGCATTACTTGGTGGCGTTATTGGTAACCAATTTGGCGGCGGCAGTGGTCGCACCGCAGCGACTATTCTAGGCTCGGTCATCGGTGGCAGTGTGGCGAACAACAGGCAACAAAGCAGCCATTATAATCAATACCACTTAGTCGAGTTAATGATCAAAGTTGAAAACGGTGAACAATTTATGGTGGTACAAGACAAAGACAATCAAATGATATTTAGAACTGGCGACAGCGTGCGCTTAGTATATTTATCAGATAATACAGTCCGCGTTGATAAAGCCTATTAAGCTATTACATTAAACTAAAAAGCGAGCAGTATTAATGCTCGCTTTTTAGTATTTATAACTTTATTACTACGTTAGCTTTGTCTGTAATCGCTGAAAAAGCGTTGCATCTTACTCATAGCAGTCGTTAAATCATCTTTGTTAGGTAAAAATACCAATCTGAAATGATCTGGATTTGGCCAGTTAAATGCTCTTCCGTGAACCAGTAAGATCTTTTCTGCTTTGAGTAAATCTAAAATCATTTTTTCATCATTTTTGATATTAAAACGCTCAGTATCTACTTTGGCAAATGCGTACAATGCTCCTTTTGGTTTTGCACACGAAATACCTTCTATCGCATTTAAACCACGCCATGCAATATCACGTTGTTCGTATAAACGCCCACCGGGATTTATTAAATCATCAATCGACTGTACGCCACCTAATGCTTGCTGGATCGCATATTGTGCCGGCACATTGGCACATAAACGCATAGAGGCTAAAATATCTAAACCTTTACGTAAATCATCCATCAATGCAGTACGGCCACTTAATACCATCCAGCCCATACGCAAACCCGCTGCGCGATAGGTTTTTGCTAAGCCATTAAAAGTAATTATCGGCACATCATCACACAGTGCACCAATGGAGCTGTGCGTGATCCCATCGTATAAAATCTTCTCATAGATTTCATCACTCAATAACAATAATTTATGTTCACGTGCAATATCAATTAACTGCTGTAAAAGTGCGTCGTCGTATACTGCACCCGTCGGATTATTAGGGTTGATCAGCACTAATGCTTTAGTTTTTGACGTGATTTTACTGCGAATATCAGCAATATCAGGGAACCAATCTTGCTCTTCATCACATAGGTAATGGACTGGATTACCACCCGCAAGTTTGACTGAAGCGGTCCACAATGGATAATCAGGTGCTGGGATCAACACCTCATCATCATTATTCAGCAAAGCTTGGGTCGTCATTTGAATTAATTCACTGACCCCATTACCAATATAAATATTATCGACGTCTAGGTTATATAAACCACGTTGTTGGTAGTGCTGATAAATAGCCACACGGGCTGAGTAGAGGCCTTTGGAGTCACAATAACCTTGGGCTGAATACAAGTTACGAATAATATCGCGGTGCATATCTTCAGGCATATCAAACCCAAATGCCGCAGGATTACCAATATTCAATTTTAAAACTTTTTGGCCTTCATCTTCCATTTTGCGAGCCTGAACTAACACCGGCCCACGAATGTCATAACAAACGCCTTGTAATTTATGACTCTTTTTAATTTCTGACATTTTTACCTCTACTAGTGGAACAGCTAGATTAACCTAGTAGAGGGGCTAAATACCAGTGGATTTAATACCTCAAAACTGAAATAAATTCACGTCTGGGTATAGCTAACTAACGGCTTTGTAACCAATCAGTTAACTTAGCGGCTGATCCGGCAACTTGGTTGTCAAGCTGCTGAGCTGCCGCAAGCGCCTGAGAAACATCATTATTATTTAAGCTTTGTTCAATTTCTCTGGCCACCTGAGATAGACTGCTGGCACCAAACTGCGCGGCATTTGATTTTAAACTATGAGCATGGCGACTTGCGACTTGGATATCACTATGTATTGTAGCCAATACTTCAGAGCCTAATCGTTCAAATTCAGCACAACAAAAAGTCAGCGTATCGCTAAATTGCTCGCCTAATAACGATTCCATACTTTCCAATGCGCTTTCATCAATGACTATTGTATTCATTATTCATCCTTTTGTATTTAGCAACACTAAACCAGTAACTTATACTATTTTTATACTTTATCGTTCTATAGAAAAAAAACCAACTAATTGTCTCATTAAGCGTATAATTAGCGGGTTTTTCAACTTATTGCTACTAAACAAGATTCTTTTATGTCCCGTTCTTTGTGTGTTAATTGTAAATTTAGTCTACAAACGTGTCTTTGTGAAGATTTGTCGGTACTGGAAAATAAACTCAAAGTTATAATTTTGCAGCATCCTAGCGAAGTAAAGATCACTAAAAACACCGCCCGTTTACTCACATTGTGCCTAACGCAATACGACATCATGGTAGGAGAAACGCAGGCTGATTTTGCACAACTAAACACACTACCCGTTGCCACAACTGCATTACTCTACCCTGATGATAATGCCATCTTACTGGATGATGAAAGTACCGCAGCACCACAATTTAAAAGCCGGTTAAGTCATCTAATTGTAATCGATGGCACCTGGAAAAAAGCATTTAAGATCATGCAACTTACCCCAGCCCTTGCGGCTTTTAAAAAGGTCAGCTTTACGACGATCCCACAAAACCGATATCGTATTCGCAAAGCTCCCCGTGCAGATAGCCTCTCCACATTAGAAGCGGTTGCACATAGTTTAGCCTTGATTGAACATATTAACCCTGAGCCTTTATATCAGGCACTGGAAGCGCTCAACAGCAAACAAACCCAGTTTATGCCTGAGCATATTAAAGCGCGTTATCAAGCCAAATGAGTGCCAGCAATCGCTTAAAGCGCGGGTTTTACCGCCAAGGACCGGATTACCGATTTGATGACCAAGTTGACTTTAGTGATATCCGCGATACATTTGGTTTTCGTACTATGGTGGTGGGTAAATGGGTCACCAAAGAAGAACGCTTTATTAGTGCTAATTTAATTTACGACGCACTAGCCGATTTAGCGCAAATACTGCAAGTGCCGCCAAAGACCATTGGTCTGAGGGGGAAACTCAATTTTGCTTTTGGCCATGGCGGGCAACAACACGTCCAAGCACATTATAATAGCCGTACTCGTACCCTTGCGCTGGCAAAAAATGCAGGCGGTGGCGCGCTGGCGCATGAATGGTTTCATGCGTTTGATCATCACATAACTAAACACATATTTCCCCAGCATTCGCCACAGCATTTTGCCTCTAAACTTTGGCTGGAGCACACGATTGGGCAAAGTCACCCACTAAACTTAGCATTAAATAAGTTTTACCAAGGGGTATTTCTAGAACCAACCGGTCAACACGCTAATCAGTATGTATTAGATTGTATAGAATTTGATAAACGCCATCAGCAGTTTTATATGAGTATGCCTGAAGAGTTAGCTGCACGTAGTTTTGAAGCTTGTATTGCTTGTAATGAGCAGATCGTTAATCACTTTTTAGTCTCTGGGCTCAATAACTCAGCGCTAATTTACCCTAAGCGCGATAGCTTAAAAATTTGTAATAACGCGCTCAATGATTATTTTTCCCAATTAGGTCAACTACTTTTTCAAGATCATTGACAAATACGGTGGTGGTTTCAAGATTTTCTTCAAGCCACTGCATGTAATCGTCAAACGGTAATGGCCGTGAAAAAAAGTATCCCTGACCAACTTCACAGCCATAGCTTTGTAATTTAGCCATACTTTGGCTATCTTCTATCCCTTCAGCCACTACGTATGAACCCAGTGATTTGGCAATATCACAGGTAGCACGACAAATTGTTTGATCATTTTTAGAGTATTCAATATTCATTACAAATTGCTTATCTATTTTTATTTCATCAAAGCCCATTTTGCTCAAATACGCGAGTGACGAATACCCCGTGCCAAAGTCATCAATTGCTATTTTAACGCCAATTAAACGGTAATCATTCAGGGCATTTTTTATATCAACCCCCTCAAAGAGTGTTGCCGATTCCGTTAGTTCTAACATTACATTAGCCGGGTTGAGTTGATGCTCATTCAACAACGTTATAAATAACACGGGTAAATCTTTACGCAGCAAATCTTTAGCCGAAATATTGATAGATACAATATGCTCAGGCAATAATACAATCATTTTCTTTTGATATTGCAGTGCTTGCGTAATAACCCATTCGGTTAAATCTGAAATTATCCCTGATGATTCAGCAATAGGGATAAATAAATCAGGGGGAACATTACCCAATTGTGGATGCTCCCAACGTAATAAAGCTTCCGCGCCGTACACTTTACCGGTGTTTAGATATATCTGTGGTTGAAAAAATAAACTAAGCTGATCGCATTCAATGGCTTCTTTTAGAGCTGATGCAATCGCAATGCGCCGTTGCGATAACGTCACATTCTCTATATTAAACATATGCCAGCGTTCACCATGAAGGGGTTTAACCGCCAGTGCTTGCAGCCCTCGCTGGACTAGTTGTAATGAGGTACTGGCATGTAAGGGATAATTTGCTACACCGATTTCAACTTTATCAATTAAGTGAATGCGTTGATGAGTGAGACCCTCAGCAAAAACGCTATTGATCACACATACAAACTGCTCTACTTGGCTTAATTCTAACTTGCCGACTATTACAACCCCATAGGTGCTGTCATCTAACCTGGCAATACAACGGCTATGCTGATGGTTAGCTTCAACACACAGTACATTCATTGAGGCTAATTGCTGGGCTAATTTGCCCATGGTTAATTTTATCTGCTCATTTACATGTTCATAGCCAAAATTTGCTCGAGCATTAATCAGTACAGCAGGCCTAAATAACAGTAAAGAATGCTCTGTTGATAATTTCACCTGACTATCAAGACGCTCTATTAGTAACTGTTTATTAGGTAGTTTTGTATCATCGTCGTGAGTGAGGCTGTAGCTATATTGCATAACACACTTACGCTCGTGAATGAGTAACACCATCACAAAAGTAATTACATTTAGCACCAGTAACATATCATTAAGTTGCTGTATCTGTGCACCAGCCACCAGCGTTGCTTGCCAACATAAAGTTTGTAAAGCCACTGCAAACCAAACCAGTACAAACTTAAATTGCATCGCTTTTTTGGTATTACTAAGCCAATAAAAAAATAAATAACTCATCACCACCAACATAGAACCCAAACACACGGTCACTACAGCAAACTGCACTGATTGCTTCATAAAACAGCTAAATAGTGCTGCAACACAAAATAAGCTTATATAAACTGTTAACTTATCTTGTCGAGCGTTTAAATGATTTTGCGACTGTAAATAATGAATAAAGTAAAAGTTGACCACCCCTAAGGCTATAACTTGAAATGAAAACTGTAACTTTGTGTACCATAAAGACGCAAATTCAATATTAAAGTAATTCAACACCCCTTTTGCTATTAAAAACTCACTTAATACACACACTAGGTAAGCAAGTAAATAAAGCGATTTTGCTTGATGAGATAAACCGTATACAGTGCCAACAACGGCAAGACACAGCAGTAATAGCCCGGTAATTAAAAAGAAATTTCGCAGTTTCTTGTTTATCAAATTGGCAAATTCATTACCAGTTGCAAGGCCAATGCTCAGCCTGTCATCTTCACTATGGCGAGCGTAAATTACAGCCCAACGAGCCTCATCTTTAGGTAACAGTGCGTGTGGCAGTACTTTATCAACATAACGGTATGCATCATTTTTTACTTCAACTAACGGGTTGAAACTCTCATCAAGAATATAAAAATTAAGCTGCGCTAAATGGGAATTGTCTGCATAAATCACCTCAACTTTTGATTGCGACCGTTTATTTAAATCAACAATAAACCAATAACCTTGCTCTGCCTTGATACGAACATGTGATAAATCTGTTTTTGAATCGGTAGTGACAACTTGTTCTAGTAAGGGTTTGGTAGTTTGAAAGGGCGTATTTGCTGGCACTAACCAGCCACTGGCAGACACTTCATCAGCCATCACAGACGCTGTAGCAGTAATGCTTAACAGTATTAAAAAAATCTTTATACAATATGCTCGCGCTAATATGCTTGCCTGATCCACTGTCACTCCATGTGCATTGAATAAATAGTAAATTATAAAAAGATAATTAAAGTATGGAGGTATTAAATGAAATAGCCAGTAAATAACCTGAACCGTGGATAATATATCAATAAAATGCTTAAGCAGTTTTTATGGTAGTAAAATCGAGTGAGTGTATTTCCAAGCAATAAAAAAGGCCTATCAAGTGATAAGCCTTTATTTTAAAAATATATTTTAATTAGTTACTATCATCACTAATACGACTTGCAACTGCGCTGGTTTGATCTTTATATTTGGCATCTTTGCGTGTATTGTACGGATTTTCAGCAGGACCTGACATGGTCTCAAAGCTCATAGCGCCGATTTTCATCATTGGTCGTAATGCCAACGGCAATTTACCGGAGTTATAAAACTCTAACACGATATTACCAGACCAACCGGGATCAATCCGATGGGCCGTCACATGCACCATTAAACCTAGACGTGCCAAAGATGAACGGCCGTCAAGCCAGCCAACGATATCTGCCGGCAACGTGACTTTTTCATAGGTCATCGCAAGGGCTAATTCACCTGGGTGTAAAAAGAATGCATCGCCCTCTTTTAACACTATTTCATCGCTCATTATTGATTCCATTGCTTTATTAAGCTGATCTTTTGGACCACTTAAATCAACATAAGCTGCTGTATGATCTTGAAATACACGAAACTTATTACCTAAACGTAAATCTGCCGTTACCCCAGAAATCATTTCATCGGTCGGACTTGGCTCAATAATAATACGCTGTTGGGCAATATATTCTTTAATATGGGTATCTGATAATCTCATTAGTTAATCATCCGTAATCACAATTTCGACTGAATTATGATGGGGTTGTTGATAGTAAAGCATACTGGCAATCAGCCGCGCAGCGTCAGCATAAGTTTCACTCACCGCAGCCTGATTATCCATGGCGATTAATTTGCCTTGCTCTGAGTATTCGCGAATATCAATCGCCAAAGGAATTTGCGACAACACTGGCACACCATGACGCTGAGCTAATTTTATTGCGCCATCCTTTCCAAATACATGGTTTGGTTCGCCGCAGTGTGAGCACAAAAAATGACTCATATTTTCAATCAAGCCCAATACTGGCACATTCACTTTATTAAACATGGCAATGCCTTTTTGCGCATCAGCAAGTGCTAAATCTTGCGGAGTCGTCACAATCACCGTGCCACTGGCAGGTACTTTCTGACTCATAGTAAGTTGAATATCCCCAGTTCCTGGTGGCATATCTACAATCAGGTAATCAAGCTCACCCCATGCAGTTTCATTTAACAGTTGCGTTAATGCGCCCGACGCCATCGGTCCGCGCCAAACTGTGGCATCATCACTAGGCACTAAAAAGCCAATTGATTGTGCTTTGATGCCATTAGCGTCAAATGGTAGCAATTGCTTGTCATTTTTAGCCGTGGGTGTTGCTCCTTCAAGGCCTAGCAACATTGGAATAGACGGGCCATAAATATCCGCATCTAAAATCCCCACTTTCGCGCCTTCAGCTTTGAGTGCGCCCGCTAAATTTACCGCTGTGGTTGATTTACCCACACCACCTTTGCCTGATGCAATCAACACAATATGTTTTATCGCTTTGAACTTACATGCTTCAGTCAGCTCAATGCTTGCGTTAATTGTCACTGCTTGATTAAGTTGTTGGCTTACAAACGCTGCTACCTTTGGCATTTCAGATAACGCAGCAAATGGCAGCGTTAAATGAAGCAATATTGATTTATCATTTTTTGATTCAATGCTTTTAATGAATTTTTCATCAATGCCGACAGCAAAAGCGGCACTGCGATACCCTGCTAAGGCAGTAAGAATCGGTTGTTTTTGCACCGATTTAGAGGAGAATAGTTTCGACAATCCAAACATAACAATAAAATAGTGTTTCTTTGATGAAAATTGCCTCGGAATTATGTAACATTCAGGGCATTAACACCAGTCAATTAATGAAAATCGGCCAACCACGAAGGTGTTTCCTTTAGGTTTGCTGATAATATTATGATTTTCATCCGTTCCTTAACAGGAACCGTCAATTCGGAATGATTATGGCACAGCGAAAGATCCTCATTACCAGTGCATTACCTTATGCCAACGGCCCAACACATTTAGGCCATTTATTGGAATATATTCAGACTGATATCTGGTCACGTTTTCAAAAACTACAAGGCCACGAAGCTTATTATGTTTGCGCCGACGATGCCCATGGCACGCCAATTATGCTCAATGCACAAAAGCAAGGGATCACGCCGGAAGAAATGGTAAAAAATGTCAGCATTGAACGTCAACGTGACTTTGCAGACTTCAATATTAAATTTGATAACTACCACAGCACCCACAGCCAAGAAAACAAAGAATTCAGCGAGCTTATTTATAATCGCTTAAACGATGCCGGTCATATCAAAAAGCATACTATTTCACAGTTATTTGACCCTGAAAAAGGCATTTTCTTACCCGATCGCTTTGTAACTGGTACGTGCCCAACTTGTAAGTCTGAAGACCAAAATGGCGACAGCTGTGACGCATGTGGCGCAACATATAGCCCAACAGAGCTTATCAACCCGCGCTCTGTGATGTCAGGTGCTGAGCCAGTACTTAAAGACTCTGAGCATTACTTTTTTGACCTGCCAGCATTTGAAGGCATGTTAAAAGAGTGGCTTCACTCCGGCACTATTCAGCAAGAAATGGCTAACAAACTAGACGAATGGTTTGCCGATGGCCTGCAACAGTGGGATATCAGCCGCGATGCGCCCTACTTTGGCTTTGAAATCCCTGGTGCGCCTGGTAAATATTTTTATGTCTGGCTTGATGCGCCAATTGGTTACATGGCCAGCTTTAAAAACTTATGCGACAAACAAGGCATCGACTTTGATGCATTTTGGCAAGAAGGCTCTGACGCTGAGCTTTACCACTTTATCGGTAAAGATATTATCTACTTTCACAGCTTATTTTGGCCAGCAATGCTTGAAGGCGCAAAATTCAGAAAGCCAACCAATGTATTCGCGCATGGTTTTGTAACGGTTAATGGCGCTAAAATGTCTAAATCGAAAGGCACGTTTATTAAAGCGCGTACATATTTAGACAACCTCGACCCTGAGTTTTTACGTTATTACTACGCTGCTAAACTTAACAGCGGCATCACCGATCTTGACTTAAACTTAGAAGACTTTGCACTACGTGTAAATTCAGACTTAGTTGGTAAAGTGGTTAACATTGCCAGCCGTTGCGCCGGTTTTATTACTAAAAAGTTTGACGGTAAATTAAGTGACACTGTCATGGAGCCGCAATTATTAGCTGAATTCCAAGCAGCTACCGATACCGTTGCTCAGCACTATGAAAACCGTGATTATAGCCGTGCTATTCGTGAAATAATGGCGCTTGCTGATAAAGCAAACCAATTTATTGATACCTCAGCACCATGGGTATTAATCAAAGACGAAACGAAACAAGAACAAGCTCACCAAGTGTGTTCGCTTGGGCTTAACTTATTCCGCGTGCTAATGACTTACTTAAAACCAGTATTACCGGGTATGGCGGCAAACGTAGAAGACTTCTTAAATGATGATCTATCTTGGCAAGGCGCGCAAACTGCGCTTGTTAGCCACCCGATCAATAAATTTAAACCGTTAATGCAACGTGTAGAAATGGATAAAGTAAATAAAATGGTCGAAGAATCAAAAGAAAGCTTACTCGCTGCAAAAGACAAAATCGATCCAAACAGCCCTTTGGCAAAAGAGCCTATTGCAGCTGAAATCGAATTTGACGATTTTGCCAAAGTAGATTTACGTGTAGCTAAAATAGCCAAAGCAGAGCACGTTGAAGGCGCTGATAAGCTACTTAAACTAACGCTCGACTTAGGCGGCGAAACACGCCAAGTATTTGCTGGTATTAAATCAGCTTATGCGCCAGAAGATATTGAAGGCAAACTAACGGTTATGGTTGCCAACCTGAAGCCACGTAAGATGCGCTTTGGCATGTCAGAAGGCATGGTACTAGCAGCAGGCCCTGGCGGTAAAGAAATCTATATTTTAAACCCAGACGACGGCTCAGAGCCAGGTATGCGTGTAATGTAATTCGACTTTAACTAGTTAACACTAAAAAGCCGTTGTTTTAAACAACGGCTTTTTTAATTGCCACAACAAATTGTTTTTCCAGCACATAAAATTGTAGGTGCTGAAGTTAGCGACCTGCGGCTACCCGGTTAACTTAAAGTTTGGATGACCATAGCCAAATCATATAATTGGTAAAAGAAAAAATTATAAGTGGCATACCGAAAAACATTAGACCAAAATAAGGCCCTGTTAGTGCTGATATTAAGTAGTAACCTACACCTTTAAAAGGCTCACCTGAAATTAACTCAAATATACTTCTTAAAAAGCTCGATAAATACAGAGCTAGAAAGCCCATGCCCAAACCTAAAAGCTGTACTTGGTACTTTTTGGTTTGTCTGTGAGTTATTGGAGCAAAGTAATAGCCAACTATAAACCCTGAAAGTGCGCAAAAGCTACCGACGAGATCTGTGCCCAGCCAAATGAATAGTGGCCAACTGGCGAAAGATAAGATGACTGCATATTTCAGCCTTTCAGAAACTCTCAATATGGGCACCATGTTTAGTTAAGTTAACACGCGCATAAATTGCGGAAAATGCTTGGCTATAATTAGCGAAGAATGAGCGCCAGCCAAGCGTTTGAAGTCATTTCTGATGCGTTTATTATACCTTCTTTATCGGTAATTCACTTATTTTATAGACTCGAAAAGGTCCCATACAAAAAGTGATTAAGCCATCATTTTTCTTCGGAGCTCGGTAATTCACAGTAATATAAGCCTCATTTATCGTATCAGTCTTAATTGTAAAGGTTGATACTTTATAATCAGCTAGCTCATGATTGCTTTCAAAAGCATGTGGTTCAGAAATAATTGTAGGAACATACAAGGTTACCCTATCAATTTCACCTAGAGAGATTACAGCTCTTACAGCCTCAGCAACACCATAATTAACAGGGTAATAAACCGTTATTTCTGATAAATCAGCGAAATTATCTTGAGTTATAAACGCCGCTACTTTCTTTATTTCGCTTTTTTTATCACAAGAAAAAGTTGATATTGAAGTAAATAAAAATAACAAAACTAAAAGTTTCACTGAGCTTCCTTGAAGGTATAACAATTTTATCTACGACATTTATCTTTTTACAAACAGAAAAATATCCATATATTATAATGCATTTATCTTAGCTATCAAACAGATACCTGTAAACAACTAGTTAACTTCACCTCATTTTTTACAAATGCAGCAATATACAAAAATGCTAGAGATCAGTAATATCTGACAAAATCATAAACACTATTTTTATATACAGTTTATTGTTAGGTGAGAGTCAACAACGCTAAATTTAATCGCTAAGCTATTTTAAGTTTTAGCGCTGTTATTTTTTGCACTACTATCTTTTATCAGTGCTATCCTTTACCAGACTATAACAGCGCTTACTATTACTGTAATTCTTTTAGAAGCCTGTTTTTACGTGGTAAATAATAGTCATCGTAATCCAGTGAAACTATCACCCGCTTTGCCCTTCCGAGCAATTCAGCTCTTGGTACTAAGCCTATTACTCGTGAATCAGCACTGTTATCACGGTTATCCCCCATTGCTAAATACATATCTGTAGGGATGATAAGTGGATCAAAATTTTGCATATAAGAGCGCTGCTTAGCGAGTTTTACGGTATGTTTTATGCCATGCAAATTCTCTATTTCCACTCGGTTTATGGCGGTTTCAGCTACAGTTTCGTAATTAAGCTTTTCACCATTAATAACAAGTTGATTATTAACTAAAGCAACAGTGTCGCCCGGTACACCTATTACTCTTTTTATTAGGCGATTTTGTGCAGCAACAGAATCAAATACAATAATATCACCGGCCTGTGGCTCGGCTAGTTTAACCAGCGAAATTTTAGTAAAAGGCACTCGTAGGTCATACGCCATTTTATCTGTCAATATACGGTCGCCCTCAACAATGGTTGGCTGCATTGAACCTGTGGGTACTTCGTACCAGTCAGCCACTGCACTTCTAAAAACACACATCAGCGAGATAAATACGATTAACGAGCGGTTATTTTTCCATATTTTATAAAGGTATTTCACAGTTTTGTTCCATAAGTTAGTATGTTATTTAATAGACAAAGCAGATATTTATCAGTTCAATCAACTTTGTAACAAGGCGTGTATTACTTTTATTAATTAAGGCTTATAAACTAATACCAGTCGTTTTTCGTAGTGATTTTTTAGTTCTTTTGATGGATACTATTTGGAAACAAATAATAATAACTACGTATATATGGAAATTACACAAGACAGACCAGCGCAAGCTAGCAAAGCTAAGTTTTGCTTAGACTTACTGCCAGGTAAATTAATCGACATTCAGTTCACCAACCCATTAAGTGTCAGATTTAAACTCTCTTTAGTTGGCTATGAAGCTGGTAAGTATTTAATTTTAAAGTACCCTGTCCAAGCAAAAAAAAGCCAATATGCTGATGTGTTAAAAGAAGGCAATGGCGCAATTGTACGCTATATAGTCGAAGGTGAACGTGGGGAGTGCGTCGCTTTTTCGACCACTATATTAGCTATTTCTTTTCGACCAGAAAAATTACTTTACCTTGCTTACCCTAAGAATATTGAGAGTAGGCAACTGCGTGAAGTCAGCCGTTTACAAACCCATATACCAGCAAAGATTAGCATTAATAAATCGCATACTTATGACAGTGAAAATCTATTGCAAGGTTTGATCATCGATATTTCACCGACTGGTTGTCGCTTTACTGTGCATGTTAATTCAGGGTTTTTAGCGCTTAAAAAACGCCCCGTGTTTGTGCATGTTCTATCGCCTATCGACAACAGTGCCGTGGTGATCAGTGCGCATGTGCGCAACAATCAAATGCAGGGAGATCGTTTAAGTGTGGGCATCGAGTTTGCCGCACATGAACAACAAAAAATGCAAAACTTATTGGCCGCTTACACGATAGACATTGCTTAATAATTGCATGCTTAACAAATGAGAGTAACTAAATGTACTCTCATTGATAGCTCGTTATTGGTTTTTCAACTGCTGCTTAGCTTTTTCAAGCTCACCTTCACCAATACCAAGTGAATCAGCGGCTTCTTTGATTAAATGAGGCTGAGTCATTACCAAGCCCATTAGTGCTTGTAACTTCTCTGGTGGAATACCGAGTTGCTGCACAAGTGCCATTGCCATCATTGGGTTTTGAGTAAATGCTTGAAAAAGTTCGTGTACTTTTTCATCGCTAACATTGTGCTCTTTTAATGTTGCTATAATTGGGTTCATGTTTTTGCCTTAAATCGCTTTATAGTTGCCCATAGTTATATGGGCAAATATTGGTTTTTAAACTACTGAACTAATAATACAACTTTTCCGGCATTTTCGTTTCGTTCAAGAATCGCGTGTGCCTCACCAGCGTCTTGCCAAGGCAACGTTTTATAAATATTAAAATCAAACTGTTGATTTGCTATATCGTCATAAAATTTTGCTACAAACTCATCGCGTAGTTGGCGTTTAAACGCTTGACTGCGATTGCGCAGTGTTGAGCCATGAAACGAAATACGCTTTTGTAACAAGAGTGCAAAATCTACTTCTGCGAAGCGACCATCTAAAAATGCCAGCATAATTATTTGGCAATCCATTGCAGCGATTGCTGCATTTTTACTTAAATAGCGCCCAGATACCGGATCAACAATCACGTTCGCCGTTAAACCATGGTTTTGCATGTAAGCAACAAAATCGTCGGTTTTGTAGTTGATTACATGATCGGCACCAAGCGCTTTGGCATGTTCGCACTTTTCATCGCTACCTGCGGTAATAACAACCGTTGCCCCAATACGTTTAGCCATTTGTATAGCTGCCCCACCCACGCCACTTGCGCCTGCATGGATCAGTGCTGTTTGCCCTGCTTGTAACTTACCAAGTTGAAATAACGCACCAAACGCGGTTAAATATACTTCGCTGATCGCTGCACCTTGCGCCATAGTTAAATCACTTGGTAAAGCCATTAATTGTGCGGCATCGACCGCCACATATTCGCTATATGCACCGCCTGCACACAAAGTAAATACCGCTTTATTAAGCCAGCTTTGATCAACCTCGGTGCCAAGCTCAATCACAGTGCCTGCGCATTCAAGCCCTAGAATGGGGCTGTCGCCCTGTGGCGCTGGATACTTACCTTGACGTTGCATACAATCAGCGCGGTTCACGCCGATAGCAGCAACTTTAATTAACACTTCATTAGTTTTTAATTGCGGTTTAGCGGTGTCGCTTAATGTTAAATGCTGATCTTGATGAGAAATAAATTGCATTGCAGCTCCTGAATTGATGAGTTAATCGATTTTACGCCACACTTCGGCTTCAACTAACTTACCATTTTCTGTTAAAGAATGATGCCACAAATCTCCTTCAATTTTGTAATCAAAAGCCATGGTTTTGCCAAGCAACGATTCAATGTTACCGTAAACAAAAGTCTCTACAAATTGTTGGTTTTTTAAGGTGTACTGCCCGCCACCTGCATAATGAAACTGGCCATTTTTTTGGGTGATGTAATTAAAATGAGTGGCGGTTATTAGTTTAACTGAGGTCAACTCTGGCGCTTTGGCAGTCACAAACCCTTGTTCAACTGCATATTTCCCTTCCACAAACTCCCAACTACCTAATAGCGGGTTAGCTAAAACCAGCGGTGAGGTGATGAGTAAACTTGCTAATAATAGAGATTTCATGATTTTCCTTGGTTTTTGTTTTATGAAACTTTACCTTTTTACACGCCCAAAATTAATCAGACTTATGGGTAATAACCCCCGGCTAAAATCGCCAACTTTGTTTGTATGGATACACATCAGCCAATTGCCCAGCATTGATATCAGCTTGGCACTGCAGCCAAAAATCAGGACTAAATAAGTCTTGATGTTGCTGGCAAAAATGACTAAATGCTTGCTGATCAGCACTAAAAAACACTTTAAACTGACTCGGGAATACATCATTTTCGGCAACATCAAAGTAGCTTTCGCTGCTTAGTTCATCAAAACTATTTTCACTGCTCGGTAAGTCTCTAAAGTTACAATCCGTTAATGGGCAAATTTCATCATAATCATAAAATACCACGCGCCCCCAACGGGTCACACCAAAGTTTTTCATCAACATATCACCGGGGAAAATATTAGCCCCGGCTAACTCTTTAATCGCCTTGCCGTAATCAAGCATTACATTATTCAGTTGTTTATCGTCACATTGATTGATGTATAAATTAAGTGGTGTCATTTTGCGCTCAACGTATACATGCTTAAGCACTAAGGCTTTATTTGCAATAGCCATACTTGAGCCGATACTCGCTCGCATATGGGTAAGCAATTCATCGCTAAAACGATTTAAATCAAATGCTAAATAGCGAAATTCATGAGTGTCGACTAAACGGCCGACTCTATCCGCTTGTTTTACAAAGTCGTATTTTGCCATCACCTGTGCTTTGGTTGATGTTTTAGGCGCGCTAAATTTATCTTTTATTACCTTATAAACATAATCTGAGCCAGCAGTGGTAAATACTAGCATTACCATGCCTGGCGTGCCGGGGGCAATAATGTACTTATCATCTATTGGACTATTGTTGGTGGTGTCGACCTTATAGCGATAAAACTCTGTTTTGGCATGTTTAATAAAGCCAATGGCATTGAATAATTCAAATCGTTGCTTATGTGGCATTAGCACTGATAAGTAATCTACGTAGCGCGCGGGTTGGTCGGTATCAACCATAAAGTAGGTGCGAGCAAAGCCGAATAATAAACTCAGTTGATCTGCACCCATCATCACCGCATCAAGCTTTAAACCGCTTTGGGTATGTAAAATAGCGACAGCAAAGGGCATGTTATCGCCATTTTTAGCGATACAACGACCTATTAAGTAGCAGGCTTTATTTCTAAAAAACAGTGAATTAGCGTATTCAATATAGCCATCGTTTAAATTCATCAGCTCATACACTTGACGACATTGCTGCTGCGCACCTAACGCCAAAGTACGCTGCAAAATATCAACATCATGAGCTAAATCTGTAAATCCAACCCGAAAAGCTTGTCGATAAATAAGTTGCTCCACCGCCTGGCTAAAGCCATTTTGCAATGAAATACGACTTACTAAATTATCAAATGGCCGAGATTTAGCGCGGTATTTGGCTTTTAAAACAAATAAGTGCACGGTGCGAATTTTTTTATCATCCCAAATCGAGCCAAAAGTTGAATTAAAAAATGTATGCGCAATCGGTTGGTTTTCATGATCTTGCACCATTTGGCCATAAATATGCTTTGCCTGCTGCCACAGTCGCGGATCGTTGAGCTCTTTAAATGCAATGACTCGCACCGCTTCACTAACATTTTTAACTTGCCTTTCATATACTTGTAAACGCTCACGCATTGCCGATTGTACATTTTGCCATTGCCGTTGCTCAAAACGACTTTGTGCACCTAAGGTAATATTTAAAAACTCAGCAAACATCGCTTCAAAGCCTGCGAATACGGCACGCGCTAATTTGGTCGCAATGACTTGCTCAATTGCGTTGCTAGTTTGAGTCGATAACGTATTTGCTGTTTTTAGCTCTAGCATATTTCTATCACTTATGATGACTATGTCTATTTAGTGGTTTACACACCTTAGCAAGCACGCTTTAATTTAGATAATTAATACAGCGAATGAATAAGATTGATCAAATGAATATAAGAAATGTCGATCTCAACTTGCTTGTGTACTTAAATGTACTGATAGATGAGCGAAATGTCTCGAAAGCGGCAAATAAATTAGCATTAACCCAACCTGCAATGAGTAATGCACTAAAACGTTTACGTGATTTATTTGACGATCCGCTCCTAGTTCGTGCCGCAGGCTCTATGACTCCTACTGCAAAAGCGCTGAGTTTAAAACCTGAAATAGAAGCGCTGTTAAAAATGGCTGAGGCAATAACCCAACCCAGTGATATGTTTGATCCAACCACTGGCGAACTCACCTTTAGAATTATGGCGAATGATTATTTAGAATCAACGCTAGTCGCGCCTTTTATTACCCAGCAACTCAATAAACATCCAGGACTTAATTTTGATGTGCTTAGCCCCAGCGATGTTAGCCTGCAAGATATGGAAAAGGGCAGCATTGACTTAGCCATCAATCGCTTCAACGGCCTACCACGGTCTTTTCATCAGGCCAGTGTCTGGCGAGATAACTATTGCTGTTTAATGCATCCAGCTAACCCATACTTAAAACAGCCTGATCTAGAGCAATACTTAGCGTCAGAGCATATTTGGGTAAATCGTGCAGGCTGGGGGGCTGAAGCTGCCGTCACGAATAAATCAGGTAGCCAAAAGCTGGGATGGGTAGACGAAGCTCTTTGGCAGCTTGAACAAACCCGTCATATTCGGGTGTTTACTCGTCATTACATGGTGGCAAGTTTACTATGCCAATCGCCACAACTGATCGCCACACTACCAAGACGACAAGCAATGCTGCTAACTAAACATACCGAGTTAGTGATTAGTCCTGTGCCGTTTCAAATTGTCCCAATTGAAGTAAAAATGCTGTGGAGCCCATTACTGCATCATGCCAGCCCACACCAATGGTTACGCCGCGAACTGCAAGCGTTCGCTAATACGATTGCTGATCGCTAGAAAGCTCTAATTAAAATGGAGCTCTCTCGTTATTATTGATTAAATCAATATCAGTTATTGAAAACAACAATTTCATAAATAGTGTGCTTAGGGCTACAGTGAAGTCATACCAAATGAGTTAACCACTAACACTGAGAGACAACATTATGATGCAAACTACAGCAAGCTTCACCCAACAAGACGGATTATTTATCGACGGCCATTTACATGCGTTCATCGAACAACAACTTTGTAAGCAAACCACCCTTGAGTGTAATGATGTTTACCAAGCATTGGCGACTCTGGTTGATGAATTTGGCTGTCAATGTCGTAAAAACAAACATTTTGACAATGACAGTTTAGATGTACAAACGTTATTGCATGCGTATCAAGTTGAGCATAATCACCCGCATTGTCATGTTGATGCACAAACAACAACTGCGGTATTAGATGAATATTGCTGTCAGGTGCCAGCTATTATTGTTGTTGCTTTAATGGATACATTAAGCGGTACACCAAGCGATGAACACAATGCAAAAGCAATTTATCAACGTGCTGCAACACTGACTAATCGCCCTTGCATGTATCGTGCAAAGCTCTACAACGCCAATGCAGCGTAGTTCATGAAACTTTTAAACGCTCGATTATCCTTTGTGTAAAATCACTGCAACTGAGGATGGTCGAGTTTTGCTGCTCTGCCTGTAAATCAAAGGTCACTTCACCGGCTATAAATGTCTGTTGCAAAGCCAGCTCTATACTGTTGGCCGCTTCGTGCCAATTCATAAACTGTAGCATCATCACCGCACTTAAAATACTACTGGTAGGATTTGCACTATTTTGTCCAGCAATACGCTCAAACGTACCATGAGTTGGTTCAAAAAAAGCCACTTCATTATTTAAATTTGCTGCGGGCATAATACCAATACCACCCACTTGTGCAGTCAACATATCTGCTAGATAATCGCCATTTTGGTTGGTTGTTACCACTACATCAAATTGCTCAGGATTCATTAACGCTTGCTGGAGCATGTTATCTGCAATCACTTCTTTAATAACTAACGGTGCCAAGCCCTCACGCGGTATTTCTAGCCAACGGCCATTACTGTGTGGTATTGCTGAGAACTCAGTTTGCGCTACGGCAAACCCCCAACGCTTAAACGCACCATCAGTAAATTTAAGTACATTGCCTTTATGCACAACCGTTACCGAGTCACTATTTTGTTCAAGCGCATACGCTATTGCATAGCGCACTAGCCGCTCTGACCCTTCTTTAGAAATATTTTTAATGCCAATACCACATTGTTGATCAAAGCGCAGACGGGTTACGCCCATTTCTTGGCATAAAAAATCCAGCATTTTTTCGGCTTCGACACTGCCAGCTTGCCATTCAATTCCAGAGTACACATCTTCAGAGCTATCGCGGATCACAACAATATTGGTATTTTCAGGTTTTTTTAACGGTGACGGTAATGCGCAATAGCCTTTAATCGGCCGCATATTTACAAATAAATCCATTTCATGACGAAGAGCAACATTGAGTGAACGAAAACCTCCGCCAATCGGCGTGGTTAAAGGCCCTTTAATCGCTATTTTAAATTGCCGAACCGCATGAATCGTCTCTTGCGGAAACCAATCCCCATCATATAGCTGCGCAGCTTTTTCACCGTTAAAGACTTCCATCCAGTGAATTTTTCGCACTCCTTGATAACATAACTGCACAGCATGGTTCACAATGTCACGCATACAAGGGGAGATATCCTGCCCTACTCCATCACCATCAATATAAGCAATGATCGGCTGCGACGGAATATGCCACACGCCTTTATTATCAATGCTAATTTGTTCACCCTGAGGTGGGATTTCAATGTGTTGATAACCCATAACCTGCCATATTTTTATTATAAAATATCATATAAACATTAAACCATGGTTGGCAGTGAGTGTCGTGGTTTTAGCATCTATACTTATCATTCAACAATAAAATAGTGAACGGATTTTATCCTTTACTCGGTCTTTTGTGAGCAATTAAAAACCATTAAGTACCAGATATGAAACTGTTTAATCGAATTTTATTCGTTACTTGTTTAGCGAGTACATCTGTTTTCGCAGCCCAGCTTGATCCTCAAGGATTAACCGAGCTGTCAAAAAGCAAGCAGCAGATAATACTGCAATGGCTGAATTTTAGTCTTGAGCAAACTCAGGCAACTTTAGGCCCACTGCCATACTCTAATTTACCCATTTATTTACACCCTCGGTATATTGCATTTGAACCCGTGCCTTGGGGAAGTGTGCGCCGTGGTGATCCAGATGGCATAGAGTTACATTTTGATCGCTTTGCCAGTTTTACACAATTACGCGATGACTGGACCCTCTACCATGAAATGGCACACCTTTACTTACCGTTACTACCCTATTCGGGCTTCTGGTTAAGTGAAGGATTTGCAACCTATATGCAAAATATAATAATGCGTGATAGTAAAGTGATCACTAGGAAGCAATTTATACAACGACTATCTGCAGGGCTTGAACGCGGACGTCAGCAAACTCGAACAAAGCAACAGCCATTAAGTGAACTTGCCGACGATATGTGGCAACAAGGTGCACAACAAAGAGTTTATTGGAGTGGTAGCGCATTTTTTATTGAAGCAGAGCTGGCTTTACAGCAACAAGGACAAAGCTTGACACAATTAATAAAACGCTATCGCGAGTGTTGTTATAGCTCAAAAACAACAGCAAAAAAACTGATCACAACATTTGATCAGCTTTCACGCAGCGCCATTTTTTCAACCTTATATGCCCGTTATACACAGCGTACTGATTTTCCGGACATTACCCGTGAGCAGCTTATTTTACTGAGGTGAGTGACATAAAATATCATCAATTTCATCAAACACTTGATAAACTAAATGGCTATCTAACATCACGCTATCGGCTTTAAGGGCTTTGTCTAACTTGATTGCATGTTGGTACAATGTTTCGCACTCAAACATTCCAGCAGTTCCTTTTAGCATATGAACACTTTGTGCAAACCCTGTCATATCGCCATCTGTATATTGCTTGGTTATTGTTTCTCGCTGCTTTTTAAGCCCTTCTATGTACACCTGTTTAAGCACCTCAAATTCATGCTCTGGCAATTTTACATCTTCAAGCATTTCGATATCTAAATAACTAGCAATTTTATGACTAAATTCACTGCGGTCAATTGGTTTGCCTATATGATCAATAAACCCTTGTTTTAGATAGCGATCAACTTCATGCTTCATAGTATTTGCTGTAAGGGCAACAATGGGTGTCGTTAATCCTGTTGCCTGCATAATATGAATCGCTTGTTCACCATCCATTACTGGCATTTGAATATCTAATAAAATCAAATCAAATTGATGATCTAGCGTAGCTTGCACTGCATCTTTGCCATTTTCTACCGCAGTAACCGTTAACCCCATTCGCTCTAAAATACGTTTGATCAGTTCACGGTTTTCAGGATGATCTTCCGCTACCAGCACTTCACCCACGAGATTTCGCTGATCTTGACTTGGCAGCTCTTTTTCTTTGCTTATAGAGATCTCATCAAAACTATTGATCCAACGCACTCGTTCAGGCATATATAGCGCGATATTGAGGCTAAACTCACTGCCACTGCCAACATGGGAATGAGCGGTGATATTACCATCTAACTTTTCGGCTAAACTTTTTGAAATATTTAAACCGAGTCCTGTACCGCCATATTTACGTGAGATCGATGAGTCAGCCTGATAAAACGGCGTGAACAAGTCTTGTTGCTCAGCCTCTGTCATCCCAATGCCGGTGTCTTTAACTTTAATGATAAGCTGCTCTTTAGTGCAACTCACCACTAATTGAATATGCCCTACCGTGGTAAATTTTAATGCATTAGCTGTTAAGTTTAACAATATTTGTCGTAATCGGGTTGGATCAGAAATAATCCAATCAGGCAGTGGGAATTGGTAATCAACTTTAAATTTAAGACCTTTATCACGAATTTGTTTGCCTAATAGCGATTCTATATGCGCAATGGTTGCAAATAAGTCAGTCTCGACTAAATCAATTTCAAGGCGATTGGCCTCTATTTTTGACATATCAAGTATGTCGTTTATGAGTCCTAAAACATGGCGGCTGTTTTGTAAAATAACCCGAATACCATGATTTCGTTCGTGAGGCTTAATATCGCCTAAAATAATACCATCTGCGTAGCCTATAATAGAGGTCATTGGCGTACGTATTTCATGACTCATATTTGCTAAAAAACGGCTCTTAGCTTCACTGGCATCAGTGAGTTCTGACGCCAATTGTTGTAACTCCTGCGTACGCAATTGCACTTTTTGCTCGAGGTTTTTAGTAAGCTCAACATTCTCATCATGTAAAATACTAAATTTATTTGCCACTGCAAACGCGAGTAACATCGCATCTAAGGCGGTGCCAATCAAACCTAATAGGTACAAATCGATTGCAATCGGCGTCAGTACACCTAAATTAGTTAAATTTCCCACCATATTAGGAATTGCCATCGCTAGGTAAGCAAAGACAAAGTATCGCGCGGGTTTAAAACCACTCATCCAACTGCGAACCCCTATGTACATGCCTAAGCATAAGGTGCACCCCGTTACTATTGTTGCCCAAATAAACCCAAAACCTGGCCACATAGCAGCGAAAGGCAAACCTGCGGTTGCCACCACAGCTAATATAATTGATGCTTTGGCTAATTGTGGAAAACTGTCTTTTAGCTTAAGCAAATTATTGAAAAATAATATGTTAGTTAATGGTATTAAAACAAACCCTAGCCAATGAAAATGGGCATTATAAAAACCAAATAGTTGATCTGGAATATGGAAAAACTGGCTCCAGGCAAATACCCAGCATGCTGTAAATAAGGCGTAATAAAGGTGGGTTACATCCCGTGCGCCAAAATATATTAATAAGTTATACAAACCCAGCGCAATGCCTACTCCAAAGCACAACATCATCACCATATTTTCGATGGTGACCTGGGTAAAGAAGTCTGCATAGGGTTTTAATACCAGTTTAGGAGGAGTGTAAAAGTAGTCACTTTCATACTTGGTGATCAAAAAGTAACGCTTGCCTGGTGTAAGGGCTATTTTATTGCCGTAATGAAAAGCAAATTCGTTTTTTTCAATCCCCCCTGTTACGTAACGCGCGGCCTCAGATGTGGGATCGGCCATATCATATACACGTGTTTCAATACGCGATACTAAGGTGTTGTAAGGGAACAACACTAATTCAGCTAGCTGAGTCTGATTTTCAAGTTCGACAACTAACCAATAACTTCCGCCATAATATGTGGTACTTGTTTGTGGTTTTTTATTGTCAAGCCACGTCGCAACCTGAGTGCTGTTATCAGGAAACCCTTCATAACTTGCCGCTAATAAGGTACCAACTTGAAACAAATTTATATCTTGTTGTTGCTCTGTATAAACAAACACATCCGCTGACTGTGTTGCTCGCACTTCGCAGACATATATTGTTAGCAAGCCTAAAAAGACTACATAGCAAAAACCTTGTATTGCTTTTAACAGCATACAATACGCCTCAGTTTAATGACAAAAAGATTAGAACTGATAACTGATATCCAAACCATAGCGGCGACCTTCCCCTTTAAAATCTTCCAACATGCCAAGGAAAGAGCTCAAATCAAACTTCAAATTACTGTACTCACTGGCAAATAAATTTTTCCCCCACAGTACAAAACCTAGGTTATCTAATTGATAACGAATATTACCATTGACTAAACTGTAACCATCTTGCATAGCATACGGATTTTGGTTTTGATCAAAATAATAGTCTGATTGATAATCCACTAGTAATTGTGTTGTTAAGGGATTACCAGCAAGCTCTAAACGATATTCTACGCCTGCACTCACATTCCACTTTGATGTAAATGGCAGCCGATTATGAGTCAAACTGTTACCCAAAGGATCAACAAATTCTTCAAATTCCGCATGGGGAATGTAACCCATCGCAAAACGCATTGAAAGTGCTTTAGTCGCTTGATAATCGAGTTCAGCTTCAAGGCCATAGAACACTGAATCACCAACGTTTTCTAATAATTGCACGGGTGGCTTTTGTGGTGAGTCTGATGGTTGGTTCATAAACACTTGCTGATCATTGTAATCATAATAAAAAGCAGCCCAATTAAACCGCACACCTTGCTCAGGCCACCATGATTTAGTACCAATTTCATGCGCATTGAGACGCTCTTTGCCATAGTCAGCTAATTCGGCTTGCTCTGGGGAAGATAAAAACCCGCCATTATAACCCCCACTTTTAATCCCATTTGCAAAACGGTAATAGCCATGGGTTGTATCGTTAATAAGGTAGTTCACAGCAAACTGGCCAGAAAAACCATTATCGGATTGCTCGCCTTGCACATGATAAAATGGCACTAAAACCCCTGCTAAATCACTCGGATCAACTACCATATTTAATTGTGCCACTGAGTCATAATCAAGTGACTCATAGGAATAACGTAGTCCAACACTTAGCAACCAATCTGAATTAAGTTGATAGTCTAACTGGCTGAAAGCGGCAATATTTTGCGTGTCAATTTGGTTATCATAGAAGAAGGTTGCGGTTAAGTCGGTGGCTAATATACCGCGATAATCTCTTAAAATATCGTTAATATTATCTTGTTTGATTGATTCATCTGCGTAATATAAACCACTGGTTAAAGTATGTTTGTTCCATTGCGTTTGCAAGCGTAACTCTTGGCTAAATAAGTGAGTATCTAAACCTAGATTTCCTTCGCATAATCGCGCTGGTGAGCCATCACAATTAAATGCATGATCGCGCTCTAATTGGTTATAACTACTAATCGAAATAATTTCGTTAAACTCATTTAATTGCCAATTAATATGTGCACTAAACCCTTTACCATCCGTTTTATGCGGAGAATCGTTATTAACTTTAACCGTGTAAAAGTCATCACTGGCATCATTGAAGCCAAAGTTATCATAGCAATTTGTCGAACCAGCTTCGCTAGGACTACATAACTGACCTGTTAATGGATCCGCCACTACACCGATATTACCGACAGGCTGCACAATACCCTGCCAATCTTCGAGGTGCGCTTGTAACAATACCTGTACAGTATCAAACTCACTTAATAGTGATAGCCGTGCATTGGTTTGTTGCATTCCAGCGGTAGGTGATTGTGCAAAAGTATTGCTGGTTAAATAGTCATAGTCTTGATGATTTAAAGCAACACGAAACGCGCTGTTATCACTTAATTGATTGTTATACATAGCATCAATACTAAACGCGTTATTATTTGCTATACCCGCTGTTAAATACCCCGACTCGTTAAATTCAGGGCGTTTAGTGCGAATTAAAATTGCTCCGCCAGTTGAATTGCGGCCAAATAAAGTCCCCTGCGGACCACGCAAAATATCCACTTGCTCAATATCAAAGAAGTTAACGATCTGATTACTTGCAGATCCTACGGCAATGTCGTCTACATAAATAGCCACAGGCGAGGTGTTCGCCGTATTGTAGTCAACTAAACCAACCCCCCGGATATTTACCGCCGGTGGCGTACCTTCAGCCGCATTTTGGCTGATTTTTAAATTAGGCGCGAATACCGATAACTCTGTTGAATCTTTATAATGTTGATTTTTAAGGCTATCACCTTTGACCTGACTAATGGCAATACTAACATCTTCAATTGCCTGCGCGCGTTTTTGGGCGAACACCTCAATGACTTCGAGGCTTTGGCTAGAGCCACTCGAATCGTCATTTTTTGCCTGTGCAGCCACAGCAAAAACGAGGCTCGACGAGCACAGCAGCAATATATGATTTGAAAAAGGATAACGTTGGCTTTTCATTAGATGGTGAACCTTAATACCGACAATGTAAAGATATTGTAATTATTTACGATTATAGACTAATTTATTGATTAAAGTCGCCAAGTTATCCATTAATTAGCTAGTTTTACTGCGCTTCAAAGGCATTTTCACCACTGATCTGCTGCGGATACCCACACAGTGCTCGTGCTGTTTGCATTCCAGCCATAACCGCAGCTTCAACACAACCTGCATTAACACCTGTTTTGATCCAATCGCCGGTAATAAATAAATTACTAAATTGCGTGCCATCAGTTGCTAAACGATATTGACTGGAACCTGAAACCGACAGCACATAACGCTCACTTGGATCAACATTCACTCGCCAGTACTGTTGATCTAAGCGCGCTGATTCTGGCACGTCATGCTGTGTATATAAAATGGACCAATCAAAGTCATTATCGTTATAAGCTAACGGCCATAATGGCTGCATATTAGTTGTTAATAGTTGTGTTAAGTTAGTTTTTACTTGTGCTTTTGCCCGTGCAGGGAAACCATGATCACTCTGTGGTGGATACTCTTGACAAGGAAATGCACTACAAAAATAGGCAATATTCTGCGGACTATTGCTTGCAGGCCACTGCTCTTTATCAATTAAGTTTTGCATTGCAGCCCAAGTATCAAACGGTTCGCTAAAACCACTCAAAATAGGCCCTTCTTCACTTGGCGGCATATACTGCCAACCTAACTGTTGATCTGTTTTATTTAACCAAATCTGACTGGCTTGTGTAGCTACCGAAAGAACATTTTTAGCCTGAGCAGCAAAGTTGTCGTCTATTGCTAATAATTGTGGGCAAACATGCTCTAATGAAGCAACTGAGACCCCAAGGATCAGCCGGTCAAAATCATCTTTAAACTGCAGTGTTTTAGTTGGTAGTTGTGCGCCAAAATGTGCTTGGTAACAGCTGGGCCAATCACTCCAAAATGATTCTAAATTAATATTATTCTGCTTTAGTAACAGGGCCTGCTCGTGGTTTATCTGCTGATAAAGAGGCTCACTTGGCCAGCAAGCTAAGTTTTTCACATCAATTAATGGCTGATACTCTGATGAGTTATTTAAACTCACTTGCTGTTGTAATAACACAGAAGCAACACAGTTTTGGCCACTTTCATCAATCCCAGGTGTAAGTTGCTGTAGTTGATGGAAGAATTCAAAGTTAACGCCTCTTTGTTTTAATAGTTCATACAATGGCGCAAAAATAACATCGCCCATTCCCGCCTGCATTTTCCACATTACCCCACCGCGATAACACAATGCGATTCTAAGCATGGCAAGTGCAGCAACTCCAGCTTCTACATTTGGTTTTTTAAAATCACCTTGTGGGTAGGCAAACACTAAATCATAAAAACCACGCACGGGCGCAGAATCGACACTGTATTGTTTATTCGCACCATTTTTTAATAACCATTGACGAAAATCATACTTGTTAATGACCCCAAAACCATCGCGATAAACTTTATCTTTAATCAATCCAACCAGCATCGCTATCGCTAAATCGGCACAAATATAAATACGCCTCAACTCTGCATTGTCATCCAGTAACTCGGTTAACTCTTGGTTAATCCAGCGTTTTAGTTTTCTGACAATATACCAAATCACTAAACTATCTTTCTTCTCAGAAATTTGTGGCTGCAGTGTGTTGTTACTTTGCACAAAGCTATTTAATTTATCAACAAGTAAGCTAGGTGTTGAAGTGATTTCTTGATTGAGATTTTGTATATCGTTGGTAAAGGTTTGCCATGCATCACTGCCATCAGAAACCAAGGTCTGAATTTGTTGATGAAAATGGCGTAGTAGGTATCTATCTCGTGGTTTTTTTGTCGTTAATTGTGTGCTCTTAGCTTGGACTCTGGCGGCCAGTTCAAATTGTGGTATCCATTTTTTTAGCCATGCAAGGGTCATTTTTACAAAGTCCCACACGGTAATATCTAAACTCCCATTCGCTGGATTGCCAGGTAAAACAGGAAACTCTATAGGCCACGTTTGCCACTGTTCATCAATGTGCTCCTCAAGGGCAATAAAACTATGCGGTTTAAGTGCTTGTTGCCAGGTACTCAGTGCACTCGTTGGCGGACGCTGTAGCTTGTCGTATACAGTTTCAATGGTTTTAAAACTATTAACATAGGCACCAAACCAGACATGTAAACCATGCTCTTCTATGCGCTGCCCCATAACAGCATTACGGCCACTGGCTCCTTTTCCTCCTAAACGCCAACCTTGTTGGTACACTGTAATATGTCTTTTTTGCTGCCAATTAGGTTGTTCAGTCAGGTATAAAGCAGCCGTCATTGCGGCAACACCACCCCCTATAATAACTATTTTTTCTTGCTCCATAATGGATCCTTACTTAGGGAGTATTTGTGTAGCTTGAAGTTGGTCAAAATCCATCTTGATATAAAACGGCAAATACACAGCTTGCGCTCCTAGCTGTAAACCAAACATTTGCGCTAAAGGAAAACTATCTAGTTGCTGTAAATGTAGCTGATAAGCACCACTGAGTAGCTTAAATTGATGGATTTTCTTTATTTCTGAAGGAGAGTGCATAACCGCTTGAAAAACAGCCTTATCGCCTTGCCCGTCAGGTAATTGCTTAAATAGTATTTGATCCATCTGTGGATTCACAAAACCCTGTAACAGCTGCTTTAATAGCGAAAAATCAATACCAATATGATCCCCATCAAACAAATTGGCGACATGCTCGCCAAAGTCCTCTAATACAGATAATAAGCCATCGCTTTGCGTCTTGACGTTTTTGGTGACTGAAAATAAATGCTGTGATTGTAATTTTGACGTTGGCGAAAAATGCTTAAAACAATCCAATGAAACTGAAAAGTCCGTTATATCACTTACCGAACTGGGCATCTGGTAATCACATAAATATTTATTGTAACCCCATGTTTCTCTGCCGTTTATTAATGCATAAACATTATTTACGCAAATAAACGCCGGATACCAATAAAGATGAGTAATATCTTCATCATTGCCTTGCTTTTCTACCTTTGCAACTGGTAACCAAATAATAATATCAGTCTCTTGCATCCAACCGTGCTCACTAAAAGGCGGCGTTAATGAGGCAATTTTTTCTATGTCGGTAAAAGTTAATAATGCATATTCGCCTATGCCTTTAAAATATAACTCATCCGTTGCAACAATATTAAGCGTTGTATCGATATACTGTTGAACTTTATCCTGATCTATTTTTGCAAAAAAACCATACATATTTGCATTAGTCATTCGACATGGTGGCTTTGCAACAGGGTTTGATAAAAAGTGACTATAAGGAGGTAGTTGTACGGTCATGATTTATAATTATTTTATTGGATAAAAAATAAGTATAGCCAAGATTTTTTACAAGGTAGTAATTTCAGTTAATTATTTTCAGTGAGCAAGTATTGGCTATATTGTTGATAACCAAAGCTATCGAAGCCTTTTGACAAGGGATTCATAAACCCATGACCGTAGTCTGCACGCTGGCATTGCACTTTGATTTGCTGCTCTAAACAAGCGAGCACAGGATGAATATCAAAGTGCACTTCTTGCTTCGCAAAAATAAACTCGCAGGCCACGCTGGCAGACAAATCTAAATAATGACGAACTTGATTTGGATAAAATGCCACTAATCTTTTTATCTGTGAATTTTTCACAGTTGCTTGGCTTCGCCACGCAGCGGCTCCACCAGCACTAAAACCGATTACCGTAGTTGGTTTAGTTACTCTACTAAGAATGGTATTAAGCTTGTTGAAATAGTTATCGTGACCACACTCAGTGATAAATAAATCATACTGTAATTGCTCATCAATCACTGGCTGCAATTGCCCATCGTACGGATCGACAATTATGCTTTTAGCGTTAAATTGCCGTGCAAAGTGACTCAAATGAGCGGTTTTACCAAAAATATCACTAACGATAATGTATTCCATAGCCAAATCTTATTATTTACAGTTAAATTACCGCACAACAGTTAAAATACCGCTAAACGCCTTTTTCAGATTAGCTAATTAAAATACAGCAGTTAAAATACAATGGCTAGAATAAAGTTAAAATAATGCTTGCGTAAATAAAATTACTGGGGTAAATTGTCCTATTGGTCCTAAAAAAGCCTCGCGGTTAACCTCTTTACCCTGATCCAGTAATCCCCGCAAAACGTATATTATAGAGCTAAGTTATTGTACGGCGAGAACCCCAATTCAGACTACGGCATATTTTTAAATAGTCGCATAAATGTCATAAAGATCGTCAACACTGTAATGAAGCTAAACACAACACGGTCTATCTAATTGTGCTTTGAAAGCTAATAAAGAAATTAGCGCACATTAAAGATAACAAGAAAAAAGTGAGTTTTATTATGTCTTATAGTTACAACGGATCTATGATCCAAATCGCACATCCAGTGCAATCAATTTCAGTAAATAAACAACGTGTTATTTTTTCTGATACACAAGGTTTAAAAAATACCTTATTTACAAAAGCAAGTGACGCACGTCAATTTGTTAAATGGTTAAAAGCCAATTAATCGATACTGATTTGCTTCCTCGCAATTTAAATGACGCCAGCTAATGCTGGCGTTTTGCTTTTTTTAAGCTAACTATTTAACAGCTGCTACACTTAGTATATTAATAATTTATCTGTGGTTGAATTAATGCATTATGCCTTTCGTTATGCTTTTTTATCATTGTTAATTAGCACTCCTTTGCATGCTAAAACAATTGATTGGATAGTCACTGACTTTGCCCCTTATTATATTTTTAACGATCAATACGCAGGAACAGGCCGCGATGAAGGTGTTATCGCCTTATTAGAACAACAGCTTCCTAGCTATACATTCAACCGTACTATTTTTCCATCAAGTCGCACAATACAGGAGCTGTCTAACCCAAATCATACTTACTGCATGCTCTCGCTATACCAAAGCCCGCACCGCAAACAACACATCAGCTTTAGTGAACAGACTTCGACGGTTGGCTTATCGCCTTCTATTGCTATTCACCAAGAGCTTGTGCAACATCTCAAGCTTGAAACAAGTACACCTGCATCATTGAAAACCCTACTCAATCAATACCAACTTGCACTGGGGATTTCTATGAGCCGATCATACGGTAATGCTATTGATGCAGTAATTAATAATAGTGCCGACGCATCGATAATTATTCGACCTGGTCGCGATACCCTTGCCAGTTTGACTTACATGTTAAAGAAAAAGCGCATTGATATTTTATTGGGCTACCCAAGCGAGCATTACTATTTAGCAAAATCGATGGGGTTTGAAGATCAGTTAATGCAATTGCCTCTGACTGAAGCTCCCGATCTGAGTTATGGCTATATTGGCTGTACTAATACCGAGCAAGGTATCGCGCAAGTTGAAGTGCTTAATGCAGCACTGAAAGAAATAAAACAACAACCAGCCTACCACGAAGTGTTATTACGTTGGTTACCAGATAATTTAAAACCGTTACTAGAGCAACGTTACAAGCAAACAAAAACGCCCCAACTGAGTGAGGCGTTTATCAATATTAGCATATTTATTTAACCTGAATTCAGGTTAGGTTTTACTTACGCACACCTTCAATATACAAACCAATATCAACATGTGTAGATGCAGGACCTAGGTTGTAATCAATACCAAAATCAGCAAGCTTTAAACTGGTTTCACCTTCAAAGCCAACTCGGTAACCACCCCATGGATCTTTACCTTCACCAATTTTATCGATTTCAAAGGTAATCGTTTTTGTTACACCATGAAGGGTAAACTCACCTGTTACATCAGCTTCATCACCCTCTTCATCAAACTTAATTGACGTACTTTTGAAGGTCGCTGTTGGAAACTTATCAACATTTAAAAACTCTTTACCACGTAAATGCTTATCACGTTCAGCATGGTTCGAATCGATACTTTTAGTATCAATATTAACCATGATCTGTGATGCGTCTGGGTTAGCTGCATCGTAGCTAAAGCCGCCGTCAAAAGTATTAAAACGACCGTGTAACCAGCTATAACCTAAATGCTTAATTTTAAAGTTTACAAATGCATGGGCACCTTGAGTGTCAATAACATAATCTGCAGCGTGTGCAGTATTAGCACCAAACAATGTTGCTGCTACTGCAGCTGAAAGTAATATTTTTTTCATTTATTAATCATCCTTTTGTGGTTTTATCATTCTAACTAAGGTTTTATCTTTATCGATAAAGTGATGTTTTAACGCCCCAAGAGCATGTAAAACCACTAATCCTATGAGGCTACACGCCACATAGTAGTGAACTTTACCTGCAATATCTGCTTGATTAGCTACTGAAAAATCAATTGCGGGAATACTAAATAAGGTAAACACCTCAATTGCACGACCATCCGCAGTAGAAATCAAATACCCTGAAATCACAATGACGCTAAGCAATAGATATAAAAATATATGTACTGTATGCGCTACATTATTTAACGCTTTACTGCTGCCCGCTACTGGCTCAGGCTGCGTGCCCAATGCACGCCAAGCAAATCTAAAAATTAATAAAGCAACTAAGGTGATCCCTACGCTTTTATGTAAATCCAAAGAACCTTTATACCAACTATCGTAATAAGTAAGTTCAACCATGTACAAGCCAAGGCCAAATAAGCCAATCACCATTACCGCCATTAACCAATGTAATAAAATGGCAACCACACCGTACGAAGATTTTGTATTTTTAAGCATGTGTTATTAATTCCATTATCGAATGACATCAGAATAGCGCGTACCTAGATAGAAGAAAATAGCTAATAACAAACAAGTTATGTGCGTATATGCACAAGTAAGATTAAATTTAGCAAGTTAGCAAGTTAGCAAGTTAGCAAGTTAGCAAGTTAGCAAGTT
>NZ_JACJFK010000119.1:0-480 GCF_014164535.1 Pseudoalteromonas sp. SG41-2 | reverse complement strand
ATGGCGACATAATAAACGGTGAAGAAAACAGCCATTTAAATTTGCGTAGGCGCGGCTTTACGCCGCGCAAATTGAACAATAAAAACGACATTCAGTTTGAATAGTTAAGATGGGTGTCATCTTAAATTTCTCTCGTGGTTATAATATTGAAGCAGCTAAAAAGTATGCAGAAATGATACAACGTAGAATGTCACGTTACACAAAGCACAGAGTATTTAAACAAATCCCCCTTAATTCCCCCATATTAGTAGATGCGATATGGATGCTTCAGCCTGCACGAACAGGGTGGCAAGCAGAAATAAATTACAATGCATTCTTGACTGAATTTGGTTTGCAGCCAGGCGACCAGATAGAACTCAAACTAGAAGCCACGGTGTACCCCAGTGGTAAAGGTCAACCAACAATTCAAGGGTTTAATAGTATTTATGGCTTACCAATCGAATATTACAAAGCAGGTGAAAAGCCAGGGTTCTTTTCTTG
>NZ_JACJFK010000118.1:0-503 GCF_014164535.1 Pseudoalteromonas sp. SG41-2 | reverse complement strand
TACTCATTGAGCAATAATTAACTATATAGAAAGCGCTAAGGACAGCACATGCAACCAGACATTAAACACATCCCCCAACAACTTGGGCAATACTTGTACCAGCAAATAAATGAGCCGTGGCTTGAGGCTCAGCTTATTTTAGATTGCGAAGATGAAAACGAACAGCCAATTACCGTGACAGATGAGATAGTCGATTTATTCAGTACTTTGTTTGAGAATGCCACTAAACACCAACCAAAAAACTGGACGCGCGCTATTTTCACCATAAATCGCCAAGGCCAATTTAATCTGAACTTTGAGCGTGATAATAATGATGATGACGTTATTACCGCACAACAAACACATTAATTCATAACCTAGATTCAAATAAATAATTTACCGCTCTTTAACAACATGGATGTTGTTTGGCTAGGCGCTAATACAGCCGCTGATTAGTGCCCTGCCTTTCATTTTTGCACAAGTAAATTCGAGTCTACGCATTCGTAGCAGCGGGTTTACCCCGC
>NZ_JACJFK010000117.1:0-512 GCF_014164535.1 Pseudoalteromonas sp. SG41-2 | reverse complement strand
GCCGCCTTTTTAGCTGAGATTGCCAGGCCAAAATACCGCGAGAAAACCCTCGGTGAAATGGTAAATATTTTTATACCTGATTATATTATTCCACCGCCACAATGGGATAGCCAAAAAAACGAACCAAGGCTGCCATGGAATGAACCGCAAACTAATATGGATGTAAATAAACCCGTTAGTAACGCGCAAGCATTCTTAGATTTAGTATCAACGCATTTAGGTTGGCAAGCCGGTAACCAAGAGCAGCTTATTAAAGATACAGCTTCACAAGCACCACAAGTACAAGCTGTATCGGGGCAAAATGTGCTGATAAATGGTCGCACCGCTGTACATCAAGATAGTGGCGGCAAACTTATGACGGTGGATGTCTGCTTAACCACAATTGGGACTAGCGTTGTACCAATTCCATACGCAAATAAAGCGCAATCAAGTGACGTTACAGATGTTGCCAGCTCAGTAAAAGTCAATGGCAATGGCGCCGCTAATATAAATAGCACTTTTTCACAAAGCTC
>NZ_JACJFK010000116.1:0-563 GCF_014164535.1 Pseudoalteromonas sp. SG41-2 | reverse complement strand
ATGGCTTGGCTGATTACTTGGCCAATGCGGTGGCTATACTTGCGCTCATCGCCCCAAGAAAAGAACCCTGGCTTTTCACCTGCTTTGTAATATTCGATTGGTAAGCCATAAATACTATTAAACCCCTGAATTGTTGGTTGGCCTTTACCGCTCGGATACACGCTGGTCTCTAATTTAAGTTCGATTTGGTCGCCAGGTTTTAGCCCAAGCTCGGCTAATAAAACATGGTTCTTTATTTCAGCTTGCCAACCTGTTCGAGCAGGCTGAAGCATCCATATCGCATCTGCTAATATGGGGGAATTAAGGGGGATTTGTTTAAATACTCGATGCTTTGTGTAACGTGACATTTTTAATTGTATTATTTCTGCATATTTTTTAGCTGCTTCAACATCATAACCACGATAAGGTGCAATTATATTTGCACGTGTTGGATTAACTACCTAAAGTATCCCCAGAATTAGCCTTTATATATCAATGAACTAATAGTATTAAAAAATGTGGGAAGCGAGGGAACATTCATGGTGTTTTGTGATCTTATGAATCGCTTAAAAACAACAGAGCTA
>NZ_JACJFK010000115.1:0-565 GCF_014164535.1 Pseudoalteromonas sp. SG41-2 | reverse complement strand
ACAATAGCGTTTTGGACCCACCTGACCCCATGCCGAACTCAGTAGTGAAACGAAACAGCGCCGATGATAGTGTAGCATTTGCTATGTGAAAGTAGGACATTGCCAGGCTCCAAATTGAGAAAGCCCGACTAGCAATAGTCGGGCTTTTTTACGTCTGGCATAAAGTAAAAAGAAGGTTCGAGGTGAAAGGTAATCTGCATAAAGATTAAGTCAATTTGATCTAGTCTCTAGAGCATATGCTTTTACCGTATTAGGGACTGAGATGGATTTATTCCACGCTTGTAATACCTGTTCGACTATTTCTTTATAACCACTAGAAACACGATTAGATAGACAGTGTTGCCGTATCCAACTCCATACTTGCTCTAGTGGATTTAATTCCATGTGTTGTGTCATGACGTCTTTATTGACGATAGGGCTGATCAGCGCTTCTGTTTTATCATTACTTGGGCACACTGCACCAAATAAGTATCCATACTCAAACTGCTGTTGTTTTGTTGCGCGAGGCCTAGAGCCTGTTTCAGCCCATAAGCGTGTTGTTTGATTTTGTTGTCCAAACCGTGCT
>NZ_JACJFK010000114.1:0-583 GCF_014164535.1 Pseudoalteromonas sp. SG41-2 | reverse complement strand
ATCGAGGCTCGTTAGGCTTTAGTTTGGGAAGAGGCATGCCTGTTACAAGTTTAATCCCTAAAAAATACCCTAAACATGGTAAAAGGGATTGCCAATACATAGTCGCGTTTGCTGATAGTTACGATGGGGCTTGTGGGTCGTGGACATTATTAACGGAGTTTATGGATAAAAATAAACCAATCCCTTTTGGGCTACTGCAGTCTGTTCAGGATTACCTCGACAAAGGATATAGCACAGTTTGGAAAGGCGATAAAATTGGCCCCTATATGGAAAATTACCCCCTCGATCCCGAGATAAAAAACAATTATAAATATGTTTTTCATACGGATATTGATGGCGAAAAAGAATACCCGAGGGATGAAGTTAATTATGTTATTGCCCCCTTTAGTGATGACCCCGTATTGCTAGAGAAAAATATAAAACGTGCCTACGAGCTCAATATTTTACTTTTGTGATTAAAGTTATTTAAAAATAGATTTACAGGCCAAACGCTCTTTAACAATCAGAAAAGGAATTCAAACCTAGGCGGTGTATGCTGCCTAGGTTTATCGACAGGTTGATGATTAGAAGGCGCAATTAATAA
>NZ_JACJFK010000113.1:0-600 GCF_014164535.1 Pseudoalteromonas sp. SG41-2 | reverse complement strand
TCTTTAAAAATTTAAAAAATTGAACCTAAAGTGATGCATTTAATTGCTTTAGGTTTAGTTTGCAGCTTCTGTTAGTAGTGGCGTTGTTATTTTTCCTGATGGAAAATTAAGAAGACAGCCACCTTAAAATACGCGTATTTTAGAAATGGAATAACAATGACACCATCTTAATTTTTTAGTGACTGATTTATCAAGTGGGCAAGGTGTACGACTTGATTTAAATCAATATAACTGCGCCGCCATATTTAAAGCGCTCAACACAACCAGAATCACGTTTAGACTACGTGTTAAAACGTATCCAAAAGGTAAAGGGGCGTCAGTTAGCACAGCCTTTGAGGATAATAAATTTATATTACCAGTATCAAAACGCGATGAGTACGGCGAGCTTGAAAAACCAAATAAATGGCTTACAACCGAAGTGAATTTATCACTATGGAATTATGCGCTAAAAAAAGAATTAGGATTTGAGTAACATTATGATAAACACCGAGCAAGTATCTGAATTACGCCCCCCTAAAAAACCAACTGATATGGGGAAGTATTACCGAAAAGTGGAAATCAATTATGACAACCTGTTAGGAGAAAAAGATGAGGTTGGCG
>NZ_JACJFK010000112.1:0-600 GCF_014164535.1 Pseudoalteromonas sp. SG41-2 | reverse complement strand
TTAAATTGCGAAGATGAAAACGTACTTGAATGCAAAGCCCATTATCAAACTGCTGCTGATACAAGCGAACAGCCGATTACCGTGACGGACGAGATAGTCGATTTATTCAACACCCTATTTGAAAAAGCCACCCAACACCAACCAGAAAACTGGACACGCGCTATTTTTACCATTAATCGCCAAGGTCAATTTAATCTCAACTTTGAGCGTGATAATAATGATGATGACGTTATTACCGCACAACAAACACATTAATTCATAACCTAGATTCAAATAAATAATTTACCGCTCTTTAACAACATGGATATTGTTAGGCTAGGCACTAACAGAATCTAAAGTTAGCGCCCTAGCCTTTCATTTTTGCACAAGTAAATTCGAGTCTACGCATTCGTAGCAGCGGGTTTACCCCGCGACATAATTCCCCCGCAGCCCACAACGAATTATTATTTGATGATAAAGCCAATGACAGCAACGAATCGATGGAAGCCGCTATTGCAGTCTTCCGGCCCTTTACCCAACGAAAGTAGGCAAAGGTGACCCTGTTCAGTATTTACGTAAAATAAACTGGCAAGACTTAGGCAAACAAGCCGCCAGTGAAGT
>NZ_JACJFK010000111.1:0-632 GCF_014164535.1 Pseudoalteromonas sp. SG41-2 | reverse complement strand
TTCTTAAATACCTCACCTGTCGATAAAGTAAAATAAGGGAGAGATTTAGCTAATTTGTAACCTTTTTTGTCTATTGCAACTTCACCAAAGTAAATTCTATTTTCTGACTTATCTAACCATTCAACCGCGACTTTTCCTGGGAATACCCTATCATATACTCCAACCATAGCCCCCGCTGTGGCTCTGCAGCAAGACATAGTTCCTGCGGGTACATCCCACTGGTCATCAAACTTAATTAAAGTCACGAATATATCATTACCTTCATCCGTTGAACCCGATACAACCATATAATCTATTTCACCTGTTGTTGCACAACCGCCTAGTAATACAGCAAACAAGCTAATAAGAAGTAATTTTATGATTTTGTCCATAATCTATATCCATTTAAGTTCAAGCTGCCCTTGAGGAATAGCTTAGTTACTTATTCTTACGCCACTGTGCTTGCCCAGAGCCAAGCTCGTGTAATACACGGCCTGTTCTATTTCTGTCAGATCGTGCATTTGATAACCATACTTTTATCTCGCCACTATCCCCCATGCCAACAATTAAATAAGGCCTGATATTTTCTTCTACTTCTCCTGTGCTTATCCATGCATAAGCAGGTAAATTTTTAGCTAATTTATAACCATTTT
>NZ_JACJFK010000110.1:0-649 GCF_014164535.1 Pseudoalteromonas sp. SG41-2 | reverse complement strand
AATTTGGCATATTCAAGTTTTTGTTGTGCACTGAGTGTTACTTTTGATTTTCTGGTCATAGTGATACCTTTTGGGTTTAGCTCATTTTACGCTATAAACCTGTCCAGTTTCATTAGACCATTACAACTGCCATTTACTTGTTTAAAGCGCATATGCTGCGGGCCATAGGTAAAGTTGAGGGTTTTACCGCTTTTTACAATTTGTGTGGGTTTGTCCATCGCGTTATAGGTGGCGCCGGTGAGGCCGTCACCTTGGGTCATGTTGCCGCGGGCGTCGTAGCTAAACGTTTTCCAACTGCCGCTGCGATATACCCGCTTTACTCTACCTTCAGCGTGAAAATCGTTGACAGGCAAAAGTCAAGACGCGACCCCATTGGTTATCGCTACTTCAACACCTTTACCACGCCAATGATCATCAGTTCATTTCATTGCTACTAAACTAGCAGCACTGAAAAAAAACACATAACAAGAAAATACTCACTTTAAACATATTAAAATCTCAAAAAAGCTATTTTAAATTTTAATATAAAGCTTTAATCGCAATAAAAGATAAAAAAAGGAAATATCTGTCTCTATTTATTCTTTTAGGTAACCACTACCGATTATTAATTTTGTATTATCTTTTGATGGGTAAAAACTGTGCCAGTCAT
>NZ_JACJFK010000010.1:121659-179758 GCF_014164535.1 Pseudoalteromonas sp. SG41-2 | reverse complement strand
ATTGATTTGAAACTTGGTTAATCTGCATGTGAACTCTGTTTTTGGTCATGTTTTTATTGGCGTAACTATTTGATCATTAACAGAGTTCAACTTCAAGTTTTCTTAAGATCCAACCTATGAAATATAATTAAGCTATGATTAAGTAATAGCGCTGTAAACTACCCATAGATTAAAAATCAACCGATTCATTTATTTCAAGGAATAAACCATGCTATCGAACAAACCTTATTCAGTTTTAAAATCGATTGCCAGCATTAGTTTATTGGCCAGCAGTGCAATGGTACTTAACGGGTGCAAGAGCCTACCTGATCCACAAACGAAACAAACCACTGAAGATGCAGCCATGGCCACTTTAACAACTCAAGTTAGCTACCTTGATCGCAGCATGTTAGGTCCTGGATCACAACTCACAGTGACTTTAGCTGATGTGTCAAAGATGGATACTGAAGCAGAAATAATTAGTCAACAAACTATTGATATCAATGGCGCACCACCTTATACGGTAGAGCTTAGCTACGACGCGAGCAAAATGGATCAACGTCATCGCTATAGCGTAATTGCACGTATCACTAATCAAGATCAGTTATTGTACGTTAGTACTACACATAACAATCCATTTGAGCAATCACAACAAGCACCTTATGAAGTAGTCGTGTCTAAAGTTGCGCCGCAAAAGCCTAATGTCGATTTAGTAAATACGTATTTTAAAGCTGTTACTATAAATGGCGTGCAAGTCACTGTTGAAACAAAAGAACCCTTTATTCAATTTAGTAAAGATAACAAAAGCCATGGCTTTTTAGGCTGCAATAATTTTGCTGGTAGTTATCAAGTAGATCAACAAGCACTGACATTCAGCCCGCAAGCTAGTACTAGAAAAATGTGCTCTCAAGGTATGGAACAAGAAACTGCAATGTCTGGCGTACTAGAAAATACTGCGACGTGGAATATTAATGGTGAATCACTCACCTTAAAAGATAAGCAAGGTAAAGTACTGGCAACCTTTAAAGCCGTGTATTTTAATTAACTCTAATCACTCTCTGTAATTAAACGCCCAGTGAGCTGGGCGTTTCAATGTTTATTCGGCAACTAATTGCTCGCTGCGATAAAAGCCTGATGAATCGCTTAATAAGGTAACTAGTTCAGGTAATACCTTATCCATAGTTTGTTTTAACTTCCACGGTGGATTAATTACTATCATCCCCGATGCAGTCATGCCATGCACGTCAGTATCGGCTTCAGTCGCTAATTCAAATAACTGAATATTACGCATACCTGAAGCAATCAATCCCTCTTCCATACGCTCAATTCTTTCTCTGTCGACCACCGGATACCAAATCATGTAAGTACCAGTAGCAAAGCGTTGATAAGCCTTCGTTAATGTTTTTACCACAGTGTCGTAATCGTCTTTAATTTCATAAGGTGGATCAATGAGTACACATGCTCTGCGCGAAGCGGGGGGTAATAACCCCACTAGACCCGTAAAGCCATCCTCGCCGCGGACACGAATTGAGCGCTTACCGCTCATGTTTTCTTGTAGTAATGCCAAATCTCGCGGATGTAGCTCAAAAAACCAACCTTTGTCTTGGCGACGCAAGAAATGCTCAGCAATTTTCGGCGAGCCCGGATAAAAAGCTAATTGTTCTGTGTCATTAAATGATTTAATTAAATCAATATAATCATTTAGTTCCTGATGCTCACTGCGATGTTGATAAAGCTTAGCAATGCCATTTAGGTATTCTTGCGTTTTTTGTGCATCAGCACTGGCTAATTCAAAAAAGCCAGCTCCTGAGTGAGTATCGATATAGTCCAATGGCTTATCTTTGAGCGTCTGGTAACTTAATACCTGAGCTAATACCAAATGTTTAACGACATCGGCTGGGTTTCCAGCATGAAATGAGTGTCTGTAACTGAGCATAATATAATTTCGCTTAAATAAACTCATTGAAGTTAGTTATATTCTACAACATAAAACGCCAAGGGTCATAAATTGCTGGCCATTAAGTGAACCACTTATGAACAAATTAGTCGCTAGCCTGAACAGCTTATTAACATTAAATAAAAATCAGCCAAAACACACGTAAATGCTGGCATATAAAGCAACTTTGCTTTACATTTGCATGACAATAATCACAGTTTTATGAGCGCCTTTATGAATAACGATACCCTTTCTCAACTAGAACAATTGATCGACCAATTAATTAGCCAAAATTCACAGCTACAAACTCAGGTTAGCGAGCTTAAAGATAAAAATAGTAAGCTAATCGATGAAAATGAAATTCTTCAACTTGAAGTACTTGAAAGTGAAGAAAAACAAAAAGACACCAGCACAACTTTAACGGGTTTACTTGAGAAGCTACAAAGCGCCCAACAGGCTAACTAATGTCTGAGCTGCAAAACCAGCGAGTCACAGTTGAGTTGCTTGGTAAAGAGCAGCAATTTGCTTGCCCAGCTGGGCAAGAGGATGCACTCATTGCATCAGCCAAATACTTAAATGATTTGGTTGATCAAATGAAGCAGCGCTCAACAGTGCGCAATGATCAAAAAGCCTTATTAATGGCAGCCTTGAATATTAGCCATGAGTTACTCGAAGCAAAAACACAGCAAAGCGTTACCCAACAGCAGCAGGATCAACTCATCGATAAGCTCAGTGCTTACTTAGGGCAATCGTCAGCCGAATAAAAAAAAGCGCACTCGCGCTTTTTTTATTATCTCGTGGATTCCAGTATCAATTAAAAACAAAATCAGCTAACTTGCCTATTTTATTTTCTCTATTTTGGCAATACTGTTATGACTCACCCTTTTTATATCCCCACTCAGTTAACTGCACTTTTATTGCTAAGCTTTAGTCTTGTTGCACCCCGCTCTGCTGTTGCAGCAACACAGTGGCAAACAATCTCACCTAACGTACAATTTTTAGAGCAGCAACGAGCCCTACGCTTTTATGACTCAAACCAAGTGCTCATTGAAGGTGATAAATGCGCGCTAATGTTTGATGCCAGTGGCGACTTTGCCGCTGTTGAAGCAACCGTTAAGCAACTAAAAAGCACCTTAAAAACCCCCTTGTGTTACTTAGTTGCTAGTCACTTCCACGACGACCATTTACTGGGCATGGCTATTTTGCAGCATCATTTCCCCGATGCTCAATTAATTGTCCATCAACAGCTTGCTACTGAATTTAGTCAACTCCAACAAACCTATACTAATAAACTTGATAGTTATGAAAAAAGTATCGAATTGAGTTTACAGCGTTTAGCCCAGCAGCCCGAAGCGCAACAACAGCACTGGCAAAACAAACTCAACTTAGCTAAGCAGCGATTATTACGATGGCGCCAATATCAACTACAACCACCACAAACTTACGTTGTTGATAGCTTAACCATTGAACTTGGCAACTACCCAGTCACGATTAACGCACACCAAGCCCATACTAATGGTGATTTAACTCTCAGCGCCGAAAATCATCGCATTTTAGTCGGTGCTGATGTGGTTGATTGGCTACCTTATCCCGGCCATGGTAATTTTAATAACTGGTTGCAAATACTCACACAACTTCACTCAGATCAGCGCATCAAGATAATCCTGCCTGGCCACGGAAGCGTACTAAAACGAGACGATTTACAGCAACCATTAAACTTTTTGCACGCGATACAACAGCATGTAACAAACTATCCAGAGCAAGATTTAGTGCAATTACAGCAAAGCTTTAATCAGCAGTTTGCGAAAGACTACCAAGTTGATGAGATAGCACGAAAAGCTTACCCGCTGTTTCTAGAGGCTGGACTTAAACGAGTTAAACAGTCAAAATAGCGCTCGCACGTGGATGTGCTAGACTTTTAAAAGGATATTAATTTAGTGATGTTTATGCGCAGTTACCTCTTAGCCCTGTTTGTGACTTTAATTTTACTATCCGGTTGCCAAACAACTGAGCCATATTCAGCGCCAAGTGATACTGTGCAAGCTCCGGTTATTTTTAATCACGTTAAACCGTCATCAAATAGCTCAGCACAACCCACAGATACCAAGCATAAAAAACAAAAAATAACATTAACAGCTCCAGCGCAACAAGCCGCTACATCACCTCAAGCGCACACTCGCAATAAAGATTTATGGCGACATATAGCCGACAACTTAACCATTCAAATTTACCTAAACAAAGCACTAAATAAACGGATTACCTGGTATACCAAGCAACCAAAATACTTACAGGTTGTCAGTGCCCGGGCTGCGCCTTATCTTTATCATATTGTTAGTAAAATAGAGCAACGTAAGTTACCCATGGAATTAGCTTTATTGCCTTTTGTAGAAAGTGACTTTCGCCCGACTATTAGCTCCTCAGAACAAGCTGTTGGGGTATGGCAATTAGTCGGTGCGACGGCTCATCACTTCGGCATAAAATCAGATCAATGGTATGACGGGCGCAAAGATGTTCTCGCTTCAACAGATGCCGCTTTGGCCTATTTAGAGTATTTACATAAGCGCTTTGATGGCGACTGGCTACATGCATTAGCGGCTTATAATAGTGGCGAAGGACGTGTAAAGCGCGCCATCGCAGAAAATAAAAAGCGCGGCAAAAGCACTGATTACTGGTCGTTGAAATTACCCAAAGAAACCTCTGAATACGTGCCAAAGCTAATGGCATTAAGCTACTTAATACAAAACCCTCAGCGCGGATTATACCGCCCTAAACTTGCCAACAAAGCCCTTACAACTGAGCTTAACGTTGGCCAGCAATTTGATTTTTCGGTGATCGCCAATTTATCTGGTATTGGTCGCAGCCAACTACACAAACTCAACCCTGGCTATTTAAAAAACCAAAGCTCACCTAATGGTCCTCATACTTTATTACTACCACTGCAACAGCAAAGCTTATTAAGCAGCCAGTTCTTTAAAAATAATTTCACTGGCGAATATACAGTGAAAAAAAATGATACTTTGTACTCGATTGCCCGTCGTTTTGGATTATCAGTTAACAAACTAAAAGCGATGAATAACAAAACCTCTAATTTAATCGGTATTGGTGAAGCATTGGTGGTTGGCCAACCTCGCACCATGCCAGACTCGTTAACTATCAATTATAAAATCAGTCCTTACCTTGAACAAACTGAAATAGCGATCCCCACTATCGCAATCCAATACCAGGTAAAGCCTGGTGATACTATCTGGGGAATCAGCCAACTTTATGATGTGCCGCATAGTGATTTAGCCCGGTGGAATAAACTTAGTGCCTCGAGTATTTTAACGCCTGGCACGCAGCTGGTGCTACATTTGCCGCAAGCAACAAAGGCCGTGTCACAATTGCATGACGAAGGTTTACTTTCAGAGCTTGCAAGAACCTTAAAGCAACCACACTAACCGAACCAGTAGTTTATAATCCGGCTTATTTAGCGTAAAATTAGCTTTTCATTACAGTTAAATTAAAGAGATCGGCATGCAAATTAGCAAAAACTCGGCAGTTGAATTTCACTACACATTAAGTGAAGCGGGCGAGCAACTAGAAACAAGTACTGGCAGTGAGCCGCTAACCTATATTCATGGTTTGGAAGGTATGCTTCCTGGTCTTGAAACAGCTCTTGAAGGCAAGGCTGCTGGCGATAGCTTCAGCGTGACACTTACACCGAGTGAATCTTACGGTGAACGTGTTGATGATCTTATTCAACGCATTCCTCTTAAACACCTTCAAGGTGACACTAAAGCATGGAAGCCAGGCATGACAGCAATGGTTAGCTCTAATCAAGGCCGTCATCAAGTAACGATCGTGAAAGTAGGTCGTTTCAATGCTGATTGTGATTTAAATCACCCATTTGCAGGCAAAACTCTAACGTTCGACGTGCAAGTACTTAGCGTACGTGAAGCAACCAGCGAAGAAGTATCACACGGCCATGTCCATAGCGAAGGCGGTTGTGGTCACAACCACTAAGGAAATTCCATGTCAAAGGTTGCTATCGTTACAGGCGGCAGTAAAGGTATAGGTCGTGCTGTTGTTAAGCGTTTTCTAAATAATGGTTACCAAGTACATAACCTTGATCTAGAACCTGCAGATTTAGGCACTTGGCACCACTGCGATGTGAGTAATGTTAGCGCAGTAAAAAAGGTTATTGCAAAGATTGCCAGTAATGGCAAATGTATAGATGTGTTGGTATCGAATGCCGGCCGTCATCTAAGCGCGACAATTGAAGACACTGACGAAGCAACCTTCGATAGCTTGTTTGCACTTAATGTAAAAGGTGCCTACGCGGCAATTCAAAGCGTGTTACCAAGCATGAAAGCGCAACAAAATGGGGTGATTATTTTAATTGCCTCAGATCAAGCCATCATAGCTAAAAACAACTCGTTTGCGTATAACCTGACCAAACATGCGTTAGCCTCAATGGCAAAAACCACCGCATTGGATTATGCCCAGTTTAATATTCGCACCAATGCAGTGTGCCCAGGCACCATAGAAACACCGCTTTTTCATAATGCTATCGACGCATATTGTGCTCGTAGTGGCGCCGATAAAGCCACTATAGTTGCCGAAGAAGGCGCATTACAGCCACTCGGACGATTAGGCCAAGCTGATGAAGTCGCAGCATTAGTTACGTTTTTAGCCAGTGATGATGCCAGCTTTATTACCGGCAGTTTGCAAACTATTGATGGTGGTTATACCGCGCAATGAGTGAACGCATTATTGACCCTCACGTACACTTTTTTAATTTAGTCCAAGGGCAATATGATTGGCTACAAGGTAACAATCCTGTGCCTTGGCCAAATTTAGATACGATTAAAGCGCCCATAAGTGTTAACCAATTACAGCATATAAGTCAGTTTGAAATTGCTGGCCTAGTACACATTGAAGCAGGCTTTGATAACCAGCACCCCATCAATGAACTACACTGGCTAGCTGAGCACTTAGGTGGCCACAATTATAAAGCTATCAGCTTTGCCAATATTAATAGTCATCCCGACGATTTTAATAATGCAATTACCGCTTTATCACACCCAAGCTTAGTGGGCATTAGAGATATCACTGAAGGCGCTGATGCCATGCGCTTAAGCCATGCTACATGCCATGATAACTTAGCGCTATTAGCCAGTAAGCAGCTGATATTTGAAGCTCAATTTGAAGTTGAAAAGCTCACGATTACCCAACAGCTAATCAACTACTGCCAACAACTTCCGCATTTACAATTAATAATAAACCATGCGGGTTTACCCAATAATCTGTCAATTTGGCAGCAGGGGATCAGCCAATTAGCGCAACTACCTAACTGCTGGATTAAATTTTCAGGCTTTGAGCTACTCACCGCGCAGCTGCAAACTCAGCAACAGCAGTGTTTTAACTTTATCCTGCAACACTTTGGTCAGCACCGCGTTATGTTTGCTAGTAATTTCCCTGTGTGTCAAATCAACGCGAGTTATCAACAGCGTTGGTCAAACCATTTTGAGCTGTGTAATACTCATAGTGTATGGCAACAACTTAGCTACAAAAATGCGCAGCACTGCTACCAAGTTTAATTAAAAACCGCTATATTGAGTTTATATTGTATAAAAAATAGATCATCACTATGGCTGTTTCCTCTATTCAAAAGCTCACTATTGGGCTTTTCAATGTTTCTTTTCTAGCGCTTCTTTCTGGCTGTGGTGGCGGTAGTACAATGACCGACAACAACAATAACAATAACAATAACAGCACTGGTGATGGCGACACTGGTAACAGAATCAATTGGACACAAGGTGTATTTCAACCCTCAAGTAATTTTTATCAACAATGCCAAGCATTAAACGAAAAGCACTGGCTGCGCTCATGGAGCAATGAAACCTACCTTTGGTATGACGAAATTATCGATCGTGATCCAGCGCTGACCCCTGCTGTAAATGAATATTTTAAATTACTAAAAACCGAGCAAATTACCGAGTCAGGCGCAAACAAAGACAACTTTCACTCTAGCCTGCCAACTGCACAATGGGAAGCCCAAAGCCAATCAGGAGTGACTTTTGGTTATGGTTTTAAAGTTAAATTAATCAGCTCTACAGCACCACGTCAAGGTGTGATCAGCTATACAGAGCCCAACTCACCTGCAAGTGCGCAAAATATTGCCCGCGGCTTTGAGATTTTAGAAATCGATGGTGTTGATTTTATCAATGCCAGCACGCAAGCAGAGGTCGATATCCTCAACGCGGGTTTATATCCAACTCAAACCGGTAAAAGCACTACCTTCGTATTCAAAGATATTAATACCGATGAAACCCGCGAAGTTATTTTAAACTCACAAACGATTACTTCTAGGCCAGTCACAAACGTGAAGACTTTAGCTGATGGCACTGTTGGTTACTTTCAATTTAATAGCCACAATGCAATTGCTGAAAAACCGCTTTATGATGCCTTTAATAATCTCAAAGCAAGTAATGTCACTGATCTGATTATTGATATTCGTTATAATGGCGGTGGTTTTTTACAAATGGCCAGTCAAGTTGCTTATATGATCGCAGGCCCCGCGAACACCAACGGTAAAGTTTTCGAAAAAACCATTTTTAACGATCAACACCCAACCTTTAACCCTGTTACTGGGCAGCGTTTGGAGCCTGTGATGTTCACCGATGAATTTGTTGGCTTTGCCGAGAACCCGGCATTAATACCAGGTACACCATTACCAAGCCTTAACTTAAAACGCGTTTATTTATTAACCACTAGTAGCACTTGCTCTGCCAGCGAAGCGATAATAAATGGCTTACGCGGCGCTGATATTGAAGTTATTCAAATTGGCGCTGGTACTTGCGGCAAACCTTATGGATTTTACGCCACAGATAACTGCGATACGACTTACTTTAGCATTCAATTTACTGGCGAAAACAATAAAGGTTTTGGTGAATATTCAGATGGTTTTGCGCCGCAAAACACCACTGACAATGCCCGCTTACCAGTACGCATAGCCGGTTGCGCCGTTGCTGATGACTTTAGCCACCAGTTAGGCGATCCTGAAGAAGCGGTACTAAAAGCCGCGTTGGGTTATCGTGATAATGGTAGTTGTCCAGCAGCCAGTTCAATAGCCAGTAAGCAAGGTTTTGCACCTGCACGCTTTGGCGATACCCCTGCAGTATTAGATACACGGGCTGGATCTCTTGCTGAGCAAAATAAAATACTGCCTTCGCATTAAGCGTTAGCATTAAACTCAAGGCAGAATTGTTATGCTAAAAGAATGTTCATTATCAATACTAACCGCGCTCTTGATCAGCGGCTGCTCTGTGCAAAGCAGTGAACCAACACCAAAATTACAGCATGCATTACTAACAGAGCCTCAAGGGGAACTGATTGCTCAAGGAATTGCTCGCCTAATGCGCTCAGAGAAGATTGCAGTAGCTAATGATGTGTTTATGAAGCGCAGCTTGATGGTCGTTGATAACGTCACTAAAACCGACGAGCTTGGCAACCCTATTATGGGTAAACAGCTAAACATGCCAGACCGTTTTGAATTACTGATAAAAAACAACCTATGCTTTGTACGTCATCTCGATAGCAAAGCCACCGAGCCGCTACCGGATGTACAATGCAAGGTGAATGATATCTAGGTGCTAGGTGCTAGGAAAATTTTAACGTTTTGAATTAGTAAGAAATAGTTTTAAATTTGCAAAAGCCAAAGTAGATAAACTTAATGAATAGCGAGCTGAAATTAGCTCGCTATTCATAGCTCGTAGCCTATGATTTTATTTGATCTCAACACGCTGAGAGCGCATCACGATTTCGTCGTTAAGTTCAATACCAATACCCGGCTCTTCAGACACTTCAAAGAAACCATTTTTAGGCTGTGGATCTTGCAAGCATAACTCACGGTTCCACTTTTTAATTGCATAAGTGTGATGCTCATGAATTAAGAAATTTGGAATAGCCGTTTCTAAATGTAATGATGCTGCGGTTGCAACGGGGCCGCCACAGACGTGAGCCTGAATACGCACATCAAAAATATCAGCGTAATCACACACTTTTTTAGTTTCAGTAAAACCACCACATAAACCGATATCTGGCTGTAATACATTAATACTTTGATCTTCTAAGTAAGGGCGCACACCCCAACGATTATATAAACGCTCGCCACCGGCAATTGGCACTGATACTTTATCTGCCACTTTGGCATGTAACGAATGATTTAAGTAGTTAACTGGTTCTTCATAAAACATACAGTCAAATTCTTTAGCGATTTCACCGATTTGAATAGCAGAGGTAACACCCGGTAAACTGTGGCATTCAAAAATGATATCCACTTCATCACCAACAGCTTCACGAATTGCCTGCATACGGGCGCGATATAGCTTCATTTCAGCACGTGAAATAATGTTAGTGCGGTCGTAATAAGTATTGCCGTCTTTATCATATTGGATCGGATCAACTTTAACGGCATCGTAGCCTTCAGCCACTGCTTTTAACGCCGCTTCTGCGTATTCTTGTGGATGTACCAGAGCTTTAAACTCAGTGTCCCAGTCAAACTGTAATTGCGAAGCATAAGTACGCAGCTTGTCGTTAACTTTACCGCCTAACAACTGATACACAGGTAAACCTAATGCTTTGCCCTTAATGTCCCATAAAGCGGTGTCTATCGCGCTCATTGCTGCATAGACTACTGGGCCCCCACCTAAACCCCAAAAGCTTTCACGCAGCATACGCGACCATAACTTTTCGGTTTGAAATGGGTCATGACCAATTAAGAAAGCATCAGCCATTTCTTTGATCATAGCAGCGGCAGCACTGTGTCCTAAATCATAAGCAAGGCCAGCTTCGCCAACCCCGCTAATACCTTCGTCAGTATGAATACGGACAAATACAGGAGTCCAAGCAGGTCTGTCTGGACAGTGGATATCAAAAACTTCAACGCGATTAACTTTCATGACAATTCCTTATTAACCAAGGCTTAGGTTATTTTGCAAAACTAGGGTCAAGACGATGGGCCTTACGTAACATCGCAGGCCAAGCTAATTGCCCACCGGTACTACCGCTGTGCACTACATTCGCTTGATTATAAATATTATCGATTATGGCTTGAGGTACTGGTGTAACAGCTTGGCCACTGGCTTGTAAAGCCAGCTGTATTTCACAAGCACGCTGTAAATCATAAAAACGCATAAATGCATCACCCACCGTTGGCCCCACAGTTAAACCACCATGGTTTACTAACAACATATGATTAGTATTAGCGAGATCATCTTGTAAACGTTTTTTCTCATCGCTATTAACTGCTAAGCCTTCATAGCCGTGATAAGACAATGACGGCAGTGAAAACATTGAATACTGACTAAGTGGCAGCAGACCATTTTGCTGCGTGGCAACGGCAATCGTTTCTTTAGTATGTAAGTGAATAACACAATGAGCGTCATCACGCACTTCGTGAATCGCGCTGTGAATCGTAAAACCAGCAGGGTTGATTGCAAATGGCGTGTCATCCAAAATATTTCCGGCCAAGTCCACTTTGACTAGGTTAGAAGCTGTTACTTCATCAAATGTGAGGCCAAACGCATTCACTAAATAATGGTCAGTCCCCGGCAAACGCGCCGATAAATGTGTGTAAATCAAATCACCCCAACGAAAATGCTCAACCAACCGATAACAGGCGGCTAAATCAACTCGTAACTGCCATTCTTGTGCAGAGACTTTATTTTTTAAATCAAGTTGTGGTAATTCAAACATTATGGGGCCTTATTTAAACGCGTTAAAAACAAAACACGAAATAGATGGATAGAAGTCTAAAGTAGTGTGCGTGGATGATCAATATTTAAAACAAAACAGCCACACCAAATTGGTGTGGCTGTTTTCGGTGAGCCCATTGATAACTCACACTCAGCAAAAATTATTTTACGTTTGCTAAGTAATCGGCAATAGCGACCATTTCTTCTTCAGTAACAGTCGCAACCATCGCTTTCATCGCTGCAGTCATGCCATTATTGCGCGCACCTGATTTAATGTCTTTCATTTGCGCCACTAAGTAGTCTTTATTCTGACCATTTAGTTTAGGATACATTGCCATGATCGGTGCCTTACCTTCAGGGCCATGACATGTTTGGCACATTTTTGCTGTATAAAGCGCAGCACCATCGGCAGCCATGCTGTTAAATGACATACTAGCAACCATAGAGAGGCTTGCACCTAAGAGTAATTTTGTTATCTTGCTCATTGTATTTTCTCTTCTTTTTGACGGTTTATAAAAATTGTTAGCTTAATTGTAGACCATAATAACGGATCTTTGTACATTACATATGTACGTAATTTATACACCAAGTAGATCACCAAACACGCTGTTCAAGTCATCTCTTAGGCTACCATACTAAATCATCTGGTACTTCAAAATCAGCGTATGGGTCATCAGCATCTTTGCCTTTGTCTTCTGGCTCTACATGAAACACGATGTACTTTTCATCAACTTCTGCCACTTTACGGGCTGGCTCATCTTCAAGTACAAAAAACTGCCCTTCCAACACACAAATTGCCAGTCGGCCACCTGATAAGGCTTTTTGCGTTTGTTCATTTACGTCGAGCTCTTTGACTTTATTTTCGTAAGTAAAATTGAAAGTCCGCTCACCACGTATCGAATCTTGATTATGATGTTCTAATATCTGCTTTACGCGGGCAACTTGCTCACGTTGCTTTAACTCACCTTGGCGAGCTTGATTTAATTCTTCTGCTTTTTTCTGCTGTTCTAACTTTGTTTGCTGAATATGCTTTTGCAGATCACTAGGGTTACTGGTCGCCCCTTTTTTTGGTTTTTTTTGTTGCTTACGCTTTTCACTTTTAGCAACTTTAGCTTTATGTGATGTGGTTAATCCTGCTTGTAGCAATTGGTCTTGTAATGAACCCATAGCTTTGTTCCATTAAAAACTGATATTAGCTTTATTTTATACCCAAACCACCCCAAGATGCGAGTTTCAGTTGGAATTAAAAGCGATTTAGGCAAGGCATTGATTGCAAGTAATAGTGGGTCTATTGCTAAAATCAATAACGTAGTATAAATCGCTTTTAAACCAACCCGTTGGGCGTTTCACAGGAACTTACTCTCAGCGTTGTTACTTCTTAAAAGGGACTGCCATTCTTGCAAAGTAACGCCTTGATATTAAGCCCCTGTGAAACGCTGAATTCTGCATCTTGAGGTGGTTTGGGTATAATCACCAATTAAAACAAATCATAGTGCTGTGACCATTAATCTAGCAAAGTGTTGTGATTGAAAACCTGATTTAGCGCAATAAATACTTATTTCTAGAATAAAAGTAACCACTTAAAGAACGCGTTGAGGTTGAATTTAATATCAATCAGGTTAAGCTGTGGTTTTTGTAGTAGGGCCAATAAAATGCGTTTCGGTCATTTATTAGTTTGCTCGCTGTTTATCTTTTTCGTGCTCTATGCACCGCAGCCATTATTAAGCTTATTTGCAGAGCAATTTTCAGTTAGTCCTGCAACCGCAGGTAGCTTGATGACGGCAACTATGCTCCCTTTGGCGATTGCCCCTTTGGTATACGGCTTATTACTGGCTAAACGTAACCCTTTAACAATTCTTCGCTACGCGATGCTAGTACTAGCTGTTACCTGTGTTGCTTTTGCCTATGCCCCCAGTTTTGAGTTATTACTGTTACTACGATTTTTACAAGGTTTAACCTTGCCTGCCGCACTCACCGCAATGACCACTTACATAGGCAGCACTTATCAAGCTGATAGTTTGCAAAAGAATATGACCTTCTATATTGGCAGTACAATTGCTGGGGGTTACTTTGGCCGAGTGTTAGCGGCTATTTTTGCTGATTTATGGACTTGGCAAAGCTTCTATTTTGTTATTGCCGCAGGTTTAATTAGCTTTGCACTGAGTATTCCACGTAATCAAACAGCCATTGTTAACAGCACTCTTTCCCCATTAAATTATTTAAAACAGCTCGCGAATGCTGCGGTATTAAAATTATATGGTGCGGTGTTTTGTATGTTTTTTTGCTTTGCTGCGTTATTAAATTATTTACCGTTCATTTTACAAGACACTTTTTTAATTACTAATACCCGTGATATTGGCTTAGTTTATAGCGGTTACTTGATTGGCGCCCTCGCCTCTATTGCGACTCCTTGGTTATTAAAAAAGAGTATTTCACCGTGGCATTTATTGTCTGCTATATTTGCTTTTTACAGCACTACACTAGTATTTTTGATGAGCTCACAATTAGTGATTTTTTTACTGGCATTCACTGGTTTTTGCGGCGCGATGTTTATTATTCATTCAACCGCAGCGCCGCTGGTTAATAAAATAAGCAGTGCACCACCGAGTGTCACTAATGGTGCTTATGTGTCATTTTATTATAGTGGCGGGGCTTTAGGCTCTTTTGTACCAGGCTTGGTATATCAACAACTTGGCCATATCGCATTTATGGCCTCGTTATTATTAGTCTGTATATGCGGATTAATTTTAGTAAGTTCGGCTTATCTAGCGGGTAAAAAAACCACTTTAGGTTGATGCCCTGTGGTGGCAAAAAAAGCGTCTAAATCGGCTTTTTTTAATAACCATGTTTGGGTGTTCTCAAATGGATGACAATGAAATAGATCACCAAACCATATGTCTTGGTCAAGCCATAAAGTGACATCATTTTGCTTATCATTCATCAAAGCAAGCATAGATACACATCCAGGTGCGACTTTTAAAAAGCGTGCTAAGCGCTCATCGGAGGCAAACCCTAAGCGTGACAAGCCTTGATATTTAGCCAGTGATTTTAAGTCTAACTGCTTGTCATGTGCGGTGATCACCAAAAAATGCTTTTTACCTTCGTTATCACGCAAAAATAAGTTTTTTAATCGCGTTCCGGGCCGTTCCACCATTAATTCATCTGCAGCAAGACTACTATGTAATGCAGGGTGTTCGATAACGTCATAATTGATATTTAAATGCGCTAACAGCGCCGCTAATTTACTTTTATCCGCTAACATTTATAAACAACGCCCCATCAAGCGTACACTTAAATCTCGCCACAATACTTCATTTATCTCATATTTATCGTTGCGACAATATTTTTTGTCATGCAACTCTTGTTTTAATAAGTGCACGGCTTGATCTTCTAATTCTAATTTTAAGCTATTTGATTCTTCAAAATATTCTTGCTCTGCAAAGTTTTTAAATTGCTGGCGTGTCAGTGGTCGATCTAAGTTTAAATTTGCGCGACTATTGGCTTTAACCGATACCACATAAGCAAAAATCTTATTACCTTGCTCATCTAATTTAGTGTGTAACTGTTTATTATTAATTTCAAAAGGCGGCTCATCACTTTGGCTAGCACAACCACAGAGTAAAACGAGTAACATCAACGCGTATTTTTTCATTATTAGTATCATTCCTGTTATCCAGTGACCGTTAGTCTACCAAAAATTCATTGTTTGCGTAAAAATTCAAAAAATATATAAATAATACTTGACCAAATTTAGAAATCTCATTAAAGTTCGTCCCGCTTGAAACGGAACCTCAAGTAGGTTACGAAATTCGTAACTTTAGGAATGTGGGGCTATAGCTCAGCTGGGAGAGCGCCTGCCTTGCACGCAGGAGGTCAGCAGTTCGATCCTGCTTAGCTCCACCACTTTCCTACTCTTCAATTTTTATCACTATGGCTCTGATGCCAAATTCAATTTTTAAATCTTTCTCATTTTAATCAAAAAACTGTTTATTTTATGTTAGTTATTTTTTAGCTATCAGTTGTGCGCTGCATGGTATTTACGATCAAAAATGCCGAGCATAAACTCGGCATTTTAATTTGGTTATTCGACTACCAATTATTCGCGAATTTGACCTACACCATTGACGAGGTATTTCTCCGTCGTTAATGATTCTAAGCCCATTGGGCCGTAAGCGTGTAATTTTGACGTTGCGATACCAATCTCTGCACCTAAACCTAACTGTGAGCCATCAGAGAAGCGTGATGAGGTATTAACCATCACTACTGAGGCATCAACACTGCGCTGGAACAATTCAGCCGCGGCTTGGTTTTTAGTGCAAATAACTTCCGTATGGTTTGAACCAAATTGCGCAATATGCTCAATTGCACCAGCAAAATCTGGTACTACACGAATCGCGATTTCTAAATCTAAATATTCTTCGCCAAATTCCTCTGGCGCAAGCACTGTTGCATCATCAAAATATTGTGCGGCTTGGCTATCTGCATTTATTTTTACACCTTCTTGGCGTAATACAACAGCACATAAATTTAAAAACTCATCGGCAACATCCTGATGAACGACAAGGCCTTCTAATGCATTACATACGCCAGTACGCTGAGTTTTACCGTTCAGTAGCAAGTTAATCGCCACTTCTAAGTCAGCGTCTTTATCTACGTATAAATGACACACACCTTTAAAATGCTGGATCACAGGAATTGTACTGTTATCTGTTACAAAGTTAATTAGCCCTTCGCCGCCGCGTGGAATAATTAAGTCAATGCTGTCACGTTGCTGCATCAATTCCATTAATAATCCGCGGTCTGGATCTGGAATAACGGAGATTAACGCTGCCGGTAAATTATGCTGCTCTAATACTTGATGCATGACACTCGCAATTGCTTGCGAGCTTTTAAGCGCCTCTTTACCACCACGTAAAATAACCCCATTACCTGATTTGAAGCATAACGCTCCAGCATCAGCGGTTACATTTGGACGCGCTTCATAAATCATACATACCACACCAAGTGGTACGCGCATTTTACGAATTTTAATCCCGTTAGGACGTTCAGTAATATCGCGTAATTGACCCACCGGATCATCAAGGCTTACAATCACTTCAATGCCTTCAGCCATCGCTTCAATACGTTCGTCATTGAGCGTTAAACGGTCAATCATAGCGGCTGCTAGATTGTTATCGCGGGCTGCGGCTAAATCACTTTCGTTCTCTTTAATAATAAATGCTTTTTGTTGGCGTAATGCTGCAGCCATATCCAGTAGCACCTGATTTTTGGTCTCGGTATCGAGTAAGGCTAACTGATGTGCCGCTTTTGCTGCCTGACGTGAAATATCTGTAATTAAACTCATGACTTCTCCAATAATGCGATATCTTTCTCTGAAATAACGGGACCAATCGAATCTTGCATCTTGTCGCTAAATTCGCTTTGTTCGTTATCTGCTATAAAATTCAATAAACAACTACTGTAATTTGCAGTTGCTTTGGCTAATCGAGTGCCGTCGCTGCTACGTACCAAAATGGTATCGCCAATTGCAAACTCACCATGCACTGCGACAATTTCATCGCCACGGATACAGCCAGTTTCACCTTCTAAAGACTCATCGTATGAACCTGCGACAACGACTTCACCTTGCTCACTTGCAGTATGAGTCATCCAGTGAACAGCTTCTTGCATCGGTTTTTCGTATGGTAAGAAAATAGTACCTGGGTTCTCACCTTCCAGCAGTTTTGTAAATGTCTGCTCTTTAAAACCATTAATTATATAAGTAGTAATACCATGTGAAGTCGCTTTTTCAGCTGCTTCAATTTTAGTTTTCATACCACCTGTACCAACCGCACTGGTAGCAGATCCTGCCATAGCATAGATTGATTCATCAATTGATTTAATTTCAGGCAGTAATATTGCATCATCGTGCAGATTAGGGTTTTTATCATAAAGCCCATCCACATCTGAAAAAATCATCAATGCATCAGCATCTGCTGCAGCAGCGACCATTGCCGATAAGTTATCATTATCACCGACTTTTAAATCATCAGTTGTCACCGTATCATTTTCATTCATGATTGGCAGCACACCATGATCCAACAAAGTGAAAACAGTTTCTCTAATACTCTCATAACGCTCACGGTCACGTAAGTCACCATGAGTTAATAAAATCTGCGCCGATGGGAAATCAAAAAAGCGGTCCCACATAGCCATCATTTCGGTTTGCCCTGCTGCTGCCATGGCTTTTTTCATTGCCACAGTGCGCTCTTGTGTCTTCGGAAATAAATGCGCGCCAGCGGCAACTGAGCCTGACGAAACTAAAATAACTTCAATTCCTTGACTACGACAACGAACAATAAACTGAGCGATGGTTAATAAATAGCGTGAGCGACAACCATCTTGATCAGGTGCAATCAATGCGCTACCTACTTTTAATACGATACGTCGCCAATTTAACTTTTGCATAAATGTTCAACTTTCCATTTTAACTGTGACTTACCCTAGTTTGGATAAATCTGAAAACAAACCACCTAGTGTTTACCTAGGTTACGAGTTAACAATTTGCACTTGCTTTTACTCACTTTCTTTAGCCAACACTTTTTAATACTCAGCCGGAAACGCTCACTTAGTTAATTAACAAAGTGCGTTAGATATAGCATAACTTTGGCTCAATCATTAAGACTGAACAGTTATAAAGTAAATAAAAAGTGTTGTTTATGCATCGCTGTAAAAAGCTGTGTGAAGCTTTTTTATTAACAACATACATAGAGCCTCTAAAGTCTGATACACCAACAGATAGGGTGATGACTCAAGGACCGAGATTTGCTCACCACGATGGGTGTCAAATATTGAGTAAGTAACAGTTCAACTCAAACAATATGAATCACAAAAAAATGTAATTTATGTTCAAATTAACTAATTACTAAAAATGAGTAAAATTGTACAAACTGCATTCAAAACAATTAACAAATTGATTTTTAAGCATATAAATATAGTAACCTCAATCTAAATTGTTGTAATTTAAAGCAACTTAAAAATAACTATATGTATTCGCTTAGACCTAACAAGTAACTAATTAGATGACTAATTGTTTGAGCACTAACTATATTACGCTACTTTTAGCCTAAAGATCAAGACTATATTTTATTCACTCGGCTTACTATTGCAGCCAATAAATTTTAAAGTCTTTAAGATTCAGTTGGTTAAACAGAGTTTAATTTGTTTCAAATATTTTAAAACCAATAAATTATCATTTCTTCTACAAATAAGTTCGTAAACAGCTAAAATTCTATTAGGAAAAATTAACATACACGTGTATACCCCTGTATTATAAGTATCGAAAGGTTTACTCCTAACTGTTGTAATAAATAAGGAATACTTCATCTATGTCAGCTATTTATATCGCAGGGATCGCTCTATGTTCGGTTCTCGCCCAATGGATAGCATGGGGTTTTCGTGTCCCAGCTATTTTATTTTTGTTACTTACCGGCCTGTTACTTGGCCCTGCTACGGGTTTACTTGATCCAGATGCACTGCTTGGTGATTTACTATTCCCTGTGGTCTCGCTCAGTGTTGCGGTGATCTTATTTGAAGGTTCTTTAACTCTACACTTTCGAGAACTCAAAGGTATTGGCAAGGTAGTCCGTAACTTGTGCTCTATTGGCATGATTACGACTTGTATAGTGATAAGTCTCAGTGCCTATTGGATTTTAGAACTCAACTGGCGTGTAGCAGCGGTGCTCGGTGCGGTATTGGTTGTGACTGGCCCAACAGTTATTGCACCGCTATTAAACTCAATGCGGCCAACCCAAGACATTGATCGCATACTACGCTGGGAGGGCATTGTTATTGACCCAATTGGTGCTTTATTTGCGGTTTTAGTATTTGAAGCGGTAATGCTAGTTGGTCAAGGTGAAGTGTTTATCCATACCGTAATCGCCTTGTTTAAAACCTTAGGAGTCGGTTTATCTATTGGCGTGGTCGCAGGTTGGCTTACAACGTTACTGATCCGCCGCGAATGGCTACCATTTGAATTACATAAATTCGGCATCTTAGCTCTGGTACTTATTAGCTTTACAGTCTCAAATCATTTGAGCCATGAGTCAGGTCTATTAGCGGTTACTGTATTTGGTATTTGGTTAGCGAACCAAGACGATTTAGAAATTGATTCTGTTTTAGAGTTTAAAGAAGATCTGTCTATGATCTTAATTTCAACCTTATTCATTTTGCTTGCTGCGCGTTTAGAATTAGCTGATTTAATGATGCTTGATGCCGATGTGTTTATCTTTTTGGCTATCGTATTATTTATCGCTCGCCCATTGTGTATTGCGATCTCCACTTTCGGTACTGAGCTACCAATTAAATCTCGCTTAGTACTCGCGTGGATTGCTCCGCGCGGTATCGTCGCAGCAGCGGTAGGCTCTGTTTTTGCTATTAGTATGATGGAAGCTGGTGTTGCTGACGCCGAGAAAATGGTGCCACTGATTTTTACCGTTATCATTATCACAGTAGTTCTGCAAAGCTTAACTGCGATCCCGATTGCGAAGCTATTAGGGGTTCGTCAGCCTTCACCTAATACTATTTTGATCATTGGTGCAAACCATGTCGCTCGTGCCATTGCTTGTGGGCTAAAAGAGCAAAATATTCAAGTACACTTATCAGATCCAGCTTGGGAAAACTGCCGCATGGCACGTATGGATGGGCTGCCTTGTTATTATGGTAACCCGCAATCAGAACATGCTGAACGTTACTTACCCCTGACAACTCTACGCAGCGTAATGGCGCTTTCGCCAAACCGCCATCATAATGCGCTAGGCGTGCAGTATTTTTCACATTTATTGAATGAAAAGAACGTCTTTTCATTGCGTTCTTCGACCTCTCACGCCAAAGCAAACAAAGACAGCGCGACGTTTCTATCTCGGCAAATTTTGTTTGGTGACAGCGGCTCTTATGCACGTTTAAGTAGCTTAATTGCCAAAGGCGGCAAGGTCAGTGTAACGCGAATTTCTGAAGAGTTTAACTGGAGTAAATACCAAGAGATGAACAGCGATGCAATTCCGTTATTCATCCTCAATGGTGACAAAGACAGTGATGATGATAGCCCGATCAAACTGCGTCCGTTTACTATTAATATGGAAAAACCGCCGCAAGAAGGTGAACGTGTCGTCGCGATGCTGCCACCAAAAATGTCGGTATTGAAAGATCCTAATAATGGTAAAAACAAAGAACCGAAAGAAATAAAAGAGTAAAACGAAAAAGGCTAGGTATCGCACCTAGCCCTTTTACTTTCAACTTGCTAGTTTTCTAACTCGCTAACTAATCTACTCAAACCTACAATGGCAATCGTGCACGCGCTACTACACTATCGGGCATTTTTTGCGCCAATTGGGCTAGCGAGCGTTCAATCTTTTTATGGGTTGCTTTATCTGCAACCATACTATGAAATAACCAACGATACGCGTCTTCGTAATCACGTGGACTACCATAGCCTTGATTAAATAAATTAACTAACCGCAATTGTGCTTTTAAATTTCCTTGTGATGAAGCTTCACGTAGATAAGTCACAGCAAGCGCTTTATCCTTTTGCACCAATCGACCCGTGTCATAGTATCGCCCGAGTTGCTCTAATGCCGCCGCTAAGCCTTGCTGCGCTGCTTGACGCATATAATACACACCAAGTTCTACATTACGATCAACACATACCGCATACGCCAGCATATCGCCATATAAAAATTGATAAGAAGGCAGTGCCATTTTATTGGCTCGTGCTTCGATATCTTGTACTAACTGGCAGTCATCTGCCTTTACTCGCGCAAGATGTGTATTACTATTGATCAAAGCAAGCAGCTCAGTTTCTGTATATAGTGGCACGGCAGCTATGGTCTCTTCAGACTTGGCGTGGCTTGCCAGCAAAAACGATAACGGCACTAATGATAAACAAGTTAACAAACGCATTTAGGTCACTTTAAATTAAAAACCATCTTGCTAAAGTTTATACAAAGATCGTTCCATAATGAAATTTATAAATAGCTTATTTATTATAAACACTATCCCCAGACACAAAAAAAGCTGCACAAGGCAGCTTTTTTAGTACTATCAGTAATTATGCAAACGGACTGCGTAATACTATAGTTTCTACACGGTCAGGACCTGTAGAAATAATATCAACAGGTACACCGGTGATTTCTTCAATGCGTTTGATGTAATCAAGTGCCGCTTTTGGTAGCTGCTCAACAGTAGTAGCACCCACTGTATTTTCAGTCCAACCAGGCATCTCTTCATATACTGGCGTTACTTTATCATAACCTTCAGCAGCAAGTGGCGTCACATTAGTGATAGTGCCATCTTCTAACTGATAACCAGTACAGATTTTTAGTGTTTCTAGACCATCTAACACGTCTAGTTTAGTTAAACAAAAACCTGAGATAGAGTTAATTTGTACTGCACGGCGCATTGCCACAGCATCTAACCAACCAGTACGACGTAGGCGACCTGTTGTAGCACCAAACTCATGGCCAACAGTACCTAAGTGCTTACCTACTGGGTCTTGTTTTTCAAGGCCATCGTAAAGCTCTGTAGGGAAAGGACCAGAACCAACACGCGTAGTGTAAGCTTTGATAATACCAAGTACGTAATCAAGGTTTAATGGACCAAAACCTGCACCTGTAGCAACGCCACCGGCAGTGGTATTTGAAGACGTTACATATGGATAAGTACCGTGATCGATATCAAGTAATGTACCTTGCGCGCCTTCAAACAAGATGTTGTCGCCCGCTAAACGCGTTTGATCAAGTAACTCAGTTACATCAACAACCATTGCTTTAAGGATATCTGCAACAGCCATTGCATCATCAAACGTCTGTTGGAAATCTACCGCATCTACTTTGTAATAATTTACTAAAGTGAAGTTATGGTATTCCAATACTTCTTTAAGCTTCGCAGCGAATAATTCAGGGTTGAATAAATCACCGATACGCAAACCACGACGGGCTACTTTATCTTCATAAGCAGGACCTATGCCGCGACCTGTTGTACCAATCGCTTTATTACCACGTGCTTTTTCACGAGCTACATCTAATGCGATGTGGAAAGGCAAAATAAGCGGACATGCTTCACTGATCAATAAACGTTCACGTACTGGTACGCCACGTTCTTCAAGCATGCCAATCTCTTTCATTAGCGCTTCTGGTGAAACAACAACACCATTACCAATCACACACTTAACATTGTCACGTAATACACCCGATGGAATAAGGTGTAAAACTGTCTTTTCACCTTCGATTACCAGTGTATGACCAGCGTTATGGCCACCTTGGTAACGAACTACTAAAGATGCTTTGTCTGTAAGGAGGTCAACTACCTTACCCTTACCTTCGTCACCCCATTGGGTGCCTAATACAACAACGTTTTTACCCATTGTAAATTCACTTAGAAAAAATTAGGACGAGATTTTACCAGATAATGAGGGGAAAGATCACCCCCGTTTAGGTTATTTTTTCTGCGCAGTCGTACCACGACCTTTGCAATAAAAATTAACTGGTTGAATAACATTAAGTTACTCATGAAAATTCATCTTACTAAAAGAAAAACCCTGCATACACAGGGTTTGGATTTGTGCTAGATTTAGAAAAAGATTACTGCGCTGCAGCACCTTTCATATATCTAAAGAAGTCACTGTCTGGTGATAATACCATTACGTCTTGCTTATCTTTAAAGGTCTTTTTATAGGCCTCTAATGAACGTACAAAACCAAAGAATTCAGCATCTTTATTGTACGCATTGGCATAAATAGCCGCAGCTTTTGCATCGCCTTCACCGCGAACGGTACGGGCATTACGCTCAGCATCAGCCAGCATTACTGTGACACGACGGTCAATGTCAGCGCGAATCGTTTCGGCTTTTTCTTGACCTTCAGAGCGATGCTCTTTAGCAACAGCAGTACGCTCTGCACGCATACGTTGGTAAATCGAATTACTCACTTCTGACGGTAAATTGATTTGCTTAACACGTACATCAAGTACTTCAATACCAAGCTCTTGAGCACTTTCAGAAGCTTGAACTAATGCTTCTTCCATTAACTCGCTACGCTCACCGGAAACAATCTCACGGATAGTACGTGAACCAAAGTTAGTACGTAGACCATTATTTACTTTTTGCTTAAGTAGTGCTTCAGCGTATTGCTTATCACCACGGGCACGTAAGTAAAAAGCACTAAAATCACTAACACGCCATTTAACGTAAGAATCAACGATTAAGTCTTTTTTCTCGCTAGTAACAAAACGATCTGGCGTACCATCTAAAGTTTGAATACGCGCATCAATACGGCGTACTTGGCTAAAGAAAGGCACTTTGAATTGTAAGCCAGGGCCATAAACAATTGCTTTATCATCACTGTCTTTTTGCACTTTACTGAATAGCATAACAATTGCTTTTTGCCCTTCAGGTACTACGAACACTGACGAAAAAGACAACACAACGGCCGCTAATAATATAACTAAACTAAAGTTTTTCATTGCGCTTATCTCCCGTCGTTAAAGCGATCAGCACCAAAGCGGTCTGAACTTGAGTTCACAGTGCTATTGCGCGATGTATTAACTTTATTGCGTAAGTCGTTAATATCACTTGAGCTCGGTAATGCAACACGGGTTGCGTTCCCTTGCTTATCCATGATTTTATCAAGCGGTAAATACATCATATTATTGCCGCCCTTAACATCAACTAGCACTTTTGAACTGTTACCTAGCACTTCTTCCATGGCATCAATATATAAACGCTCACGGGTTACACGCTTAGCAGCCTGATATTCAGGTAATAGCTTTTCAAAACGCGCGACTTCACCTTGTGCTTCTAAAATAATGCGCTCGCCGTAACCTTCTGCTTCTTGCGTCATACGAGTAACTTGACCACGAGCACGTGGTTCAATTTCACGCGCGTATGCTTCAGCTTCACGAATAAAACGTTGTTCATCTTCTTGTGCGGCAATGGCATCATCAAACGCGTCTTTAACTTCAGCCGGTGGGCGTGAGTCTTTAAAGTTAACGTCAGTTACGATCAAACCTAAGTTATACGGTTCGACGATTTTATTCAGTTCATCCCAGGTATTTTGACGCACAACCTCACGGCCATTCGTTAATACTTGGTCCATTTTTGAATGACCAACAACATAACGCAGTGCACTCTCTAGCGCTTCTTCTAAGCTAGAATCAGCATTAGTTACACTAAATTTGTATAGGAAAGGATCAATAACACGGTATTGCACCTGAAACTCAACGCTTACCACGTTTTCATCTTCAGTGAGCATAAAACCAGACGTCGATAATGAGCGAACGGCTTCAATATCAACCGGAATTACCGTTTCAATAAACGTCATTTTCCAACGCAGACCTGGATCTGCAATGCGGTCAAATTGACCAAAATGTAAAACGATGCCGCGCTCTGCTTCTTTCACGGTATAAATACCGCTCAATGCCCATACAATTGCAGCAATGATCAGTACAAATGAAAGACCAGCTCCACCAAGTCCGCCGCCGCCATTGCCGGATTTTTTACCGCCAAATAAGCCACCAAACTTGCTGCTGAATTTACGAAACACCTCGTCTAAGTCAGGTGGGCCTTGATCACGTCCGCCTTTTTTGTTCCACGGATCTTTGTCATTGCCATTATTACCCGGTTCATTCCAGGCCATAGCTATACTCCATTGTTATCTAAATAATTTAGGTAATTACGTTAAATCTAACAAAAATACCGCAGTTCTCATACTAAAAATGACATTGTGCGGTAGTTTTTTCGAATTACGAAATAAAAGCGTCGATTTCAGGACCAAACTCTTTTCTTAAACGATTCCATTCTACCATAGGCAGTCGAGTAGCAAGTAACCAATGACCCTGTTCATCAAAGTCTTCTTGATGCACGGCATTTAAATTGAACAACGCAGCACGTAAACGACCATATTGCGGAGCTAATTTAAGCGTATGAACAAACATTTTCTTTGCTAACAGCTCGCTGATAGCTTCAGACAATAGTTCACACCCTGCGCCACTGTGTGCCGACAACCATACTCTAATAGGCATGCCTTCATCGTCACGGTCAATACGTGGTTCAATATCTTCAAGCGCATCAATTTTGTTGTAAACCAACAATTGCGGCACTTCATCAGCTTCTATTTCTTTAAGAACCGATTGTACCTGTTCAATATTCTCTTTACGACGATGATCCGCAACATCGACCACATGAAGTTGTAAATCAGCTTCACGAGTTTCGGTTAGCGTCGCTTTAAATGCGGCAACTAAGTCATGGGGTAAATGACGAATAAAGCCAACGGTATCGGCTAAAATTATCGAACCAACATCTTCTATTTCGAGTTTGCGTAAGGTTGGATCAAGCGTCGCGAACAGTTGGTCAGCAGCATACACATTAGAGTTAGTAATGCGATTAAATAGCGTCGACTTACCCGCATTGGTATACCCTACCAACGACACCGTAGGAATTTCATTGCGGTTACGAGCACGTCTACCTTGCTCACGCTGCACTGCCACTTTCTCTAAACGCGCGCGAATACTTTGAATACGAACTCGCAATAAACGTCGATCTGTTTCTAGCTGAGTTTCACCAGGCCCGCGCAAACCGATCCCGCCTTTTTGGCGTTCAAGATGCGTCCAGCCTCGGATCAAACGCGTCGACATATGACGCAATTGTGCTAGCTCAACCTGCAACTTACCTTCATGGGTACGTGCACGTTGCGCAAAAATATCAAGAATAAGCGTCGTTCTATCAAGCACACGACATTGGCAAACGCGTTCTAAATTGCGTTCCTGTGACGGTCTGAGTTGATGATTAAAAATGACGACATCTGCGTTGTGGATTTTGACAATCTCAGCGATTTCTTCAGCCTTTCCGGTACCGACGAATAGTTTCGGATGTGGTGCTTGACGGCTGCCTTGCACAACCGCCAAACTGCTAACACCAGCAGAAGATACCAACATTTCCAATTCATGAAGATCTTCACGATCCCCTTCTTTTGGAAAGTCGATATGAACTAAGACTGCCTGTTCGCCGGCTTCATAACGGTCAAACAAACATTATGCTCCTAATTTAAAAATTTCCAGCTTCAGGCTCTTCACCGTCTTCGCTTCCTTGAATACCTTGGAAGTTAACAGCACGAGCAGGAACTACGGTAGAAATCGCATGTTTATACACCATTTGATTCACGGTGTTTTCTAGTAAAATAACAAATTGATCAAATGACTGGATCTTACCTTGTAGTTTGATGCCATTAACCAAAAAGATTGATACTGGAATACGCTCACGACGTAGCGCATTCAAAAATGGGTCTTGTAACGATTGGCCTTTTGCCATGTTATTTTCCTTCGTTCTAGGTGTTATTATAATTAAGTGGCTGAACTCATTTAACAAAGCTAAAAAATTTCAACTACTACTAGCTTAGCGAACTTACAACACGTTGCAAGTTTTCTTCATCACCCGTTGTTAACCACGTTACATCGGGCCAACCTCTTAGCCACGTCAATTGACGCTTAGCAAGCTGTCGTGTTGCTGCAATACCGCGAAAGACCATTTCATCGTAATCAATCTCGCCAGCAATGTAATCCCACATTTGTCTATAACCCACGCAACGAATGGAAGGTAAGTTAGGGTGTAAATCCTTACGTTGATATAGGGATGAAACTTCATTTTCAAACCCCTGCTCAAGCATTATTTTAAACCTTTGTTCAATTCGCTGGTGTAAATCGGCGCGATCATCAGGCGCAATAGCAAATTGATGAAAAGTATACGGTAAACTCGGCTGCTTACTTTTTTGTAATTCAGTCATTGTTTTACCCGTTAATCGGTAAACTTCAAGGGCGCGGTTAATACGTTGCGAGTCATTCTCGCTCATTTTTTGTGCCGCTTGCGGATCAATTATCTCAAGCTCTTTATAAAGTGCCGGCCAGCCATGTTGCTTGGCTTGTTGCTCAAGCTCTGCTCGTACTACCGGGCATGCTTCAGGTAATGGCGATAATCCATCAATTAACGCTTTAAAGTACATCATTGTACCACCAACTAATACAGGCACTTTACCTTGTTGGTGAAATTGGTCAATCTTTTCAATTGCATCACGACGAAAATCAGCTACTGAGTAACTTTCGCTAGGGTCGATTAGATCAATTAAATGGTGTGGCGCAAGCGCTAACTCATGTTGATCTGGTTTTGCCGTACCTATGTTCATATCTTTATACACTAAGGCTGAATCGACGCTGATTATTTCAGTTTTTAAATGTTGGCATAAGGCGATTGCTAATGCAGTTTTGCCTGCAGCGGTTGGGCCCATTAAAAAAATGACCGGTAAATTACTCAACTCGATAACCTTAATCTAACTGTGCTAAAAAATAACTTAAATCTATTTTAACTGCTTTTGCAGATAAACGCTGGATTGTTTGCGGATTATTTTGCATTCGCGTAACCGCCAAGGCAAAAGCTTGGCTGGCAAAAAAGCGCTCGGGCACTTGGCTAAGCTGCCAGTTTAGCCATTGCTCCACACTATTAAGCTCAGCCTTAGTGGCTTTTAATAGCGCATCTACGGCTTGGCTCACATCAAGCAGATACAAACTCTGTGGTAACTTTTTAACCATCACAAATTGCTTTTCAATCAATAACTCAAAGCCCAGCAAGGTAAACCATGATTGTTGCTGTGTTAAGCTTTGGCTGTCTTCTTTACTGATATTAACTCGCACAGGCAATAGTAAGGCTTTTCCTTCTAAGCTGCCTTGCTCAGCAATAAGCTCAAGCCAATCATTGACTAATAAATATTTAAAGTGTGAGCAATATAATTGCTGTTGCAGGCTAAATACACAACCGCCATCACTTTGTACCAGCAACGGCTGCGCACTTTGCGTCTGTAACAATGGTGCTACTTCTTGAGTAACGCCAATAGGTTGATCAAAATGGCTGGCGTGTTGCTCATTGACCCCTTGATAAAACGCACTCACATCTTGATGATTTGTCCGGCTCGCTTGCTTGCTTCGCTCGCTTGAACCTGCGTATCCACCACCACTAGGTGCTGGATTAGCACCGTAGCGAGCTTGCTCCGCTGGTTGTAAGTGCGACTTAGGATAATCAAACAAACTGCCTGCTGTATTGCTGGAGTGAGCGGGTGTTGCTGTATGCGCTGCTTTAGCATCGCTATGTTGCGAATCAACATGCTGAGTAACACCAGCAAACTCATCTTGAAGCGGCACCACGACTTGTTTAATTGCCTGCAGAATAAAATCATGCACTAAGCGACCTTGATGAAAACGCACTTCGTGTTTCGCAGGATGTACGTTTACATCCACTTGACGCGGATCAATGTCGATATAAATAACAAAGCCCGGTAGCTCTTCTTGGCCTGCGACTTCTTCGAACGCTTGGCGAATGGCATGAGAAATAAGCTTATCGCGCATCATACGATTATTTACATAGGTATATTGCGTAGTATTACTCGAGCCAACTGGTAGCACCCAACCATGTAGCTGCAAGCCTGTATCGCCTGACTCAATATATAACCCCTGCTCAGCAAAGGCTTTACCTGCAACCTGAGCGACCCGAGCAATAGCCTGTGCAGGGTCGGTTTTAGCACGATATTGACGCACTACTTTATCGTTATGGGTGAGGGTAATTGACACATCAAAACGGCTCAGGGCAATACGCTTTATTAACTCATCAATGTGAGTAAATTCGGTTTTTTCGGTGCGTAAAAATTTACGTCTAGCGGGCGTATTAAAAAATAAGTCTTTAACTTCAATGGTGGTCCCGTCAGGGTGAGCAGTGGGTTTAATCTGCACCGCCATATCTCGCCCCTGTGCAAATGCTTGCCAAGCCGCCTCTTGCTGTTTGGTTTTTGAGCTAAGTGTCAAACGCGATACCGAACTAATAGACGCCAATGCTTCGCCGCGAAAGCCCAAAGAACAAATATTTTCTAAATCATCAAGGGACTTTAATTTACTAGTAGCATGACGAGAAAGCGCCAACGTGAGCTCGTCTTTATCAATGCCTGAGCCGTTATCACGAATGCGAATAAGCTTATGACCGCCGCGCTCAATATCAATTTGAATACGTGTTGCGCCTGCATCTAGGCTATTTTCAACGAGTTCTTTGACCACAGATGCGGGTCTCTCAACCACTTCGCCCGCAGCAATTTGGTTAGCTAATCGCGCGGGTAATATTTCAATGCTCATACTGATCCTAACGATTTTAACTTTGCGGAATGTCTAACTCTTGACCAATAAACAAGGTATTAGATTTTAATTGATTGACTTGCTTAAGCTTACCTACTGATACCCCATAGCGACTAGCTAACAAACTTAACGACTCACCAGGGCGAACTTTATGTTTAGTGGGATATTGCGATTTTAACGACGCAAACAGCGAATCATCCGGAGGATTTTTCAGATAATAGCTTTTGATAGAAGTAAATATTGCTTTCGCTAAGCGCTCTTGGTGATTAGCACTTTTTAATAGTTTTTCTTCTCGCGGGTTTGAAATAAACCCAGTTTCGACCAAAATAGATGGAATATCTGGTGACTTTAATACCGCTAGGCTAGCCGCTTGCGGCTCTTTTTTATGTAACTTAGCGACCTTTTTAAGCTCATGAACCATGCCTTCAGCAACGCTGAAACCGGTTTTCATCGAATGATCCATCGACATATCCAACAGCGCCTGCGCCAAGTACTTTTCACTGGCCGTGTCTTTAATCACTCCAGCAGCACCACCGAGTAGCTCTGAATGTTTTTCTTTATCTTCTATCCATTTACCAATTTCTGAATTAGCACGACGAAGTGATAACACCCAAACAGAGGCGCCATTTGGTTGCGGGCTAGTAAATGCATCCGCATGAATTGAAACTAAAAAGTCAGCCTTTTTCTGCCTTGCACGGCTAGTGCGGGTATTAAGTTTGACAAAGTAATCTCCACTTCGCACCATTCGCGAAATCATCCCGCGCTCGGCATCAATCATCCGCTCTAAGCGTTTGGCAATTTGTAATGTGATATCTTTTTCATAAGTACCAGAAGGACCAATTGACCCAGGGTCTTCGCCGCCATGGCCCGCATCAATAGCAATAATAATATCGCGTTGTTGATTAAGCTCACGCTTTTTAACCCCAGTATTACTCGTTGCAGCTACTGGCTCTGCTTGATTTTTGTCATATAAGTCGACCACTAAACGATTTTTATAAGGTCCCGTTGGCGCCAATGCAAAAATCACCGGTTTAACGGCCCCTGTAAGCTCAAAAACAAATCGTACCCCCTGGCTGCTTTTCGCTTTCGAGTAACGTAGTTTACTGACGATTTGATGCTTACTGGGAATAGTTGGTAGGTCTTTTATTTTATCTGTATTTTCTAAATCGACCACTAAGCGCAGTGGATTTTTTAGCATAAAATAACTGAAGTCGGGCTTATCCGTTAAGTCGAATACTACCCGCGTACTATCTGGCGATGGCCACACCCGTACACTATTGATAGTATTTTGTGCATAGAGATTAGCACTGATTGCTAACAGCAAAAAAGCACCCATCCACTTTATGACAACTCGACTCATCGGTATCTTCACACCCTTGTTATTTGTTGTTATTCACTATGGTTTTTGAGTTTATCCACGATACTGTGACCACGCGGGCTAATACTTTGGATCTCAATTGCTCGTGCATCGCCGACATAACGTAAAGTAATATCTAAGTCTGGTGTTGGGATAAACTCGCCGCCTTTTTCAGGCCATTCCACCACACAAATAGCTGTTGGCGAAAAATAATCTCGAATACCCATGTATTCTAATTCTTCTGGGTCGCCTAAACGATATAAATCAAAATGATAAACATTGGCCGTTGCCAACTCATAAGGCTCCACCAGCGTATAAGTTGGACTCTTAACTTTGCCTTGATGACCAAAGCCTTGGATCACACCACGTGTTAAGGTGGTTTTGCCTGCTCCCAAATCACCGTGTAAGTAAATAACTGCCCCTTGCTCCATTAGCATAGCAAGTTGATTGCCCATTTTAACCGTTGCAGCTTCATCAGCGAGTTGAAAACCAACACAGTGCGTCATTCTAACCTCATGGATAGTATTAAAAACGATAACTTGTTAATCATACCAGATTATTTTACTAAGGCGAGAATCGACACTTATAGACACAAAAAAACCGGCAAAGTTGCCGGTTTTTTTTGTAATTAGGATTATAGACCTAATTTTTTCTCAAGATAGTGGATATTAGTACCACCATTTTGGAAATTTTCATCCGCTAAGATGCGCTTATGTAATGACGTATTAGTTTTAATACCGTCAATCACAAGCTCATTCAATGCATTACGTGCACGGGCAATTGCTACATTACGGTTTTCACCGTAAGTAATTAATTTACCGATCATTGAATCATAGTGTGGTGGCACTGTGTAGTCAGCATAAATATGGCTGTCCCAACGAATACCTAAACCACCTGCTGGGTGGAAACGCGTAATTTTTCCCGGTGACGGGATAAACGTTTCAGGGTCTTCAGCATTAATACGACACTCAATTGCATGACCACGGATAACGACATCGTCTTGCGTGAATGATAGTGGTTGGCCCGCTGCAATTTTTAACTGCTCTTTGATCAAATCAACACCGGTAACCATTTCTGTCACTGGATGCTCAACCTGAATACGAGTGTTCATTTCAATGAAATAGAACTCACCATTTTCGTATAAGAACTCAAATGTACCCGCACCACGATAACCGATTTCGATACATGCACGCGTACAACGCTCACCGATAAACTTACGCACTTCAGCAGTAATACCTGGTGCTGGCGCTTCTTCGACTACTTTTTGATGACGACGTTGCATAGAACAATCACGTTCACCTAAGTGAACAGCATTACCTTGCCCGTCAGCCAATACTTGAACTTCGATATGACGTGGGTTTTCAAGGAATTTTTCCATGTAAACCATGCTATTACCAAAGAACTGTTTTGCTTCTTGTTGCGTTAAAGCGATTGAGTCAATTAACTCAGCTTCACTGCGAACAACCCGCATACCACGACCACCACCGCCACCAGCGGCTTTGATGATCACTGGGTAACCGATACGTTTAGCGATTTGCATGTTGCGGTCTTTATCATCCGATACCGGACCATCTGAACCTGGTACACATGGTACGCCAGCTTTACGCATTGCTTCGATTGCAGATACTTTATCGCCCATTAGACGAATCGTGTCGCCGCGCGGACCAATAAACACAAAACCACTTTGTTCAACTTGATCAGCAAAATCAGCGTTTTCTGCAAGGAAACCATAACCCGGGTGGATAGCAACTGCATCGGTTACTTCAGCTGCCGCAATAATGCGCGGAATGTCTAAGTAACTTTCAGTGGCAGAAGGTCTACCAATACATATTGTTTCATCTGCAAGCAATACATGCTTAAGATCGCGATCCGCCGTTGAATGCACAGCAACCGTTTTGATCCCAAGCTCTTTGCAGGCGCGCAATATACGAAGTGCAATTTCACCTCGGTTTGCAATGACTACTTTATCTAACATTAGAGTTGGCCTTTTAGGTTGCGCTATTATTCAATGATGAATAAAGGTTGATCAAATTCTACTGGCTCGCCATTTTCAACTAAAATCGCTTTCACTGTGCCCGCTTTATCTGACTCAATTTGGTTCATCATTTTCATCGCTTCGATGATGCAAAGCGTATCACCTACTTTAACTTGTGAACCCACTTCTACATATGAAGGCGCTTCAGGAGAAGCTGCTTTATAGAAAGAACCTACCATTGGCGATAATACTTGATGGCCAGTAGGACCGGCAGGTGCTGCCGCTTCTACGTTTGCAGCTGTAGGGGCTGGAGCCGGTGCTGGAGCGTACTGTGGTGCATAATGTGGAGCGTAAGCAGGACCTGCACTCATATTATTACGATTGATACGTACTGATTCTTCACCTTCGGTGATTTCTAATTCAGCAATACCTGATTCTTCTACTAGTTCAATTAGTTTTTTGATCTTGCGAATATCCATGAACGACCCGCCTGTTAGTTTGTTAGTTTAAAATTAATTCGAGTTTTGCAACCGATTGACAGCAGCTTCAAGTGCTGCGCGATAACCCATTGCGCCTAATCCACATATCACGCCCTGCGCCACATCAGAAAAATATGAATGATGACGAAACGCTTCCCGCGTGTGCACATTAGTTAAGTGCACTTCAAAAAACGGGATATCAACAGCCAGTAACGCATCACGTAAAGCCACGCTTGTATGCGTAAATGCCGCTGGGTTGATAATAATGTAATCAATGACCTGCCATGCACTATGTATGTGCTCAATTAAAGCTTGCTCACTATTACTTTGAAAATGCGTTAGCTCAACATCTAGACCATGCGCAAACTCAGTTAGTTCGCTCATAATCTCACTCAGTGTTTGTAAACCGTATTTTTCTGGTTCACGCTTACCCAGCATGTTTAAGTTAGGGCCATTTATAACTAAAAGTTTAAATTTTGCAGCCATAATACGCGATAATCCTATAAATAATGAGTTAAGCCATTTTGATTAGAAATCCCCGCAAAATGTAGAGGGGAAAAACTAAAATAGCAAGTATTTCTCACGTTAACCACCTATTATAGCCAGTTCGATGTAAATAGCAGCAAAATACTGGTCTAATCACTAGTAGCCACCACAAAAACAAAAACGCCACTCATATAAAGTGGCGTTTAAAATAGCGGTGCGAAAAATGTTTATTTAGCGCTATTTCTCACTTTTGCTAAATGCTCAGCAAAGTCCTTGGCATTTAAAAAGCCCGTCACACGCTGTGCTGCAAGCTCTTCACCTTGTGTATCAAAAAACAAAATACTGGGTAAACCAAATACCGAAAACTCTTCCATTACAGCAATTGTTTTATCATCACTTTCGGTCAAATCAATTTTTAACAACTCAAAGTTTGCAAACTCACCTTGTACTTTAGCGTCAGGAAAAGTGTATTTCTCGAACTCTTTACACGCAACACACCAATCTGCATATAAATCGACCATCACTAAACGACCATCACTGTTTGCATCATTTATTGCTTGTTTGAGCTCAGCTAAGTCAGCAACTAATTTAAAGCCGCGCTCTTGTTGCTCGCCATTTGCGGCACTAACAACTTGCGCTGTTGGCCATATATAGTTTTTAGTTAAGCTCACACCGCTAACAACTAATAACGTTGCAACAAACCACAATGCAGTTTTTAACTTACCTTGTGTTTGAGCGCTCTGCCAATGATGTAAATACAAGGCCGTTGCTAATGCTAATAAGCCCGCCATAAGTAATATGATGTCTGCATCGACAATACGTTCAAGCAAGATCAATGGCACTACCAGCATGATAAAACCAAACAGGGTTTTAACTTGTTCCATCCAGCCGCCTGCTTTTGGCAATAATTTACCGCCGGAGGTGCCTAATAACAGCAGCGGAATACCCATCCCTAAACTCAGCACATACAAAGTTAAGCCGCCAACTAAATAATCGCCGCTTTGCGCAACAAACAATAGCGCAGCTGATAACGGTGCAGTGGTACAAGGTGACGCAATTAAACCCGATAAAACCCCCATTAAAAACACGCCAATGTAGTTGCCGCCTTTTTGATTATTACTTACTTGTGTGAGCTTATTCATCATGCCGCTAGGGAGCTTTATTTCGTACCAACCAAACATCGACATAGCGAGTAAAACGAATAATAAACTAAAACTAATCAATACATATGGGTGCTGCAAATAACCTTGCACTTGACCACCAAGTGATGCAACCACAAGGCCCAGCGCCGCATACGTAACGGCCATACCCTGCACATAAACAAAAGAAAGCGCAAAAGCTTTTTTAGTGGAAAGATTTTTTTGTCCTGCAATTAGGCTCGACAAAATAGGAAACATCGGAAATACACATGGCGTAAATGCCAAGCCAATACCGACCAAAAAGAAAATCGCTAAGTTCGCTAACAAACCTTGCGAGGCCAGTTTTTCAGTAAAGTTTAATTCTTTTTCTAAGTCATCTTCTTGCGTTACAACATCTTCTGTAGCAGCCGCTGATTCAGCGCTAAGCGCAGCTAATGCATTGCCTGCTGTTGCATTATCAGTTGCAGGGATTTCACCGGCAATCATACTCAATGGAATGGTGATGATTTCTGGCGGGTAACATAGCCCTGCTTCAGCACAGCCTTGATAACGTACTTTAATTACGCCACCTTCAGCTATATTACTTAGCTTGCTGATCACACTCAGTGAATCAAAAAACACTGCTGTTTTGCCAAAGAACTCATCTTCAATGATCACGCCTTTACCAAGATCAGGCACTTCAATATCAGCACCTTTACCAATAATTTCTAGCTTCTTTTTATATAGGTAATAACCTGGCGCAATATCCCAACCAATAAAAAGAGTGCTGCCTTGCTGATCAAAATCAAATGAAAATGCCTGATCAACAGGTAAAAATGTTTGCTCTGCGGGCTGCAGCAAATCACTTAATAAATTATTAGTTGCAGCCTGTGCTGGCATTAACGACAGCGCACAAAGCAATAAAAGAAAACAACGCATTAATTAAGTACCTCATCCATCCAATTAAAATAGGCTAAATTGCCAGTGGCCACATCAATAACCTGTATTTCAGGAATTTCATAACTATGTAATTGCTTGATAGTTTGAATCAATTCATTCATTTTTTCTGACTTTGTTTTAATTAATAATTTACACTCGGTTGCATAAGCAACCTCTCCTTGCCACATATAAACAGATTCCACATTTGGAAGAATGTTCACACACGCAGCTAATTTAAGCTTAACTAATTGCTCAGCCATGGAGCGTGCCTCACTTACATCTGCGCAAGTGGTAAAAATAAGTCGAAAATGAGTCGTCATATTGAACCTTTGATTGATTGCTCTGCCCAATGCCATAGTAGCTGATAGCTAAGGCAAAGTGTAGTTAACCTAAACTGCGGATAATAAATCGCTTAATCAGAGTTCAGGCTATTTAGCCAACACAGCTTTACCACTAGCCTTGAAAAAAGACCTGATAACCCACATTTATATTTCATCAACTCAACTGAGTGATCACTATTTAGAGAGCCTTATGTTTAGATTTTTGTTTTTATTATTTATTCTCGTGCCAATTATTGAAATTGCGTTGTTAATTCAAGTAGCTGATGTAATTGGTGGATTCGCCACTATTGCACTGGTTATTGTAACCGCAATATTCGGCGCAAAATTAGTTAGAACACAAGGTATGGGCGCACTGCAAAATGTGCAAACACAAATGGCGCAAGGGCAAATGCCAGCCAAAGAATTATTTACCGGTTTATGTGTGATTATCGCCGGCATATTATTGCTAACTCCAGGCATTATGACCGACGTATTCGGTTTTTTATTATTGACCCCGGCCATTCGCAATAAACTAGCTGCAGGCCTTGCTAGTCAAGCAACGGTGCGTATGAGTGCAGGCATGCAACAAGGTCCAACAGCATTTAATCAGCACACTCATGCAGAGCCAGAACCTCGCAAAATGAGTGAGCCGACCACTATTGATGGTGAGTACGAGAGAAAAGATTAAAAATTTTAATTTTTATCACTTGGGTTTTGAAGCAATACCCCCATTACTGAGTACAACTAAATCAATTGCCTTGAACCACAGGGTTTAATGCAAACTGGTACATATAAAGCTTTTTTCTGTCCTGTTCAGAAACTGTTAGGAGAACTAAATAAAATGAACATTCGTCCTTTACATGATCGCGTGATCGTTGAGCGCCTAGAAGAAGAAACCAAATCTGCTGGCGGTATTGTATTAACTGGTTCTGCGGCTGAGAAATCAACCCGCGGTAAAGTTATTGCAGTGGGTAATGGCCGTACTCTAGATAACGGTGATGTGAGAGCATTAGAAGTTAAAGTCGGTGACACTGTGTTATTCGGCTCATATGTTGAAAAAGCTGAAAAGATCGAAGGTCAAGAGTACCTGATCATGCGTGAAGACAATATTTTAGGCATTGTAGGCTAAAGCTACTTTTCGTTTAACAAACATTCAGAATTCAGAGGAAATTAATCATGGCAGCAAAAGAAGTACTTTTTGCAGGTGACGCACGCGCTAAAATGCTAGCTGGCGTAAACATCTTAGCAAACGCAGTTCGTGTAACTTTAGGTCCTAAAGGCCGTAACGTAATCCTAGACAAATCATTTGGCTCTCCAGTGATCACTAAAGATGGTGTATCAGTGGCAAAAGAAATCGAACTTGAAGACAAGTTTGAAAATATGGGCGCACAAATGGTTAAAGAAGTTGCATCTAAAGCAAACGATGCAGCCGGTGACGGTACAACTACTGCAACAGTATTAGCACAGTCAATTGTAAACGAAGGCTTAAAAGCGGTTGCTGCGGGCATGAACCCAATGGACCTTAAGCGCGGTATTGATAAAGCAATCATCGCAGCTGTTGCTGAGCTAAAAGAACTTTCAGTACCATGTGCCGATGCAAAAGCAATCGCTCAAGTGGGTACTATTTCAGCTAACTCTGATAAAGAAATTGGCGACATCATTGCAGAAGCAATGGAAAAAGTAGGCCGTAATTCAGGTGTAATCACTGTTGAAGAAGGTCAATCACTTGAAAACGAACTAGATGTTGTTGAAGGCATGCAGTTTGACCGTGGTTACTTATCTCCATACTTCATCAACAACGCAGAAAAAGGCGCTGTTGAATTAGATAACCCATTTATTCTACTTGTAGATAAAAAAATCTCTAATATTCGTGAGTTGCTACCTACATTAGAAGCCGTTGCTAAAGCAAGCAAACCATTACTTATCATTGCTGAAGACCTTGAAGGCGAAGCACTAGCTACTTTAGTTGTTAACAACATGCGCGGTATCGTTAAAGTATCAGCAGTTAAAGCACCTGGTTTTGGCGACCGTCGTAAAGCAATGCTACAAGATATCGCAGTATTAACTGGTGGTACGGTTATCTCTGAAGAAATCGGCCTGGAACTTGAAAAAGCAACAGTTGAAGATTTAGGTACTGCAAAGCGCGTAGTTATCACTAAAGATGATACAACTATCATCGATGGTGCAGGCGAAGAAGCTGGCATCAACGGTCGCGTTGCGCAAATCAAAGCACAAATCGAAGAAGCAACATCAGACTACGATAAAGAGAAACTACAAGAGCGCATGGCTAAACTTGCCGGCGGTGTTGCGGTAATCAAAGTAGGTGCTGCTACTGAAATCGAAATGAAAGAGAAAAAAGACCGCGTTGAAGATGCACTTCATGCAACTCGCGCTGCGGTTGAAGAAGGCGTAGTGCCTGGTGGTGGTGTTGCACTAGTACGTGCAGCAAGCAAACTTGTTGATTTAGTTGGTGACAACGAAGATCAAAGCCACGGTATCAAAGTAGCACTACGTGCTATGGAAGCACCACTTCGTCAAATCGTTACCAACGCAGGTGACGAAGCGTCTGTTGTTATTAACGCAGTTAAAGGCGGCACGGGTAACTTCGGTTACAACGCAGCAACTGGCGAATACAACGACATGATTGAAATGGGTATCCTAGATCCAACAAAAGTAACGCGCTCTGCACTACAATTTGCAGGCTCGATTGCTGGCCTTATGATCACCACTGAAGCAATGGTAGCTGAAATCCCAAAGGATGAAGCTGGCGGCGCTGATATGGGAGGCATGGGCGGCATGGGTGGTATGGGCGGCATGATGTAATTCATCTCCTAACCATCTAGCTAAAATAAAAACCCAGCTTCGGCTGGGTTTTTAGCTTTAAGAGCAACGATAAAGTAGCAAATAAAATGACTCCAGCGTATTGCAGTGCTTTTTAACTGTATGCCAAAACCATACTCAGAGTTAATTTTATTTATAAGACATAATTAAGGATATTAAGATGAATAAAAAGCCTGAACTGATCATCTCGTCACTCGATGCTGATAGATTGTATGATTTAATGGAATCATTACCAGCAGGAAGCTTTGCTGGCGAAAAAGAACTTGAAGCTGAACTTGGCCGCGCAACAATCGTTGAGCCAAAAGATGTGCCTTCGACAGTGGTTACTATGAACTCAACGGTAAACTTTATCGTTGAATCGACCCAAGAAGAATTCACTAAGACCTTAGTGTATCCAAAAAATGCTGATGCAAGTGCTGATAAAATATCAATTTTAGCCCCTGTTGGTAGCGCCTTACTTGGTCTATCGCAAGGTGATGAAATTGAATGGCCAAAACCAAGTGGCGGTCTCATAAAAGTAAAAATAAAAGCAATCACTTATCAGCCAGAACGAGCCGGTGAGTTACATCGATAATATTTAGTGTTATTAAAAACCCAGTGAAAGCTGGGTTTTGTTTTTAAAGATAATAAGTTTAAAACCTAGCGCCAGCCACACGTAAGTCCAGATTTATCGGGAAAAGCTTTCTGACTGAAGTCAGATCTACTGATAAATCTAGCACCGCACTTAACGTACCAGTCTTTTGTCCTCGGGTTATATTTTCTTATATGCTAAAAAGCATCTTTAAGCACTGCATTATTTCAAGTTAGGACAATGACAAACATAAAACAGCATATAGGTAGCATGGCATTAGTTGTAGGGAATTATGATGATGCGATTGCATTTTACACTCAAAAACTGGGGTTTGATTTAATCGAAGATACTGATCAGGGTAATGGTAAACGCTGGGTATTAGTATCACCACCGAACTCTAATGGCACTAATTTATTACTCGCACAAGCAAGTACTCAACAGCAGTTAGAGGCTGTGGGCAACCAAACTGGCGGCCGAGTGTTTTTATTTTTACATACCAATGACTTTTGGCGAGATTATGAATTAATGCAAAAAAATGGCGTTAACTTTAATGAACAGCCCCGCGTAGAAGAATACGGCACCGTTGTGGTATTTGAAGATTTGTATGGTAATAAATGGGACTTACTACAATTAAATTAAAAGCAGTCAGTGAGAGGTCACTAATCGCGATAAATCACAACCTACTGGCTTAATATGGAACCTCTGGTTGACTTGATATTGCTCAATTAACCCTCATTAACTAACTATTAGTAACCATATTAAACACAAATGGATTTATTAGATAAGGTCAGTCTTGGAACATTACTGCTGCATTGGCTTGTAGTGAGCATATTATTGCTGATTGTGTTTTGGGCCATGATGAAAATTATTGCTGATTGTGTTTTGGGCCATGATGAAAATTGTCGCTTGGGGTAAAACCATGTCACGAGGGGCTTTTTTATTTTTGTCGTTCTTTGCGCTTATTTCGTTATTCCCTATTCCACCCCCGCAACTTGAGAATGTACAAAAAGCCAAACAAGAGCAACGTAAACGCAAAGAAGACTCCGGCGATCCACCAGAAGAGGACGAAGGTGAAGCATCGCGCTGAGATTCTCAGCTAACGATGCTTGAAAAACACTATCAATGAATCACATTATTGCTGACTAATTTGATATAAACGCTGTGCTTGGCTATTTGAATCTTTGCTGACGCTACGAAATTCTTCAGCATCACTGGCATTTTGCACAGAGATCTCACGAATTCGCTCTGCCAAGTTTTTCACATTTTCGGTTACTTGTGATTGCTCTTCAGTCGCTACAGCAATGCTTGATGAACGCTCTTTAATATCATTAAACGCGGTAACAATACTTTCATACTGTGCACGTGTTGTTGCTGAGCGCTCGTTCACCACCTCAGAGTATTCACGGCATTGCCCAATAACGTTAACCCCTCGACTAGCGGCTTCTTGCAATTGGCTGATCATGGTTTCAATCTCGCCAGCCGATTGCTGAGTACGATGTGCCAAGGTTCTAACTTCATCAGCCACTACCGCGAAACCACGTCCTGATTCACCTGCTCGAGCGGCTTCAATGGCAGCATTAAGCGCAAGTAGATTAGTTTGTTCTGAAATATTCATGATCACATCAAGCACCGAGCCCACTTGTTTTGAGTCTTGTGCAATCCGTGAAATGGCATCTGATGATTCCGTTAATTTATCAAATAATAACTGGATTGATTCGGCATTCTTCTCAATAACATCAAAACCAGAATTCACTAAATCAGCTGATTGCGTAGTAATATCTGCAACGCTCAAAACATCTTGTGAGGCTGATGAGGCTGCTATCGACATTTCATGAATTGCCTCAGCCAACATGTTGTTTTCTTCCATCAACTCTTGGGTACGAATTTGGCTGTTATTACTTAAGGTATCCATCGCTTCAGCGTTGTTTTTAACCGCAGCGGCTTCTGCTTGGATCTGTTCTAAAATCTTAATCAGATGATCGCCATAATCATTAATCGCTTCGCATAAGTGGCTCATTTCATCACTTCCGCGCACCGCCAGTTTTGAATTCGTGCGACCTTGCACCAACATTCTAACTTGCTCTGTGGTGGTGTTAATTTGCTGCACCAGGCGATTACCAAAAATCAGTAATACTGATACAAAAGCGAGAATAAGGGCGATAAATGAACTGTATAAATAATAAGTGAGGGTGTTAACGGTTTTCTTGGCAATTGCGGCAGGAATAATAACCCCGGAGCGCCAATTTTGCTCTGCCAATGAGTAAGTTACTAAAATAGATTGGTCATTATTAACCACACCACTGGCAAATTCAGCAACAGTTGTATTACTGTTTTGCAAGGCGCTGACCAACGGCTTTAAGCTACTGTCTTTACTGGCAACCTGAGTAAGGCTCATCATTGCTAAATTAGTATTGCGTATCGATGGAATCGATACCAGTTGCTCGGCGCTATCTAAAATAAAGTTATAGGTGCCCGTAGCATTGTTCTCTGCGATCAATGAGCTTTCGATAGATGCCAGTTCAACGTCTAAAGTGGCAACCCCCCAAAATTGGTTATCACGGATTATTTTCACGGAACAGGTAACCATCGGTACATTCGATACCGTGTCTACATAAGCTTCGGACCAAACGCACTCACCCCGATTAGCGTTAATGGCATTTTTATACCAGGTTTCTTGTTGATACGCGCTGCTGTCGGGCTGGTTATAATCATCTAAAAGTTTATATTGGCCATTACCTGTTTTCGCCCAGAAAAGAGATGCCTTTGCTGCTGAAGGCAGCATTTTATTCGGCTCAGGCCAAATACCACCACCCGCAATACCTTTGCCACTTGCAATCAAAGGAGCAATATTTTCAATAAAGGCCGCTTGCTGCAATGGCAAAGTCTCGGCTACCACGGCTAAGCTTTGCGTTAAGGTGGCACTTTTAGCTAAATCTTTTGCTAACGATTCGCCGATCACCTTTGCTTGTAATTTTGCGCTGGATATAGCGTCATTTTTAATGATTGGCGTAACAACTAGCTGCATTATTCCTGACAGAATAATTAAAGCAAACAACAGCAGCAGAAAACTCCCTAGGTACATTTTTTTTTGTATCAACATCTTCTTTTTACCTCAGTAGTAAATAATAGCCGCGCAAATTAGAGTATAGGGACTGTGCTGTATTTAGCAAAACGAGTTCCTAAAAATAGTGACCAAAAAGTATATTTAACCGCTATTTACCATTAATGAGCTGCCTGACAATCGCAAATAAATCACTTGGCAACATGCCGCGCTCCCCTTCGCGTTCTGCCAAAATATCGGCTGCTTTAGCGTGCAATGTCACACCGTAACATGCGGCTTGATCAACAGCGAAACCTTGAGCAAGTAACGCACCTATGATGCCGGTAAGCACATCACCACTGCCACCAACGGCAAGCGCTGGATTACCATTTTCGCACAACCAAGTTTGCTGCCCGTTGGCGATCAGGCTACCCGCGCCTTTCAGCACACTGGTACTGGTATAACGTTTAGCTAAATCCGTAGCAGATTGAAAGCGATTTGCTTCAATCTCAGCAATTGAAACTTTCATTAGCCGTGAGGCTTCACCAGCATGCGGGGTTATTATGCAATTTTTAAGGCGATACTCTAAAACATGCTTAGCCAACAAATTTAAGCCATCAGCATCAATAACTAATGGTAAATTATTTGCTAAGCAATATTGTATAACCTGCTCAAATGCGATTTGCGCCCAACTATCCTGACCAAGACCTGGACCAATAATGACACAATTTGCCCATGCAAGGGCTGCGGATAAACTGTCGCAACTGACCATTAATTCAGGGCGACCACGACTAACGACTTGTACACTGCTTTGATGAGTATAAACACGCACCATTGCAGCACCTGTACGAAGTGCTGCTTCACTTGATAAACGAATGGCCCCGCTAGTACCTTGATTCCCACCGACGCATAACAGCTTGCCGTGGTTCCCTTTATGGCTATTGCGACTTCGTGCAGCAAGTGGTTTGAAACTAGTGATATTGATAAGTGTTGCGCTAGCATCCACTAACTTGGTAAATGATTCTGCGATCCCTAAATCATTAAAAATGATTTTTCCTGCAGCACTTCGCCCGGCACCGGTTACTAAGCCTTGTTTAATCCCCACAAAAGTAACGGTAATAGTAGCCTGAATAGCGATGCCAAGTGGCTGCCCGGTGTCGGCGTCTATGCCTGAAGGTAAATCAATTGCCACTATTGCGCTAGGTTGCGCGTTGGCATCTTCAATCATCGTTAAAAATGGCCGACGAACTTGACTATTAATTCCGGTACCTAACAAACCATCAATAATAATATCGGCATTATTGAGGCGACCTTGCGTGTAACTTTCAACTTCGCCCCCCAATGCTTGCCAACGTTGCTGAGCTGTAAGCGCATCCCCGGTGAGATGTCTACTGGTATCGGCTGCAAGTACAATGACTTCTTTACCGGCTTGCTTGGCAAGGCTTGCCACAATATAGCCATCGCCCGCATTATTACCATAACCGACCAGAATAAAGTAGCGCTGAGCATTCGGAAAATGCTCGATACACTGCGAGAATACCGCATGCCCTGCGCGCTCCATCAAAGTGAACATGCTAACGCCTGCCAAGGTCGCTGCTTTTGCTTCGTGCTCCCTCACCTGCTTTGCCAAAAATAGTTGCTGTGCTAGGCCTTGATTCTGCATATTGATCCATAATAGAAGACGGGCTGTTTACTTAGACTATTAGCCACAGCTGCTAGCGTCAAGGAATGTCGTCACCAACATTTTCAGGCTAATTTAGGAGGTATACTTAGGAAGGATGGTCTTTTCGTTTGCTTTTGTTGCTGCATTTAGCAACTTTAATAAAAAACGGCGCGCAATTTACATTGCGCGCCGTTTTTTAAAACTTACTAATTAAGTGAGTTTATTCTGCTTCCGGCAGGTTACGGCCGTAAAAGATTTCTTGCATTTCACGTGTTAATTTAGAACGAATTGCTTCTTCTTCGTCTTCAGATAAATCACTCGTAGTAACACCAAATAAATAAGTATTTAGGTCTGTTTCTTTTAGCATCATCTTAGTGTGGAACAAGTTTTCTTGATACACATTCACGTCCATCATTTGGTACGCTTCTTTGGTATCTTCGGTCATGTAGTTTTGAATTGAGTTGATCGCGTGATCGATATAGTGCTTAACACCATCTACGTCACGGGTAAAACCACGCACTCGGTAGTCAATTGTTACAACATCTGACTCTAAGCTATGAATTAGGAAGTTTAACGCTTTTAATGGCGAAATAATGCCACAGGTTGATACTTCGATATCGGCACGGAAAGTACAAATACCATCATCAGGGTGAGCTTCAGGATAGGTATGAACGCAGATGTGGCTTTTATCTAAATGAGCAACAACTGTTTCAGGTAATGGTCCTGGTGCTTCATCAACTTCATAAGTTTGCTGCTGCTCAATTGGCTCTTCTGAGATCAGAATTGTTACACTAGCACCTTGAGGATCGTAATCTTGACGCGAAACATTTAAAATATTCGCACCGATAATGTCTACTACTTCACCTAAAATATCGGTTAGTCGATCAGCACTGTACTGTTCGTCGATATATTCAATATATTCTTTACGTTGTTGCTCAGTCTTTGCATAGCAAATATCGTAAATACTAAAGCTTAAACTTTTGGTTAAGTTATTAAAGCCATGAAGTTTAATTTTATCGAAGGGTTTGTTCATGATAAACCAACCTATAAACAAGTGAAATCTGCCAGAGCAGAATGAAAAGTTCGCGGATTTTATACGAATTTCACCTCAGGAAAAAGCGTTATTTTCCCTGTTCTTGTATAACTTCGTGTGTGTGGGTAATTTCTACTGTTTTATCAAGCATTAATGCTACTGAACAATACTTCTCTGCAGATAGTTGAACGGCACGCGCAAGGTGCTTTTCTGAAACGTTATCGCCAGTCACAACAAAGTGTAAGTTAATCTTAGTGAATACTCGCGGAGCGGACTCTGCGCGTTCAGCACTCAGTTGCACTTGCACATCTGAAAACTGTTGTTTAGCTTTTTTTAGAATACTGACTACATCAACCGATGAACAGCAGCCAACTGACATTAATACCATTTCCATTGGGCTTGGTGCGGCGCTATCGCTACCAGCATCAAACACAACATTGTGACCAGAATTAGAACGCCCTAAAAAAGTATCGCCTTCAACCCATTTCACATTCGCTTGCATTTTATTACTCTCAAAGAAGTTATTTCCTTGATTGTAAGGAAGTCACACGCAGTTGCAAATTAAAAACGATAATTGGAATGATCAGGCACTTTCGACAACTGCGCTATCAAAGAGGTTTTTTACCAATGCGGCAAATTCATCGATAAATGCATGTTGCTCTATTGTCACTTGATTACTGGTGACGCTGCTGAGGACTTCTTGTAAGTCGTATACAATGCCATCTACTTCACGCACGATTTGACTACGTTGTTCAGTAGAAAGCTCTGTGTGTTGCTGGCATAACAACATGACATTTTCAGCAATATCATCTTCTATTAGCTCCATAATAGTAGGAGCGCCTGGTTTTATTTCGCCGGACTTCTCAAATAATGCTAAATTTTGAGTAAGATACATGATGAGGTCATCATATCCTTGCCTATCTAAAACCATAATTATCCACACCTAATTAAAACGACTGTATTGATTTAAGCAGAAAGCGCTTTTAATTGCTACCTTTGAGCATTAACCAATACAAAAAAAGCAGCCTTGGCTGCTTTTTTAGTTATTTATTACTATTTGACCAAAATCGATTAATCGATTTTTAAGCCAGGGCTTAATGTTGCTGGCATTGTTACTTTTTCAAGTTCAACAGAGGCAACTGGGTATGCGCAATAATCAGCTGCATAGTAAGCACTTGCACGATGATTACCTGATGCACCAATACCACCAAAAGGAGCTGCACTTGAGGCACCGGTGATTGGGCGGTTCCAGTTAACAATACCAGCACGGATACGACGTAAAAAATGGTCGTAATCTGCCGCATTATCACTGAGTAAACCCGCAGACAAACCAAAGCTGGTATCGTTGGCTTTATCAATCGCACTATCAAAATCTGTAAAGCGGAATACTTTTAATAGTGGACCAAAGTGCTCTTCATCTGGGAAGTTAGCAACATCTGTACACTCAATAATACCAGGCGTTACAAAACCTGTATTTTCAGTATGCTTAAGCTCAACCAATACTTCAGCACCAAGCTCAACGAGTTGTTGCTGTGCTTTTACCATACCAGCGGCCGCAGCTGATGAGATCATCGAGCCCATAAACGGTTGCTCTACATCATCGTAGTTGCCCACTTTGATGGCTTTAGTCGCGGTAATTAAACCGGCTAAAATAGCATCGCCTTGCTCACCTGCTGGTAAAAACAGCTTGCGTGCACAGGTACATCGTTGGCCACTTGAGATAAATGCTGATTGAATAATATCGTGAATAACGGCTTTAGTATCAGCAACATCAGTAATAATCAGTGGATTGTTACCACCCATTTCTAATGCTAAGATTTTACCTGGTTGACCGGCAAACTGCTCATGCAGAATATGGCCTGTGCGTGATGAACCGGTAAAGAATAAGCCATCAATACCTTTGTGAGCAGCAAGAGCCTTACCTGTGGCTACTTCGCCTTGTACTAGGTTAATAACCCCTGCTGGTAAACCTGCTTTTTCCCATAACTTAAGCGTTAGCTCAGCAACAGCTGGAGTTAGCTCCGATGGTTTAAACACCACGGTATTGCCCGCCAAAAGTGCAGGCACAATATGGCCATTAGGTAAATGACCAGGGAAGTTATAAGGGCCAAATACCGCCACTACACCATGTGGTTTATGGCGGATCATTGCACGACCTTGCGGCATTGGGTTTTCTACGTCGCCAGTGCGCTCTAAAAATGCTTTTTCAGAGATAGCTATTTTACCGACCATAGCACCCGCTTCAGTGCGAGTTTCCCATAACGGCTTACCCGTTTCTTGGGCTATTACAACAGCAAGCTCTTCGCTGTGCTCTTTTAGGGTTTCGGCAAAAGTTTTTACAATCGCTAAACGTTCTGCAAATGATTTATCAGCCCAGCTATAAAATGCTGCACGCGCAGAGTTAACAGCGGTGTCTACTTGCTCACTGGTGGCTGAGTTTGCTTGCCAAATAATTTCGTTATTGGCTGGGTTTACTGAATTAAATGCATCGCCTAGGCCTTGCGACCATTGACCATTAATAAATTGTGCAGGATGAGTCATGTACTTTCTCCTAAATTATATACGTGTTGCGGTAACTATATCGCCAGCTTGTAAGTGCAGTGCATCGGCCATTGCCTGTGGCAAAGTCAACTCAGAGCTTGTTTCATCAAGGTTTAGTTGTGCAACGGTTGCTCTAAAATCATTGAGTTTGTCATTCGCTAGCATGATAGCCGTCTCGCCGCTGTTTTCACCGATTTTTACGGTAAAGTTTTTGGCATTACGAATAGTTGCAATATTATCTACTTTTGCTTCTACCGTTGGGCCAGCATCAAAAATGTCAACGTAGCCATTAAAGGTGAAGCCTTCTTTTTTCAGTAGTTCAATCGCAGGGCGCGTATTATTGTGCACCTTGCCGATCACGGCTTGCGCCTCTTTACTTAATAAGTTGACGTAAATTGGGTACTTTGGCATTAGTTCAGCAATAAACACTTTTTGGCCGATACCGGTTAAGTAATCAGCTGTTGGAAAATCCATCGAGAAAAAGTGTTCTTCTAACCATTGCCAAAATGGACTACTGCCGTGTTCGTTAGAAACACCGCGCATTTCTGCAATTACGGTTTCAGCAAAGCGTTCTTGGTGCTGCTTGATAAACATAAAACGTGCTTTTGAAAGCAGCTTACCGTTATTATTTTTACGGTAACCATCTTTTAAAAACAGCGTACAAAGCTCAGTTGCTCCAGTGTAATCATTACACAAGGTTAAAATATCAACCGCTTTATAAACATTCAATGTACGAGATGAATGAATAGCTTTACTTAAATGATAGTGATAAAACGCATCATCTAAACCAACCGCAGCTTCAATTGCTGAAGTACCGACTACTTCACCTGTTTCGCTATCTTCAAGAACAAACAAGTAACCTTCATCACCCGGATGAGATGCACTTTTTGCGAATGAGCTTATTGAATGAGCTATCTTCTTTTGTAATAACTCTTCGTTATTAGGTAAAGAGGTAAAACCATGTCCTGATTCGTGGGCAATTTTCAATAAAGCTGGGTAATCACATTGCTGGATTGGGCGAAGGATCATCATGAGTCCGCTTGCTCCCTTATAAATAACGGTAAATTAAGAATATTAGGGCAAGCTTGCTACTTGCCCTTATTATGATTAGAGGTGTTGATTAACCGTTCACAACGTTGGCTACGGCTTTTTCAAAGCGTGCCATCCCTTCACGGATATCCGCTTCAGGGATCACTAAAGATGGAGTAAAACGCACCACATCGGCACCCGCGACTAACGACATCACACCCTCAGCGGTTCCTGCTACTAAAAACTCTTTAGCACGACCTTTAAACTGCTCATTAACCACAGCACCAATTAATAAACCTTGACCACGAATTTCCGAGAAAACGTTGTACTTATCGTTAATTGCAGTTAGTAATTCATTAAACAATGCTGACTTTGCTTTTACGCCAGCTAATACTTCTGGTGTATTCACAGTATCAAAGGCTGCTTCACCAACAGCACATGCCAACGGATTGCCGCCATAAGTAGAACCATGAGTACCGACTTTAAGGTGCTTAGCAATCTCTGTCGTGGTGATCATTGCACCAATTGGAAAACCGCCGCCAAGTGCTTTTGCAGTAGTTAAAATATCAGGTACTACATTTAACCCTTGGTATGCGTAAAGATCGCCAGTACGACCGACACCAGTTTGTACTTCATCAAAAATAAGCAATGCGTTATGTTTAGTACATAACTGGCGTACACCTTGAGCAAACTCGTCAGTAGCAGAGATAATGCCGCCTTCACCTTGTAATGGCTCCATCATTACCGCACATGTGTTATCAGAGATTAGTGCTTCAAATGCGGCTAAATCGTTATAGTCACAATGTACGATATCTCCCGGCTTAGGACCAAAACCATCAGAGTAAGCAGCTTGACCGCCCACGGTTACAGTAAAGAATGTACGGCCATGGAAACCTTTATTGAAAGCGATGATTTGCGATTTTTGCTCACCAAAATTTTCAAGCGCAACACGACGCGCTAATTTTAGTGCGCCTTCATTTGCTTCTGCGCCTGAGTTGGCGAAATATACTTTTTCAGCAAATGTAGCATCTACCAATTTTTTAGCTAAACGAAGTGCTGGCTCATTAGTCATTACATTTGATAGGTGCCAGATTTTTTCGCCTTGCTCTTTTAATGCTTTAACCAATGCTGGATGACAATGACCTAGACAGTTAACAGCGATACCACCGGCAAAATCGATATATTCACGACCTTGCTGATCCCATACACGTGAGCCTTCGCCACGAACAGGAATAACGCTTGAAGGTGCGTAGTTAGGAACCATTACTTGATCAAATAATTCGCGATTGACTGTCATTTTATATCCTCTTAATTGTGATCCTACAGAAAGTTTAAAAAATAGGCTTGATGATAGACTGTTGTACCATCTCCTTTGGCGTAAATCAGCATAGCTCACATCGCCAAAAAATACTCTCTGGTTCAATTTTCAGATAATCATTATTTCAGAGTTTTTCGTTATTGTCTCTTATAAAACTTTCATGTAGCCCTTGTTATTAAAGGCTTTGAGATATAATTTCAGAGATAGTGAATAACTATCTGAATAACGAATTATGGGGTTGTTTATTCTATATCGCTGCCCCACCACCCACCAGGCAGAGCTTTGCAAGATAAAATATGGGTAAGAGTAGATATTAATGATGAATGAATAGTCGTAAAAAAATTAACAAAAAATTTATGAAATAAGGGCGTGTTGACCTTTCAGGATTAAAATTTGTTCAAATTAGGGGCGATTTAATCACGGCGCGAGATTTGTAACCTAGTGGGCTAAGTAAAAATTGAGCAAAGCTTCCGCGTCCTGCTCACGCCCCTTACTTACATCCATGTAAGTAACAAAGAGTTAATCGCCCCTAGGAAGAACCCTTCGGGCAGCGCGTGTTTGGCATTGATGCTGCGTTATCGCCTATTTATGGGGAACAACCACACTACATAGGCTCTGCCTTGCCTAAATACCAAACACACTGCTGCAAATTCAACCTCGAAAGATAAACACGCCCTAGTCAATTTTAATATGAAAGTGCTGCAAATTGGTTTTTTCAAGCTGCTCTAGTTCCTGTTTTGATAACCCAACGTAATCAAACCAGAGTGATTTTTCATCACTTTCCACCAGCTGATGTTCGCTCAAAGTAACACATTGACTATAACAACGTGCCTTTTGCATTAACATCGCTAATGGCAATAGTGAATCCCCTTTGGACACACCATTAATCAACTGCGATAACACAGCATTAAAAGGTAAATACCGAAACGCCATTTTATCAATCACCGTCGCCGTGACTTTTAGCGCATGCTGATTAAGTAAAGTACTTAAAAATAACGGATCAGGTTTTAACTCTAACAATGCGGTGTGAAGATCTTTATGTTGGTCTTCTCGGGCAAGGGTTACTTTGCGCTGCCACACTCGTTCGAATGTACGTAAATAGAGTCGAATCAAAGCTATCTTGCCAACATCGAGTAACATACCCAAAGTAAATGCATGTACTTCATTAATACCATTGAGCTTAGCCAACTCTTGCGCCGCAATCGCGCAAGCCATTGAGTTATCGCGTAGGCGACGCTTCAATAATGGAAATGGTTCGGTGCTGTGTGGCATCCAATGACGTACCGCAAAGGTAGGCACTACAAACTGTAAGTTGTCTAAACCAATATAACGCAGAGCTAAAGAGGGATTATCAACTTTTACCGAAGTATGTTTATTGCGCTGCGCGCGATAATAAGGCAAATTCACAAAAGCAACTAACTCACGTCCTAACCAAGTTAAATCTTTAACTAATGGCTCAAGGCGCCCTACCGATGCTGATTTTACCGCAAGTATGTCTAAAATCGCGGGGACATTATCTTCAATACCAATGGTTTCATGTAGTACCGTATCAATATCGGCTAACTGCTTGTTCATGGCGGTATCAATAACTTGATGTAACTGCTGGCTGGCTTGAGCGCGGTACTTATGATGCGAAGTACTGGAGAGTTTACGTATTTTTTGCGCAGCAACTTCAACCTCAAGTAAGGTGCGCTGCTTCATCGCCTCACCATAATTTATATCTAGAGTATGAATATAGCCAATTTGACGTTGCGCAAAGCTATGTCCAAGCAACAAATCATGGGCTCGTTGCTCTAATGCCTTAGCTGTCCTTTGTTGGCGTATTTCATCTGTCATTAATAGTTATCTTTTATAAATAAATTAAGGGAAGCTACTACGTTTGTTAGCATAAGCCTAGAACCGAGTTAAAAAGTTAGCAAGTAATTCAAGTCCTCGCTGCGTTAAAATTGCCTCTGGGTGAAATTGTACCCCCTCTAACGCTAAGCTATTATGAACTAAGCCCATTATTTCATCTAACTGGCCACTTTCAGTTTCGGTCCAAGCGGTGATCTGCAACTCATCAGGAATGCTATCTTGTTCAACAACCAACGAATGATAACGGCAAACTGTTAATGGATTTGGTAAGCCGGCAAATACACCTTGATTAGCATGATAAATTGGCGATGTTTTGCCATGCATCACTTGCTTTGCCCTAACAATGTTCGCACCTAATGCTTGTGCTATTGTTTGATGACCTAAACAAATACCTAAAATTGGAAATTGACCTTTTAGTTGCTCAATAAGCTCCAAAGATATACCCGCTTCATTTGGTGAGCATGGGCCGGGAGATATCACGATATGCTGAGGGTTTAACTGGGCAATTTGACTAACCGAGATCTCATCATTGCGCTTTACTAGCACCTCTTGATCTAAACGTTGAAAATACTGTACCAAATTGTAGGTAAACGAGTCGTAGTTATCGATCATTAAAAGCATGTAATAAAGCACTCAAAATAGAAATTGTTTGCAGGCAACTGCCTGCGTTCATATTCTAACTTAAGCCCGCACGAGTGTCAGTGTTTTGTATTCAGGCAAAGGGAAATTACTTTAATAACGATAATACTGAGATTGATGTTGATTTATTTTAAATCAGCCCAAGCTCTATTGTATTGGCAAAACGCCTCAGAGCATTTAATTTGACTAAAACCCATGCGTGTTTATCTATCGAGATTAATATGTAACACGCTTTAATAAGGAGCGACCTATGTTAGGCGAAGATCATTCATTAACTAAAGATTTCCCTGAATACCAAAGCACAATCACTAAGCTCAACACTGATAATGAAGAGTTCGCGGCAAGGGCAAAGCAATACAATGCAATTGATAAAGAAATCCGTGTCCTGGAGTTACAAGATGCCCCTATTGATGATGAAGCAATGCATCAATTAAAACACGATAGAATGGCATTAAAAGATTGGCTCCATCAGCAATTAGCTGATGCTGCCAACTAATAATTATATTATATATATCTGGCGCTTATTTAAAACTAAGCGCCAGCACTGAGCGTTAACTCCCTTTCACTCATCCTATTTGCCTAAAATTACATCCATTATGGTGCAAAAGCATTGCTATTCGTTTAGCTTAGAGACAAGCTATCTTTATCTAAGTTAAATAACATTATATTTTATGTGCAAATACATACTCTCGATTGACCAAGGAACGACGAGCTCTCGCGCCATCTTATACACCAAAGATGCCGAGGTTTTTGGCACAGCCCAACAAACTTTCCCGCAGCACTTTGTGCAAAATGGTTGGGTTGAACACGATCCTGTAGATATTTGGCAAACCGTATTAGCGAGCGTTAAAAACGTATTGGCGCAGCAACGGGTAACGGCTGCCGACATTATTGCCATAGGCATTGCTAATCAACGAGAAACCACCTTAGTGTGGAGTAAAAAAACCGGGCAACCTATTTACAACGCGATTGTGTGGCAAGACCGACGCACTAGCCAGTACTGTGATAGTTTGCGCGATGCTGGGCACAGTAAAACCGTCAATGATAAAACCGGCTTATTACTCGATCCGTACTTTTCTGCCACCAAAATTCGTTGGATCTTAGATAACGTCACTGGCGCTAAAGAGCAAGCACAAGCAGATGAGCTGGCGTTTGGTACGGTAGACACCTACTTACTATGGCAATTAACCGATGGTAAAGTACACAAAACCGATGCAACCAATGCCTCTCGCACATTACTGTTTAACATTCACCAGCAATGCTGGGATGAAGACTTACTCGCCTTATTTGATATTCCAGCCTCGATGCTACCTGAAGTAATGGACTCAGCGGCTGACTTTGGTGTTACTAGCAGCGAGTTATTTGGTGGTGAAATTCCAATTAGCGGCATAGCGGGTGATCAGCAAGCCGCTTTAATTGGCCAAGCTTGTTTTGAAGAAGGTATGGCAAAAAGCACCTACGGAACAGGCTGTTTTTTAATGCTTAACACCGGCGATAAAGCACTAAAGTCAAACAATCGCTTATTAACCACCATCGCATATAGACTTAACGGCAAACCTACGTATGCCATTGAAGGCAGTATTTTTATGGCAGGTGCCACCATGCAGTGGATTGTAGAGGGCTTGAAATTATTAGAAAGCGCGGGAGAAAGTGAAGCCCTCGTCAAAGGTGTTCCCTTAGATCATGGGGTATTTTTAGTGCCCTCTTTTACAGGTTTAGGCGCTCCCTATTGGGATGCCAATGCCCGAGGTGCTATTTTAGGGCTTACTCGAGATTCAGGTATTAGTACGATTGTCGCTGCAGCTTTGCAATCAGTGGGTTATCAAACTAAAGATTTACAAAAAGCGATGGAAGGGGATGGCTTGCGCCCCAGCATCTTGCGCGTTGACGGCGGTATGGCTAATAATAATTGGGCTATGGAGTTTTTAGCTAATATTTTAGGTGCGAGTGTTGAGCGGCCCACCTTAACCGAAACCACCTCGCTTGGCGTCGCCTATTTAGCAGGCCTGCAAAGTGGTGTTTATGAATCAACAGCGCAACTGGCAACTATGTGGCGATGTGACCGCCGCTTTGAGCCAACAATGAGCAGCGATGAGCGTAACGATTTATATGCAAAATGGCTACATTGTATTGCGCAAGTGACGCTTGCTAATAATCCGCAGAATGACGGCTAATCGCGTTAATATAATCTGGCATTAACAACTAACTTTAAGGTTCACCCGTGCAGTTACTCGATAACGAATATGATTTACTTGTCATTGGCGGTGGCATTAATGGTGCTGGTATTGCAGCAGATGCAAGTGGTAGAGGCTTGAAAGTATTATTGTGTGAGCAAGACGATTTAGCCTCAGCCACCTCATCAAACAGCAGTAAGCTTATTCATGGCGGGCTGCGCTATTTAGAGCACTATCAATTTAGGTTAGTAAAAGAAGCATTGCTAGAGCGTGAAGTGTTATTAAAAAAAGCACCGCATATTATTTGGCCGCTCTCGTTTAGGCTTCCTCATCAGTCACATTTGCGGCCGCCATGGATGATCCGCCTAGGATTATTTATTTACGACCATCTAGGAAAACGAGACACGCTACCCGCTTCCAAGTCGATTATTTTCACAAAAGACAGTGTGCTAAATGCATCAATTACACAAGGGTTTGAATATGCTGATGGCTGGGTAGATGACGCGCGTTTAGTGATCTTAAACGCCCTTGCCGCCGAACAACACGGAGCAACCATAGCAACACGTACTCGTTGTATAAAGGCACAGCGCAATATTGAACATTGGGATGTAACTCTAGCGCAACAAACGACCCAGCAGCAACTACAAATCAAAGCCAAATGCATTGTTAATGCCGCAGGCCCTTGGGTTGCTTCATTGTTTGATAATGTATTTATTCAGCCATCACCACAGCATATTCGCTTAGTCAAAGGCAGCCATATCGTGGTGCCACGTATTCATCACGAGCCATGTGCCTATATTCTCCAAAATGAAGATCAACGTATTGTTTTTGTCATTCCCTTTGAAGATGACTATTCTCTCATTGGCACTACTGATGAAGAATATACCGGCAACATTAAAGATGTAAAAATTAGCAAACAAGAAATTAGTTACTTAATCAATATTACTAATCATTACTTTAAAACTCCGATTGAAGCGACTGATATAGTACATACATTCAGTGGCGTACGGCCATTACTCGATGACCACTCAGCAGATGCTCAAGCTGTAACCCGCGATTATAAGCTGATATTAAATAATGATGATAATCAGGCTGCTTTGTTAAGTGTGTTTGGCGGAAAAATAACTACTTATCGAAAACTGGCAGAAAATGCTGTGGACAAACTCGCGCTATTTTATCCTCATATGACTGAAGCGTGGACAAAAAGCGCGCCGTTACCAGGCGGAGATTTTAGTGAAAAAGCGACGTTAATAACGCAACTACAAGTAAAATACAATTGGTTGCCTGAGTTATTATTAAATAGGCTGGTACGCTCCTATGGCACGCTAACTAATGCACTGCTAGGTAATTGCAGTGCATTGGTTGACTTAGGTTGTCATTTTGGCCATGGTCTATACGCTCAAGAAGTCGATTACCTAATTGCCAAAGAGTGGGCAAAAACCAGCGATGACATATTGTGGCGTAGAACAAAGCTCGGGCTACGCTTTAGTAAAGCGCAAGTCACCGCTTTAGATAACTACTTGCGCACCTTAAATTACTAACTACACATTAAGAAGCTGCAATAAAATGCTCATTTAAGGCTGCTTTTTCAATACTAGATAAAGCTTGCTTAGCTTTAGCGGCAAAGTCGTAACGTACCAGCACTGTTTTACCGATTGCGCAGCATTTATCTTGCTGCCACGCCTCTTGGCGAAGCACAAATGAGCTGCTGCCAATATGCTCTACCGATGTTTTAATACTTACTTCATGCGAGTAAAACAACTCACCTACAAACGACACCTCAATTTTAGCAATAATAAGCTTCCAATCGTGAGGATTTAAATCGGGGGTAAAAAATTTAAAAATAGGTGCACGTGCGGCTTCAAACCAAACAGGGAGTACGGTATTGTTGATGTGTCCGAGTGCATCCGTTTCGCTAAAGCGCGGCATCACTTTTTCAGTAAACATAATAATCCAATAATAATTAAACAGGTAACTCATGACGGACTTTATCCGCGTGTATGACAACGCGCTCAGTAATGACTTTTGCGATAACTTTATCACCACCTTTTCGCAAAGCCCGCATATAAAACAAGGGATGACATCAGGCGGCATAGATCTTAATAAAAAAGATAGCCACGACTTACACTTAAACAATCATCCTGAATACGCTGAGCAATTAAAACATATTCAACAAACTACTGCACAATATGTTTTTAACTACATTGAAGAACATATTTTTATAATGATTGGGGCGTTTGGTTTAAAAGTGTACCACCCCCAAACAGGACAACCTGTTGATTTAACGCAAGCTAATTTTGACGAGGTAGGTAAACCGCAATTACCTTTATTGGTACAGCAAATTTTTCGACTCGGTAATATCCAAGCGCAAAAATACGAAGTTAACAAAGGCGGCTACCCGTATTGGCATAGTGAAGTGTACCCACAGTTACACCATAACGAAGCACTGCATCGAGTATTGTTATTTATGTTTTATTTAAACGATGTTGAAGAAGGCGGTGAAACCGAGTTTTATTATCAAAATCGTAAGATAGCTCCGAAAAAAGGCACTATGGTGATTGCCCCAGGCTACTTTACTCATACTCATCGCGGTAATAAACCTGTGTCGAATGATAAATATATTTTAACGTCGTGGGTGCTGTTTAACCGCGCAGAACAAATATACGGGCAGCCACAGGCCTAAGCGGTAAGCGGTAAGCGGTAAGCGGTAAGCCCAACTGCAAGAAGGCTGGTGTGCAAAAAGTGCATTGAAAATTGTGATCGAACGATTGATCTCGCAATTCAATGCAATGCAGGATCCCTATATCAAACGCATTTTCAGCGCTACCAGAGATGGTATGCGGCATTATTTTTATCTAGTTATATTTTTATAAACAACA
>NZ_JACJFK010000010.1:0-121649 GCF_014164535.1 Pseudoalteromonas sp. SG41-2 | reverse complement strand
GCGGTAAGCGGTAAGCGGTAAGCGGTAAGCGGTAAGCGGTAAGCCAAAAATCTACTCAATTCAGATTTTATGTCAAGGCTTACCAAGCGCTCTGGTCGCTTAAAACTTACAGCTTATGACTTATAGCTTTAAATCAGTTCATCAAACAAATCAAATAACTTATCTAGCTCTTCGATGGTGTTGTAATGCATGCAACCAATGCGTACAACGCCGCCAGTATCCAATACACCCAATTGCTTGCATAAGCCCTGAGCGTAGAAGTTACCATCCCACACACATATATGTTGCTTACCTAAAAACTCAGACACCTGACGTGGCTCAAGCCCTGCAAAGGTTAAAGCAAAAGTTGGGGTACGTTCAGCTAAACGATCTAAATCATCAATACCAAATAGTTTGATCTTAGGATAGTTAACTAGTCGAGTAAGGAAGTACTCACTTAACGCCATTTCATGCTGTTTAGTTTTTGCAAAAGCAGAAGCTAATTTATCGCGGCGTGAATAGCTACCATCAAGCTCACTAATATCTGCAATGTAGTCAACAGCAGCAATTAAACCTGCGAGTGCTTCAAAGCTTTGCGTGCCGGTTTCCCAGCGCCCAGGAATAACATCTTTGGCAGGCTCGACTTTGTATGGTCGAAACTCTTCAAGGTGCTCACGCTTACCGTAGACCATACCTAAATGTGGGCCGAAAAACTTATACGCAGAGCAGGCCAAAAAATCACAATCAAGTGCTTGAACATCAATCAGCTCATGTGGCGCATAATGCACAGCATCCACATACACCAAAGCACCTACGCTATGAGCCATTTCAACAATGCGTTTAATGTCGTTTATAGAGCCGGTAGTGTTTGATGCATAAGTAACGGCTACTAATTTGGTTTTAGTACTCAGTAAGCTTGTAAAATGCGCTAAATCTAAGCTGCAATCAGCTTCGTTAATCAATACAGTATTAACCTTTGCGCCTTTATCTTCTGCAGCCTGCTGCCAAGAGGATACATTTGAGAAGTGATCTGCATTAGTCACGATAATCTCATCACCCGCTTGCCAATCACGAGAAATCGCACGGCTAAAGCTAAAAGTAAGGCTAGTCATATTCGCACCGAATACAATTTGATCGCGCGATGGGGAATTAAGTAAATCAGCAGCTGCTTGACGCGCATTGGCCATTAACTCAACGGTTTTATCGCTTGAAAAAAACGCGCCGCCTAAGTTAGAGTTGTAATAACCTAAGTAAGCTGACATTGCACTAAGCACTGATTGTGGTACTTGCGAACCACCCGGGCCATCTAAAAATATTGGCGATTTACCCGCAACTTGTTGCATAAGTGCCGGAAACTGACGACGAAGTTTAGTTAAATTCATTATCATTCCTTAAGCCGTTAGTACGAAACAATCTAGGTAACCGTCTTTACTTGCATCAATCTTATTCATCGGCGTGGCGTTGTGCCATACTTCACGGTCGTTGATTAATGCAAACATACCGTCTTTAATTTCCATTTTAAAACAAGGCTCAGCTTGCTTATTTTCATACACCAACAACTCACCACCTTCTAAGTTTTCGTGAGATACACCACAAATACAAACGTGATCAAAGCCATCTTGATGAATACCTTCTGGCGCAGGCGGCGTATCACTTTCAATAGCAAGCATACGAAATTGATGAATTTCAATATCACGCTGTTCGCTAATACCGGTAATGGCACGAAACTCATTGACGATACTTTTCATCCCTTCGCTTGCCAATAAACTCGGCTCTAAATTTTCGTAAGTGCGCTCAACATTACCTTGGAAAGTATTGATTGAATCATCTTGTACAAATGCTTTTGTGGCTTGTAAAACAAGTTCATCATTTTGCACTTTAATTACTGAATAGCGGCGTTTACGAAACGCACCGTCGGCATACGGGTTAGCCGGAAGATTAGCAAACGATGGCTTAACAGCCTCAATATGAGCTTGGTTTACAAAGCGAAGTTGTAATAGGTTCTGGTTGTTTAATGCTGTCATAAAATATCACCTAAAAAATAAGAGACTAACTCATAAATATTGAAGGGGATTTTAATGCAAGTAGAGAGGATTTTTTGCGTCTTTATTTAATAAAAGGAGTTTAAAAGTATAAAATTAAGATCCAAATGTGGGTTTTATTGAATTTTTAATTTAAAAATAAAAACGACCACGTGGCGTGGTCGTTTTATCAACTACAAAAAGTATTCAATAAACTTAAGGTGTTGTTTCTACAAACTCAACATTTACTTCGCACGACTCTGTGATTGGACCTACCTCATAATAGTCAGTTGAGTCCCAAGTACCATCACAGCCTGTTACGCTTACAACTTCATAACCACTATCAGTGGTATAAATTTATCCCGCGGCTTTCACCATCTGATTATAGAAAGTTAGATTCACTAACACTACCGTTGCCAGTAACGTTCACAGTAACACTGTAGTTTACTGAATACGAAATATTGTAATAACCTTGGTTATCACGTAAATCATCTAAATAACTAACAGTACCACTGCTTAGCGGATTATAATCAAAGTCCAACCTTGCTGATTTATCAGCAATAGCTTCTATTCCACTAATAGTCTCTAATGCATTCTGTCTAGAATAGACGTCTGTTAAATTGCTATTATTACTAAAATCTAGAGTCGTAATTGGAGAGTTATTCACCTGCAGCCAGTATAAAGACGTCATCTCACTTATATTTAGCTGTTCAAGCTGATAATTACCAAACAAATCCAGTGATAAAATTAGCTCAGGATTAGCAATTGACGATAAGTCACTAATACCTGATTGATATATTCCTAGTCTTGATAAATTAGTAAAAGACGAAAAATCAAAACTTGTATAATTAGCTCCACCTATCGTTAAACTTGATATGTGATAGACCTGTGACCATGGCACAAGTGATTGCTCAATACCTTCGATACTTAATGAAGTCAAGCTTTGTAAAGCTGAAAAATCTAGATTATTTATTGAGGTATACGAAATGCTAAGGCTTTCTAAATTAACGAGATTTGTTAGGTTAAGCACTGAAACCCCCATTTTACCAATATCAAGGCGAGTTAATTTCGTTAAATTGGTGACATCAAGCTCTGTTACCCCCGTTTGCCCCCATAAAAACGCATTTCTTAGCTCTGTTAAATGCCCAATATTGAGTTCAGTTAAGCTACCACTATTAATTGCTAAGTACTCTAACTGAGTGTTAAAGATTAGGTCTAGCTGATTTAACTCTATGCCTTGTAAGTCTAAATGCACTAATTGTGTTTGATTAGATAAATCAATCTGAGTCAATGGCATATCATGCAAAGTTAAATACTGCAGTGAGGTATATGCAGATAAGTCAATATCTGAAAGATTTTGTCCACTCAACTCTAGGCGAGTAATTAGACTAGAGTCGTAAAATTGAATAGATTCTATTTTTGTTTGCTGCTCAGAACCATAGTTATAACCATTAGAAAACTCTGTTAATTGCTCAAAAGCAGATAAATCAAGATGGGGACCCAAGTTTAAGTCTGAGAGTTCAAGAATCTGTAAATTAGGCAAGGCCTCTAGACCGGCTAAAGACGTAATCTCACCATAGTTGTTCCACAGGCAATTTAATTCAATCACACTCTCTAAGCTTGTTTCACCTGAATTATCAACACACATTGCAAGCGCAGGATCTGTAATATTCGCTTGGGTAGATAACGGAATAAGCTCTTTAAACGTTACATCAATTTGACAACTTTCTTTCACATAAGGGATTCTATAATCACTGCCATCTTCATAGCCGTCACAACCTGAAATACTATTAAGCTCATAACCTGAATTTGGCTCAATAGATGTCGACCAATTTGAGCCATGAGCAACATTACTATCATCTCCTACAGCTAATGAGCCATTACCATCACCATTAACTGTGATTGTATGCATAGGTAAATCAAACGATAAGTAAACTTTATCTTGCTCTAAGCAGCTATTACCTTTTAAGTACTTACAGAAAGTAACATTACGGCGGTTGTTATCAATTAATTCAATAACAGTATCTTGACCGTCGAGGGTTAACTCTAACTTTCCATCAACTAGCTCAACATATACAGGTTCAGTGTCGTCAATCTGGAAAATATAGTGTTGCTTATTTAGCACTTCATCATAGTAACCATAGGTAACAGCCCAGCGAGCAATACCATTACTATCATTTTGATAAAGGCTAAAAACTAAGTTATGTTCTTCGAAATGAGCGACATCTGTTGAAGGTGTGTAATCATGTATATATAAATGTGCTGTAGTGTCTCCACCATTTACGGCACCGCTAAGCGTCCGCTCTATAAAATAACGCTGACCATCAACAGCAACTAGGGTATATATAAACTCCCCATCAAGTGTGCATGTATCTAAAGAAACATCGCACCAATCAACTCTCTGATAGATGCCATCAACGTATTCAGAATATCGATCACGTTTTAAATGTCCACCTTCAAACCCTCCTTGAAAAGAGCTTGTGTCAAAAGTAAAGAAAACCTCTCCATCATCATAAACTTGTATTTCCCCCCAATGGGTGTCTAGGTCATGACCATCTCTAAACTGGTGACGACCAGCAAAGTTATCTGCACTAATTGGTTGTTCATTACGACGCACCATGATGCCTGAATCTGTATAATGCTCACCGTCAAAAATACCTTGAGTAACAAGCTGGTAACCAACATTTAAACCTTTAGTGATATAAAATGATTCAGTTCCGTTATCTTCAGGAAAGAAAAGCGCTATAGAGTTATCAACTATTTGCCAAGTGAAATTCTCTTCGGATAAGTCACTTATATTATGAGATACACCAGACCCATCAAGATTAAAATTTACTTTATTAACAGTCTTTTCCCCGACCAAGTCAACTGACCATTGTCCTGCGATATCATCGGTTGTAATAGCTAAACGTTGATCGAGTGATGTTTTACTCACTTCATAAGAAGTTGTGTATTCATCAACTAACACATCATCTTTATATTGTTCGATTACTCGATCTAACTCATACCAGTTAATTCCTTTCTCTGGTAATGGTTTTAATCTCAGGCTTGTAGCAATATCTTTAAAATTAACTTCAAGTGGAAAACCCTCTGGGTATTCTATATTTTGATATTCATTAAGAATAAACGCTTGCTGTGGGGTGATTTCAATCACACCTTGCTTATCCTCTTGCCAAGTAATATCAACTTTACCGTTGTAGGTTAAATAGCCGGTATTATCTTCATTAAGATCTACAGTATAAGCACTTGCATAATACAGATCTTGATTACCAATAATGAAGCTACCAACTGTTTGCTGTTGCTCTTTAAAGGTTGCTGTAATTTCACAATCAGTGTTACTTGCAAATGCAATGTAGTGATTACCTTCAATATAGCCATCGCAGCCTTCAATTACGTCTAAAACGAAACCGTCGTCAGGAATGATTTCAAACCCAACTTTTTGATACAAAAATGACGCTTGTGATGCGGGTGAAATTTCACCATTGCCACTTGAGTTAGCGCTAAGGGTAACTTTAGGGCGCTTTGGTAAGTAAGTAATTTGTGACGCAGCATTACACGTGCCACCATCTTGATAATGGCAAACTACAATGCTGCCGGTATCTGATGAAACAAGCTCAAGATGCCACGTTTCACCATTTCGGTCATAACTTAATACACCGTCATTAAAGGTTGCGCCGGTGTAAGTCTGCCCCTCTAATTCAACAACGTATATTACGTTACCGTTTTCGTCATATTCAGTATAAATTCTATCTGTTTGGCCATCTGCTGAATAAAACTCTGTGTAATTCTCTAATAGCTCTTCGGTGAATGCGCTGTAGGTTAAGTCTTTGCTGTATTCATAAACTAATATTGCACCGCTTTGAGACCTAATCTCACCATTTGGTAAATAGTAATTTAGAGTGCGCTTAATGTAATACAGGTTACCAACAATACTGATGAACTCATGAATCATTTCACTTTCAAGGTAGCAACTTGCACCAAAGCCTTCACATGACGTAACAATTTCATTGTTATAAATAAAACGCTTACGTGTAAACTGACCATCATTTAAATGCCCCTGCCAATCAGTGATGCCTAGGCCGATCATCATTGTGCCATCGCTAAAAATATTTAAATCATACGATTGAGATGTGCCGATAAAGCCATGCCAACGACCAATTAAATCATCATTCGTAGTCGATACCGCTTGTTTTTTGATTAATAGCCCCGTTAGGGTGTCACTCGGCTTATCAAAGCTCGTATCAAGACCAACTAATTGATAGCCGCCACTTAATGCTTTTGTAAACCAAAGCTCTAGCTGCCCTGTTTCGCCGCCGTCATCATAGTTAACAATTAAGCTATGGCTGTTTAGCTGCCAAGTAAACGCTTCGCTACTATCAACAACGCCTGTACCGTCAGCATAAAATTGCAGGGTTTCAGGTAGGTTGGGATCGTAGCTAGTATAAAAATCATTATCTTGTACATGAAGTGCCCACTCACCTACCAGCTGTTCAGCTAATAATGAAATGGTTTTATTTTTATATATTAGATTCGTCGTATATGTTTCATCATCTTCAGTCGTCATTGTAACTGAACCGCTGTTGCTATTAACAACCGTTCGCTCTGTTGAACGCGTCACTTCGATGGTTCTAAACACATCGTTTTCAGCCAATACAGTAAAGCTGAATCCAGTTAAAACTACAGACTCTGAACTTTCTGCATCTGAATTTTGATAAATCGTAACTTTTTCAGCAAAGTCTAATGTATAAACGCCTGCATTTTCAGCCCAAGAGATCGCACTACTGGTATTAGAGCTAAACTGCCCGCTTCCATCAGCCCTTAAGCTAAGGTGGAATGCTGTATTGGTATGATAACGAGGTGAGTTAATAATATAATTACCCTCGAGCGTACCTGTTGCGCCGGTTACGAGAGCATCATCTTCTTTAATTTCTTTTTTGGTTTTTTCGATGATTTCAGGATCTTTCTCTATCACTTCTTCTTCAAACTGCTTCGCGACTTGTTCATTCGCAACAAGCTCCAGCGTGCTATTAATACCTTCAGGTAATTGATAATCTGGATTATCAACAACAATCTTAATAAGTGTTGCTAGCTGAATCTTCTCATCCGCATCAACATTTAACAGTGCGCTATTAAGCTCTTCTTCACTCGCAGGCTCTGTACCATCACGTGTTAAAAGTGCAAATTCAGCAGTGGTAACATTAGTGATATTGACACTAAAATTATCATTACTATCAAGCGTATTATCCTCGCCCGCTTGTGCTAAAAGCTTTTCAACTGAACTTAGCTGCGATACAAACTCAACACCTGGGTTTAAGGCATCTAGTCCTTTCGCTTTTACTCTTACCAACTTTTTAGTTGATGACTCATCGATATTTAAAACCGCTGTATAACGACCACTATCATTTGCTTGAACCTGGAACGATTCACCACCAACAACAATTTCAAGTTCAGCATTTGCAATTGGCTCATCAGTAACAAGCCCTGTTATGGTTACATTGGATACTTTACGCTTGATGAGCACCGCTTGAGAGGATGATGCTGAAGCACCATCATTATCAGTAACCGTTACAGTAAAATTAACCGTAATGTCTTCACTGATATCGGGGGAAGTAAAGCTCACTTCAGCACTGGAAAGACCATCACTGATAAAGTCAAAGCTCGCATCGTGGCTCCAACTATATGACGAAATTTCACCATCAGTATCATTTGCTGTCGCTTTAAGAGTGAATGTTTCTTGTTCTATTTGTTCATCTGCAGCCGTTAGTGTAACTATTGGGCCTTGGTTAACTGGGTCAACAGGTTTTGGCGTTGTACTACCGCTATCATCACCTCCGCCTCCACAGCCAGTTAAAAATAGCGCACTGGCTAGTAAGCCTATGCGTAGCTTTATTTCAAAAAAACCCATTTTATTCCCCTTTTAAATGGATGCTATTGAGGGAGCTGTGTTTAAATCATTTCCCTTTAATAATTTAAAAAAGCCTTAGCTTAATGTGGCTTTAAAATTTTGTTTTCGGTTCTTATAACTTTTTATATTTATACTTTAAGAATTACACCTCAGAAGCCTCAAGCTCGAATCATCATTCTCAAGTTATTAAATCTCCCAATCCCCTGATTCTCATAGGCTAATTATTCTTTCGTACACTAAAGATATTGATGCTGCGTAATTTGATGTGGTAAATGAAATTGAAATTAGCTAAGGAGTTTACGATGGTGCCTTTCATTGCTGATTGATTATTTTAATAGCATGAAGGAAGTTATCGCCTTTTCCATGGCAACTAATAACATATGTTAATTTTTTATTGGTAAGATTCTAGACTAAGAAAACTTTTCGTCAAGTGAAAATGAACAAAGGCTTAACAAAAACCCACATATTGTGGGTTTTTTTGCAACAAGTAGACTTTTAAACAGCTTGTTGAATAATCACGTTGTCTGCTTTTTTAGTGTAAGCAGGCATGCGATGGAAGTTCAAGTAACGGTATGTATCTGATGCTGTTGCATTGATCTTCGCAGCATATTCTTGATACTCAGCAGATGTTGGTAACCTACCTAAAATTGCAGCGATTGCAGCAAGTTCAGATGAAGCTAAAAATACGTTTGCGCCATTACCTAAACGGTTCGGGAAATTACGTGTAGAGGTAGACACAACTGTTGCTTGATCTGCAACACGTGCTTGGTTACCCATACATAGTGAACAACCTGGAGTTTCGATACGTGCGCCAACACGACCAAAAATACCGTAATAACCTTCTTCTGTAAGTTGGTCTTTATCCATCTTAGTTGGTGGAGCAACCCAAAGCTGAGTCGGTAATTGACCTTTAAAGCCATCAAGCAACTTACCAGCAGCACGGAAGTGACCAATGTTAGTCATACAAGAGCCGATGAATACTTCATCAATTTTCTCGCCTGCAACATCAGAAAGAAGACGCGCATCATCTGGATCATTTGGTGCACAAAGAACTGGCTCTTTAATTTCGGCTAAATCGATATCAACTATATGAGCGTACTCAGCGTCTTTATCAGCTTCCATAAGTTCTGGGTTAGCTAACCACTCTTGCATTGCTGTAACACGACGTTCAATCGTACGTACATCACCGTAACCTTCAGAGATCATCCACTTCAGCATCACAATGTTTGATTCTAGGTATTCAGAAATAGATTCTTTAGATAACTTAACAGTACAACCTGCCGCCGAACGCTCTGCAGATGCATCAGATAATTCAAATGCTTGCTCAACAGTTAGGTGCTCAACGCCTTCAATTTCTAGTACACGACCAGAGAATTCGTTAATTTTTCCTTTTTTCTCAACGGTTAATAAGCCTTGCTTAATACCGTAGTAAGGGATTGCATGTACTAGGTCACGTAATGTGATACCAGGCTGCATTTCGCCTTTAAAACGGACTAAAATTGATTCAGGCATATCAAGTGGCATTACACCAGTTGCTGCTGCGAATGCTACTGCACCCGACCCAGCTGGGAATGAAATACCTAATGGGAAACGTGTATGTGAATCACCACCAGTACCGACGGTATCTGGTAATAACATGCGGTTTAACCATGAGTGGATAATACCGTCACCTGGGCGAAGTGAAACACCGCCACGGTTCATGATGAAATCAGGAAGCGTATGGTGAGTATTTACATCAATAGGTTTAGGGTAAGCTGATGTATGACAGAAAGACTGCATTGTTAAATCTGCAGAGAAACCTAAACAGGCTAAATCTTTAAGTTCATCACGCGTCATAGGACCGGTTGTATCTTGCGAACCAACAGTTGTCATTTTAGGCTCACAGTATTGACCTGGGCGAATACCAGCAACATTACATGCTTTACCAACCATTTTTTGCGCTAGTGTGAAGCCTTTATCAGAAACTTCTGTTGCTGTTGGTACTTTAAATACATCTGTTGCACCCAAGCCAAGAGATGTACGCGCTTTGTCAGTTAAACCACGACCAATGATTAGTGGGATACGACCACCAGCACGAACTTCATCTAAAATTACCTCAGATTTAAGTTCAAAAGTAGAAATAATTTCATCAGTACCGTGACGCTTAACAACACCTTCGTAAGGGAAGATATCGATTTGCTCACCCATGTTAAGTTCATCAACATTTAATTCGATTGGTAATGCGCCTGAATCTTCCATTGTGTTGAAGAAGATTGGCGCAATTTTATTACCTAAACATACACCGCCAACACGCTTGTTTGGTACAAACGGGATATCATCGCCCATAAACCAAAGTACAGAGTTAGTTGCTGACTTACGAGAAGAGCCAGTACCAACAACATCACCTACGTAGGCAAGTGGTAAGCCTTTCGTTTTTAGTTCTTCAAGTTGTGTAATTGGACCAACTTCACCAGCTTTATCAGGTGTAATACCGTCACGTTCAATTTTTAGCATTGCTAAAGCATGCAATGGAATATCAGGACGTGACCAGGCGTCTGGCGCTGGTGATAAATCATCAGTATTTGTTTCGCCTGTTACTTTGAATACCGTAACTGAGATTTTTTCAGCAACCGCAGGTTTATTGGTAAACCATTCTGCAGCAGCCCAAGATTCAATAATTTGCTTAGCGTATTCATTACCCGCTTTTGCTTTTTCTTCAACGTCATAAAATGCATCAAACATTAATAACGTATTTGCAAGACCTTTAACAACGATTGGCGCAAGCGCTTCTTCGTCAAGTAGCTCAATCATGGGGGCGATGTTGTAACCGCCAAGCATTGTGCCTAATAGTTCAGCTGCTTTTTCTTTTGAAATTAGTGGTGAAGTTGCCTCACCTTTAGCAACTGCGGCTAAAAAGCCAGCTTTGATGTAAGCTGCGTCATCCACACCTGGCGGCACGCGATTTACTAATAAGTCTAAAATAAACTCTTCTTCACCTGCAGGTGGTGTTTTAACTAGCTCGATAAGATCAGCCGTTTGCTGAGCATCCAATGGCGCTGGTACGATACCTAACGCGGCACGTTCTTCTACGTGTTTACGATAATCTTCTAGCACAATATTGCCCTCTTGGTGACGTGAAAGTATTCAGTAATACACATTCTCGCGAAAAATTACTCAATACTTATAGTATTCTGACGATTAATTATAAAGCTTTTAAATATAGATGAAAATCCGTGCAATCAAGCAAAATTCTATACTCATTATAAATACTGTGAATAACCAATTAGGAAAAAACCATTCACATGAATGTTAATTAACTGCGAATCATTGCTATTTTTTAGGCATAAAAAAACCCAGCATCTTGCTGGGTTTTTAATAAATCAAATGCTATTAACGCTTAACTTTCACGCGCTCAATTGACTTAAGGTGTGCTTCTACACGACGGTTTTCCGCGTGTGCAGCAGGTGTGTTGTCTGTATTTTTAAGACGCTCTTCGCCTAGACCAACAGTAGTAATACGATCTTCAGCAATGCCATCAGCAATTAGCTTAGCAGCAACTGCATCAGCACGCTTTTTCGATAACCACTTGTTATACTCAGCTTTACCAACAGCTGAAGAATGACCTTCAAGTAATACTGTTGTGTCTGTATGCTCTTTTAAGAAGCTAGCAACTTGGTCAATACCGCTGTCATATTTACCAGCAACTTTTGAGGCGTTGTTAGGGAATGTTACTAACAAGCTTTTAGTTACTTCACGGTCTTCATATAAAGTACAACCTGTACCATCAACAGCATCTGTCATTGGTGTGTTTGCACATTGGTCATCTGCATCAGGGATGTTATCACCATCGCTATCTACCGGGGCAACTGCTACAGGTACTACTGTAGCTGGAGCTGGAGCAGCTTTAACTGGCTCAGCAGCTGAACTTTGCTTGCCAAATAAATAGCTAAGACCAAGTTTAGCACCTACATCTGTGTAACCACGGTCAAGACCTTGATAAATAGATGTTTCAGCATTAAATGCGAAATTATCAGTGAAATAATGTTGGTAACCAGCACCTAGATTAGCAAAAGTTAGGTTTTCTGTAATATCGATTTTCTTAAGACCGAAAATACCATAGAAAGGACCGCCGTTGATGTGATAAAGACCATCAATACCTAAACGGTCGCCGTCCATGCTTGTTGCGTTCATGGCAGGATTTGCATTTGAAATGTCAAAATCCATATCAGCATATTCTAGACGTGCACTCCAGTAATCGTTAAAACGATAACCAATTTCTGCACCCCAACCAGTTGAATCATCAACGTTGGTACCTGCGCTTCCACGGACATTTTCCCATGAAGCATCGTAATAATCGCCAAAAGCACCGATAAAGAAACCTTCTTTTTCAGCAGCGAAACTTGAAGCGCTAGTTGCAGCTAGTGCTAAAGCAATAGTAAGTGATTTTAATTTCATTGTTTCCTTCCCATTTTCACAATTAAAATTGTAGCTAAGAGACCCTAGCTCAATAAGTTTAACCATAGAGTACCGTATCTTTAGTTAATCATTACTTAACGAAAATATTTAAATGCATATTTTGCAATTTAACTATTTATTAAAATAAAGCGCCCTACATTATAGTTCAGATAAAAAACTTTACCTAACTTGCACATCTATCGATTGTCAGCATTGTAGTTGCTATCACTGCAATTTCAGCCACAACGTTTCTAATATCTTTGGCTTTAATAATTTAAATGCTTAAGCTAATGAGTGCATTATATTGGTTAATTTTAAATCAACAAGTAGTTAAGCATATTTATTTCTTATAATTATTAATAAATAACAGCTTTTAACTAAAGATCTGGATGTATAAGTCACATCAATTCATTAATCGTCGCTCAATTTACGAACAATACGCCTAACAATCAGCACTGCGTTATTATGTTCCGCAGAATGTTTGGTAATTAGTATCCCCATCAACAGGCGGGGAGTACCAAAATGCAGGGCTTGCCAACAATTGGTAAGGCGACCTCAAGGCCGTTAAATATTCATCTAACATGCTGCTTTCACCAGTACTTTCATACTGCTGTATTATGCTTTCAACAATATGATTACGCGGGATCAAGCGTGGGTTGGCTTGGCGCATCAGCTGATAGCTTTGCGTATTTGTTCTGGCTAACCACTTAATAGACCAACCAGCCAAGTCACTCGGAATGGCAGTCTGACCTTGCAATGATTCTGTTAAGGAGTCAAAAGTATTGGTGTAATCAAGCTGATGGGTTTTCAGTAAAGTTAATAACTCGGATACTAATTCAGCATCGCCATCTTGATGACCATCAAAGCCCAACTTTTTCGCCCACATCTGTGTAAAGGCTTGATGAAACTGCTCAGCAAAACCATTTATTAATGGGCTTAATAGCTCAACAGCCAGCTCTTCGTCATCGCTAATTAAAGGAATTAAACTTTCAGCTAAACGTGCACAATTCCAATTAGCAATATTAGGTTGATTGCCAAAAGCATAGCGACCTTGGCGATCAATAGAACTAAATACAGTATCAAAATCAAACTGATTCATCATTGCACAAGGGCCATAATCGATGGTCTCACCACTGACGAGCGTATTATCAGTATTCATTACTCCATGAATAAAACCAACGCGCATCCAGCTAACAATCAGGCTAACTTGCTTTTCAATTACCGCACTTAAAAATGCCAAATAACGCGCAGAGCCCGTAGACTTTATCTCAGGATAATGACGCTCAATAGCTAAATCAGCTAAGGCTTTTAAACCAGTAACGTCACCTTGCGCAGCTAAATACTGAAACGAACCGACACGTATATGACTACTAGCAACGCGGGTAACAATGGCTCCTTGTTGTGGTGGTTGACGGTAAACTGTTTCACCACTGGCAACAACTGCCAAACAACGTGTCGTCGCTATGCCAAGCCCGTGCATTGCCTCACTCATTATATATTCACGTACCGCAGGACCGATTGCACAACGGCCATCACCTCCACGTGAAAATGGCGTAGCACCAGAACCTTTGAGTTGAATGTCCCAAAGCTGTTGCTGCTGATCAGTGACAGCCCCTAATAAATGTGCTCGCCCATCACCTAAACGCGGTGAAAAATGTCCAAATTGATGCCCTGAGTAACCTAATGCCACAGCAGCAACATCGCTGTTATTAAGATTACCAGAAAAAATTACCGCACGTTCTGATGTGACAACCTCAATATTAAGCTGCCTAGCTAACGTATCGTTCCACAGCAGTAAGTTTGGAGCAATAACAGCACTTGGCTGATCAGCCACAGCAAAATCATCAGCAATCTGGGTGTAACGAGCAACTAATTTCATAGTATTCCTTAAGCTTGGGTTGTTTGTATACCAACGCGATTATCGCCCACGCTGTATGCAACTAACAGACTGAGCTCTTGTAGGCTTAATCCGCTTTGTTGCTGCAATTCATTAAAAAAATGTTGAGCGCTGGCAAGTGACTTTTTAGTTTGTAAACCGCCATCAATTATTTTATGAGCACGGAGATAACTTTCTACATCACGCGATAATAAAAAAGTATCTTTCCCTAAGGTTCGCAATGCATAAGGGCCGGTGTTACCACCTAAACGCGCCCCATGCTTTTTTAAATACCCCCACAAACCAATAATATCGTCGCTCGGCCAATCTGCAATAAACTGACTAAAACTGCCATGTTCACTTGCCACTTCATGGATCATATACGCATTTTCTGGGATCGTTTGCACTTTTTTAAAGTTACGAACGATTCGCTCATCGGTGGCTTTTTGCTCAAGCATATCTGGCGGCATCATTAATAATTTAGCCACACTAAAATCCCAAAATACTTCCCGAAAACCTGGCCATTTATTGTTGATCACTGACCAATAAAAACCACTTTGAAAAATTTTGCGGGTAAACTCTTCAAGCCATGCATCATCAGGTAAAGCAGTTAATTGCTTTGCATTTTGAGGGGCAACAAGTAATTGCTGTAACATTACTTCGCTACCTTTTCGCTGTGCCGCTCGTTGATATATATCTTGAAATTTTTCCATTACTCACTACCACTGCTTGTTATTACGCTTACTGTAACGCTATTTACGTTGTAAAAAAATGTCAGGAGCACATTGCAGCTAAAAATAAACTTAAAAATATCCAGCCTTGACACCTAGACGGCTAAAATGCTTTAATCTTTCGCATTACCCCTATTAAAGGTTTGAGTTTTAAACGATAAAACTTACACCATGGGCTAGAAGAGGTGCGTTATTCAGGTAACGTATGTGAGGAGCACATACTCCAGTGATCATACGTGAGGGGAATTAACGCCGAGAAGTAACACTTTTTGTGAAGTTTTACTTCGGGCGACTGGGTTGAATCCCAGCGACTGTCACCAATAACAGCTTGGCTGTTAAAATATTTGGTGGAGAGCTTCTGGTCTTAGCGTAATAAGGCCATAGCGCCCTATTATATTAAGCCCATTCGCTCTTCGAATTATTAGTTCGAACGACGTTAATGTGGCTCCAATCATAAAAGCTTATTAACTCCTCGAATCACTTATAAGTTCGTGAGAGATGATCAATAACTTCAATTTAAATGACTACCCTTTGTGGACGGCACTCGTCACGCCATTTACTGACGCTGGTGAAGTCGACTATGCCACTCTTGATCAGTTAGTTGCACAGCAGCAAGTGGCTGACAATGGTATTTTATTACTTGGTAGCACCGGCGAAGGCCTCGCACTAACACTCAAAGAGCAACAAGCGATTGTTGAACACGTGTGCCAATTAACGCCAACAGTACCGCTGATGGTTGCAGTAGGCGGTATAAATCTAAAGCAACAACTTGCCTGGGTTGAATACTGTAATCAGTTACCCATTCATAGCTATTTACTGGGCACTCCCCTATACGCTAAGCCCGGCGTGGTAGGCCAAACACATTGGTTTGAAAGCTTACTTAATACCAGTAAACATCCTTGCATGCTTTATAACGTACCAGGGCGCAGTGCTGTTGATATTCCATCGGCCGTAATTAGCAACTTGAAAGACCATAAAAACTTGTGGGCACTCAAAGAAGCCAGTGGCGACATTGCTAAATTTGAAGGTTTTAGAAAAGTCGCACCTAATTTAGCTATTTTTAGCGGTGACGATGCACTGATGCCTTACTTTGCCCAGGCTGGCGCAAAAGGTTTAGTCTCTGTGGCTGCTAATGCATGGCCTGTGCAAACCCATGAGTTTGTAAAACGAAGTCTCAGCGGTCAACACCCCAATTTATTTGCCGACTGGTCACAAGCCATTCAAAGCTTGTTTGCTGTCGCAAACCCTATCCCCGTCAAAGTATTGATGCATTTACAAGGGCGAATTAACAGCCCGTACTTACGTCCACCTTTGACGCATCTTGAGTTAACGCAAACTGATTGTATTAACAACGCAAACAACACCATTTTATCTTGGCATTAAATACAGGTTTTTATAATGAGCTGGTTAGAACTACTAAATAATTTAGAATCGGGCGCTGTGCGCGCAGCAACACAAGACGACAACGGCCAATGGCATGCTAACGTTGCAGTAAAACAAGGTATTTTAGAAGCGTTTAAAAATGGCACTAATACCGAATTTCCAGGTGGCTTTGTTGATAAACACAATTTAGCACCACAAGGTTTTGCAGCCGATGCTGGAGTGCGTATGGTACCTGGTGGCTCAAGCGTTCGCCGTGGCGCACACGTTGCTAAGGGCACGATTATTATGCCACCAGCATATGTAAACATTGGTGCGTTTATCGACGAAGGCACGATGGTTGATAGCCACGCGTTAGTGGGGTCGTGTGCGCAAGTAGGTAAAAATGTACATTTAAGCGCTGCAGTACAACTAGGCGGTGTACTTGAACCTATTGGTGCAAGCCCGGTGGTGGTAGAAGACGATGCATTCATCGGTGCAGGTTGCGTGATTGTTGAAGGCGTAGTAGTGAAAAAAGGCGCGGTGCTCGCACCAGGTGTACGCTTATCAGCAACTATTCCTGTTTATGACTGTGTTAATGAGCGCCAGCTGGCTAAAGGCGAGCCTATTCCTGAATACGCGATTGTTATTCCAGGCTCTCGTCCAGCTTCTAATACTTGGGCCCGCGAGCAAGGATTAAGTATGTCGTGTGCATTAATTGTAAAATACCGTGATGAACAAAGTGATGCATCATTGCTGCTTGAAGAGGTTTTACGTTAATGAGCTTTTTGAGCACGCCAGTTAAAACCGCCATTGATGAGCTATCAACTACGCTTGATACACCATTTTTTATTTACGACCTTGATACATTAAACGCACACTTAACGCGATTAGTGGCGCAAACTGAGGTAAAACTGTGGTATGCCGTAAAAGCTAATCCATTATCTAAAGTCATTCAAAGCTTAGATAACGTGGGTTTTAACTTTGATGTAGCAAGTAAAGGCGAACTTGAGCAAGTTCTGGCACAAGGTATTAACAGCGAGCGCGTGCTCAATACAGGGCCTGCCAAAAGCCCAAAACAAATTAAACACTTTATTGCGCGCGGCGTACGTACCTTTGTTGCCGAAAGCCTTAATCAAGTACGCTGGCTTAACGAGCAAGCAAGCTTACAAAACTGTCAGTTACAGGTATTACTGCGAGTGCAATTACGCTGGCCTGAAGGGGAAAAAAACCCACTTGGTGGCGATAGCCTTACTCCATTTGGTTTAAGTTGCGATGAATGGCAAGCGCTAAATACTAGCGACTACCCAGCGCTTAATTTTGACGGCCTGCATATTTTTCAGTGGGGCAACATGCTTAGCAGCGACAAACTCGCTGAACTTTGGTCACAAATGATTACGCCGTTAACAAAGCTTGCCAACGACTTAGGTATTCACTTAAAAGTACTCGACTTAGGCGGTGGTTTAGGTATTCCTTACACTCTTGATGCACCAACCTTAAGTTGGGATGCGCTCATTGATGCATTAGCTAACATTAAACATGCCGCAGGCGTACAAGAACTCTGGATGGAGCTTGGCCGTTATGCTGTGGGCGAATGCGGTCATTACGCAACGCCTGTCGTTGAGCGAAAACTTAACTATGCCCAACAACAAGTGATCTTAAGCGGCGGTATTAATCATTTATTGCGCCCTGCAGTCACCAGCCAAGATTTCCCAGCACGATTATTACGAGACTCAACTGCTGCATACCAAACTATGAGCTTATATGGGCCATTATGTACAGCACTTGATTACTTAGGTGAACACCAATTACCTAGTGATTTAAATGAGCAAGACTGGTTGGTGTTTAGCCAATGTGGCGCGTACGGCTTTACCGAAAGTATGCCGTATTTTTTATGTCATGAGCTAGCAGCTGAATACACATTACAAAATGGCGAGCTTAACTGTATTCGCACAGCTGAAGATGCCAGCTACTACTTAAGGTAATTGAGATGAGTACGACTAAAGCTATAAGCCAAGAAAACATAGTAGTTGGTGAAGTTGCCAACGGCCTACCGCTCACAATTCCTGTCTATCGTTTAAAAGGCGATGGCACTGGGCCAAGTGTGTATGTGCAAGCTAATATGCACGGTGCAGAAGTACAAGGCAATGCGGTTATTTACCAATTACTTGAGCAGCTTAAGCACCTTGAACTCAAAGGCGATATCACCCTAGTGCCTTACGCGAACCCAATTGGTTGCAATCAAAAATCGGGGGAATTTACCCTTGGTCGTTTTGATCCAATCACCGGCACCAACTGGAACCGCATGTATCACTGTAATAGTAAGCTCGCGAGCCAATTTGCTGAGCAATATAGTGATGCCGATGAGCAAACCTTAAAAAGTGCGTTTAAAGCCGCACTGATTGATGAAGTAGACCAACAACTCAGCGGTCCAGCTTATCGCCTAACTACAGGCAAACGCATTGCACTTAACTTGCAAAAGTTGGCACACCAAGCTGATATCGTGCTCGACTTACACACAGGCCCCATTTCGAGTCAGCATTTATATTGCCCAGATTATGCCAAGGCCAGTGCCAACTACTTTAATATTCCTCATGTATTAATCATCCCTAATGATTTTGCAGGAGCAATGGATGAAGCAAGTTTTTGCCCATGGTGGCAATTAACCGAGGCATTAGCTCAACAAGGGCGTGAGTTTAAAGTGCAGGTTGAAGCTTTTACGGTCGAACTCGGCAGCCAAGAAAAAATCGATTTAACTGCGGCCCTTGATGATGCTAATAGTATTTTAAGTTACCTAAATCATAAGCAGGTATTCGTTGATGCCCCCTATCAGCCAAAAGTAATGAAGCGCTACGGCTGTGATTTAAATGATTACCTTGCTTACTATGCACCTATGGGCGGCATGGTTGAGTATATAGCGCCACTTGGCGGCCATATCAAAGCTGGCGAGCCGATTGCTAGAGTATTGCGAATGGAGCGCTACCTAGCAGAGCAACCATTACAAACCCTAACACTTGATTGTGACGCCATCGCGATTTTGCATTTTGCTTCAGCAAGCGTAAACCAAGGCACCGAACTATATAAATTCTTTACTAACGTATTTGAGCTTTAATTTTTATATCAAGCTCAACCCTTCTCATTGCGTGAGAGCACGACTATCCAATTGGAAAAAGTGCATTGAACAAGCGGCTTCGGCCGCTTTTTCTTTGTATTTATGGGCAAAAAGCGCCACAATCAACTAAGTTCAGTAACAATTCACTGATATTCAGTTAAAGTAAATGCTGGATAAATGTATGGGATAGGTATCTTAGTCGTTTTATGATACTGAAATTAGCCTATTCTCATTTACGAAAAACACAATAGCTACTCTCTATTTGATTTTATCAAAGGAATAATAATGACTTGGCACTATGGGATCCTATTTACTGCACTATTATCAAGCTCTGCATTCGCACAATCAGAATCAACAGCAAAAACCAACGAGCAAGATGATGATGTCGAGCTAGTAAAGCAATGTATTTTAAATGAGGCAATTGGCGGGGCTGGCGAGATGACGCTAGCACAACTGCGTGAAAAATGCTCATCACTTGATGAAAGCAAACAACTTACCGCACTCGATAAGCGCCAAGCACGCGAAGAAGTAAGTAAAGAAAACCGTAATGTTATTACCCCACACAAACGTAACTACATTTTACCTGTTTCTTATGTATCCCACCCAAACAATAGCTCGTTTGAAGCGTATGACGAACTAACCGGTGAAAAACAAGATGAACCACTCGATAACTTAGAAGCAAAATATCAGCTTTCAATTAAGGTACCTATTTTCGATGATTTTTCTGATGAAGACCAGGCTATATTTTTTGCCTTTACATTACAGTCATATTGGCAGCTTTATAACAAAGAAAGTTCCTCACCATTTCGTGAGACCAACTATGAGCCTGAAATTTTTTGGGTTAATTATTTAGATAAAAAGCACGTTCCATGGGGCGACGAAATGGCAGTAGTCCTTGGTATTTCGCATCAATCTAACGGTAATAGTCAGCCTGATTCGCGCTCATGGAACCGTATTTATGCAAACTTTTTGTGGGAAAACGATGGCTATGTGTTTAGCTTTAAACCTTGGTACCGTATTTCAGAAAGCGAGAAGGAAACGCCATTAGATCCAAGAGGTGATGATAACCCTGATATTTACAAATACATGGGTTACTTTGAATTTAGCGGTGCATATCGACTTAATGATCATGAATTTAGTTTTATGACCCGCAATAATTTAAATTCAGATAACCGCGGTGCAATTCAGCTTGATTGGTCATTCCCATTATGGGGCCGAGTTCGCGGTTACGCCCAATACTTCAACGGCTACGGTGAAAGTTTAATTGATTATAACGCTGACATAGAACGTATTGGCGTGGGTATATTATTAACTGATTTACTATAAAAAAAGGCCAAGCAATTGCTTGGCCTTATCTTTTGTTTGCTCTGAATTCTAACTACTTAATAATTCTAAATGTACCTTCAAACTCAGCAACCAGTAACTCACCATCGTAGATTTCCACTGGCACTACATAGCTCGCTTTACCTTCTGACTCTAACTCGGCTAATTTACCCTTACAGCCGCTTAAATCAACGCTGCCACGTGGGTCGTTATTAAGCGGTTTTAAATATTTAATATTAGCATCAGCTAACACAATATTACCTTCAAGCCCGGCTTCTTTGAGTGCTAAATAAGTCGCGCCCCAGCCGGTTAACGTCGCTAAACTATAAATAGAGCCAGCAAACATAGTGTTATGCAAGTTTAAGTTCGCATTTAAATCTGCACTGGTGGTAAATTGCCAATCAGTGTAACTTTCAACTTTAATGCCCATAGCATCGCTGATCGGAATAGATTCGCGCCAGGTATTTTGCAGAACTTGGGTCCAATTGGGATGGCGGAACCAGCCTGGCTCAGACGGTTTTTGTTTCACCATTTTCCAGTGTTGTACATCATCGTAAGCTAAGTGAGCCTTTTCTTTTAATTCATAACCATGACGTTTGTAAAATTCTAATGCTCGTTCACGAGCGAATAAAACTAACTCATCGGCGTCTTGAGTCCAGGCTATTTTCTCGAGCTCATGCAATAAACGGCTACCAATGTGTTGATTACGGTTACCTTGTGCAACGGCCATATAACGGACTTGCGCTTGTTGTTGATTATTAAAATGCAGTCGTGCAACACCTAACACTGCCCCCTCTTTATTTTTAATAAAGCGATGCTCAGCATCTTGCTCTAAATCATCCTGCTCAGAACCACGCGGTTCATTCCAAGGCGCGCGCAATACTTGCCAACGTAATTGATAATACGCTTGCCAATCTTCGCTACTTTGTGGTGTTGTCACCTGAAACATAATCACTCCTGTTGCTACCAAGGCCGCAAACGCTTGCTAATTCAAGATGCGTTTATCTAACTAAAAATGCGGTCAGTTATTATTTGCAAACTACCATACTCCATCTGGTAAAAACTTGGAATACGACTTTGGTGAGCAACGCAAAATAACTGCTTTACCTGTAAAACTTGATAGACATATTGGCACTTTAGATTGACTCGTCTATGCTGATGTAACTATGGAACATTTTTTTGAAGACAACGGGGCAGTAAAACACAGCTTTATCGAAGATTGTCACCGTATCGGGCAACTACTCTATTGGCACAAATATGGCGCCGATTGCATTCAGGTACGCCAACATAAGCAGTTACGTTGGTTATTGATCAACGAAACACTACAGTCAGTGGTCGAGAAAAGCAGCCCAAGCCATTTGCTGTTTCCGCATTTGCAATATTTAGCGCAATTATGGCAACCACTCCCGGCACCAAACGCCGTACTTGAACTGGGCTTAGGTGGCGGCGCTATCCGCAATTACTTACAACACACCTACCCTGATAGTCAGCTACTTTCTGTAGAGAAAAATCCGAATATCATTCATTGCTATAAGCGTTTTTTTGGTGGTGAGCATGCATCGAATTTACGCTGTTTTGATGCTGAAGCTGTATTAGAGCATGGCCCACAATACGATTGGATCATTCTTGACCTATTTAGCCAATTAGATGCGCCGTTATTTTTATACAAACACCGCTTTTATGAAAAACTGCGCTGTGCTTTAACTAAAAATGGCTATTTATTTATTAATTTTTTATCTGGTCATGAATCACAATTAAAGCAGTTAGAACATTTGCTGATCACCACTTTTGGTAAAATACCTGGCATCGAAAAAATTCCAGGTTATGCCAACAACATCGTGGTGATCAGAAAATAACTGCTAGCCTTAACTACACTGTTAAATTAAATGTCACCGGCCCATCATTACATAAACTGACTTGCATATCCGCAGCAAATTGCCCTGTAGCTACGCTTAACCCCATAACTCTAGCTTGGCTAACAAAGTATTCGTATAGCTGATTAGCTTGTGCAGGTGTGGCTGCTGATGAAAAACTTGGCCGCATGCCTTTTTTAGTATCTGCCGCCAGAGTAAATTGCGATACCACCAATAACTCACCTTGAATATCTTGCAGGCTTAAATTCATTTTGTCGTTTTCATCGCTAAATACGCGGTAATTGCTAACTTTATGTAGCAGCTTATCAGTGCTTTGTTGATCATCATGCTTTTCAACTCCAAGCAACAATAAAAGCCCCAGCTCAATTTGCCCAACCACCTGACCATCCACTTCAACTTTTGCGTGTTTTACGCGCTGAATTAATCCTTGCATCTATTCCTCGATAATTTGATCCACATAAGATCGGCTGCACGCCGCACTGCCGCTAAATATACATTACTATCAACACCATGCCCAACACCATCTAAAATAAGTAACTGTGCGTTGAGTTGCTCAGCTAAATGCTGTACGGCATTAAAACGACACACTAAATCATGCCTGCCATGAATAAACCAAGTAGGAATTTTACTAATTTTTTTATAGTGTTCACCAATGAAGTTATCAGTAATAAAACACTGAGCAGTAAAGTAATGGACCATTAAACGCGCCATATTAAGCCCCAACTGTGGTGAACTTAACCCCCATTGATGTTGCTGTTTACCATGGCTTAATACGTTTTCCCATTGGCACCATAATTTAGCAAAGTGATTTGCATTAATTTGATTATCATCATTTAATTGCCGCCGATAAAACGCAAAAATGCTGGCAACATCAGGTAACTCCTGAGAAAAACGCGCATATAATTCAGGATAAAAATGTGCAGCAGCACCATGACGACTATATAGCCACTGAAAATCGGCTGAAGTAGCTAAAAACGTGCCTCGTAAAATTAACCCATGTACATGTTGAGTGTGTTCGATGGCATACAGCAAACACAGAGTTGCTCCCCACGAACCACCGCTTAACACCCACTTTTCTAGTCCTAAGTAAGTGCGTAAATAATCAAGGTCAGCGACCAGTTCTGTGGTTGTATTAGCGCTAGTTAAATGAGGCGTTGATTGCCCGCAGCCGCGTTGGCTATATAAAATAATACGATAACGGGTAGGATCAAAGAAACGGCAATTATCAGCATGTAAACCTACGCCGGGCCCGCCATGGCAAATTACCACCGGCAAGCCAGCTGGATCACCGAACTCTTGTACATGAATTTGGTGCCCACTTCCCACACTCAAATGAAAATCATGGTATGGGGTAATATTTGGATATAACTGCATAATGCCGATTCTCCTATCAGCGATGCAGTGAATTACTTATTAGCATCGCCCTCATCAAGGATAATATCGGGTGTATCTTCGATATTTTTAGGGCCAATACATACTGTAAACTCTGCACCGAGTAACACAACCACCCACGACAAATACACCCACACAAACAAAATTGGAATAGTTGCCACCGCACCATAAATCACTTCGTATGAAGGAAAGTGACTGATATAAAGTGCAAAACCCTTTTTAGTTAATTCAAACAACAAGGCTGCAAATAAAGCACCTGGTACTGCAGCTTTAAAAGATACGCGAGTATTAGGCACTAAAGTATAGAGCATAATAAAGCCAGCCATAGAAATTAAATAAGGCAGTAATTTTAATAAAAAGCCACTAAAGCCCGGAATACCCTGATCGGCAAATGATACTAACGACACAATATATGAAGTAACACCAATACTTGCGCCTAATAACAATGGCCCTAAACTCAACACCATCCAATATACCGCGAAAGAAATCATCATTGGTCGCTTGGTTTTAATCCGCCAAATTCGATTCAGTGTCGCATCAACATTACGGATCAGTAGCAATGCTATCGCTGCAAGAAAACCAATACCTACAGCAGTCATTTGATTCGCATTACCTGCAAAAGACGTTATATGCTCTTTAATTACATCTGATGAGGTGGGCACAAAGTTAGTAAATAAAAAGTTTTCAATAGCAATACGGGTATCTTCAAAGCCAGGAAAAGCCGAGAAAATAGCCACGCCAACTGCAATTAAAGGAACCAATGAAAGTAAGGTTACATAGGCTAAATAACCAGCATTTACAGTAATTTGGTCGTCAATACAGCGATTAATATACTGCATCCACCACGTTGGCTGCTGACGTATAAGTACCCTCAACTGCTGTTTATAATGTGCGACCTTTTCATTCATAAAGTTAACTTTCTGCTAAAATAGTTTTGATTATCATAGCAATCCACCACATAATTTACAGCACTAACGGATTTAAAAAGGGATCTCGATGAAAAAACTGACTTTACTCAGCGCACCAATATTGGCCTTATCACTGGCTTTATCTGGCTGCCAATCTGCATATTACTCGGCTATGGAATCAGTTGGTGTGCATAAGCGTGACATTTTAGTGGACCGCGTAGAAGCAACTAAAGAGTCTCAAGAAGAGTCTCAAGAGGAATTCCAATCTGCACTTGAGCGTTTAACAACATTGATTAACTTTGATGGTGGAGATGTACAAGCAGCCTATGACCAACTCAATGATGACTACGAATCTAGCCTTGCGGCTGCTAATGACGTTACGAATAACATCAACAAAGTTGAAGATGTAGCTGAAGCATTGTTTGAAGAATGGAGCGATGAATTAGAACAGTATTCTAACGCCTCACTTAAACGTGAAAGTAATAAAAAGCTCACCGCAACCAAACGTGACTTTGATAAACTATTACGCTCTATGCGTAATGCTGAAAGCAAGATGGAGCCGGTACTGTCATCACTGCATGACAATGTTTTATACTTGAAGCATAACCTTAATGCACAAGCTGTATCAGCCATTCAAGGTGAATTCACTAATCTTAAGCGCGACATCAAAGTGTTAATGGATGACATGAACAAGTCGATTGCTGATTCAAATAAATTTATTGAGCAAATGAGTAAAGCAGGCTAAATCAGCTGTGAGTTTGCCTGTCACTTATCAAGAGCGCTAGTTTGCTAGTCGCAAAGTAATCAAAGCCTACATTTATGTAGGCTTTTTTGTTGTTATATCTTGTTACTTTTTAAGTGTTTTTTCATCGGCTATTTTTGCTACAATTCTACCTAATTAGAATTATAAAAACATTAAACAATGAAAATACGTGCAGTTAGTTTAATTATCGCATCAAGTTTATTAGCTGCGTGTAGCACTGCCAATCATGTGCAAAGAATTGCAGGCGCTGATACTGTTGTGCCACTTCATCAAGAGGGTGAACAGGCTGGGCGCTACCACAACCTCTATCCAGGGAAAAAAACCTATCCGATTAGCTGCGAAAGTGATTGTTACCCAAGTAATGCTAACTTGATATGTGAAACTCCGGGTGAAAACTGCCTCTATCAAGGCGCGCAACTAGCACCACAACTAAATACCGGCTACACAGTTCGCTGGCTCGGTCACGCCGGGTTTATGATCAACACTCCTAACGGCCAGCAAGTTGTATTTGACCCAGTAAAAGAGCAATTTGACTCCCCTGTTGATTTAGCTTTTCGGCTTGCATCTGGGTTTTATCGTAAACCTGGGGACTGGCTTAGCGAAAGCGAACTTAACAATCTAGACGCAGTAATTTATTCTCATATTCATTACGATCACTTCAATAAAGCAGACATTGAAAGCATCGGTAATAAACCTCGCTACTTAACACCACTTGGTATGGCAGATAACTTTCCTACCGGTGGTTTTAATATTAGCGAAATGGCGTGGTACGCAAACACTAACATTGATGATTTAACCATTCATGCGCTACCTGCACATCATTTTAGCGCCCGCGTGCTGGTACCTTTTATTTATGAAGATCGCGATAAAGATTTATGGAATGGCTGGTTACTTGAGCAAAATGGCAGCACTTTATTTTTTGCAGGCGATACTGGCTACTCCCAACATTTTAAGGATATCCAACAAAAATACGGTGATATTGATATCTGTTTAATGCCGATTGCCTCTTATTACCACGAAGAGAATGGCAACTGGTATCGTTATGTACATACTACTCCTGAGGATGCCTTAACAGCTGCACAGCAGCTTAATTGTAAAGTTATGATACCTTGGGGCTATGGCAACTCAAGTTGGAAGATGGGCGATCACAGCAGCCATTCTGCATTGCTGCGCTTATTGCATATGTATGATGAGATGAAGTCACAAATCCCGCTGTATATTTTAAATGAAGGGCAAAGTGTCGCACTATAAAACAATACTTGGGTACTGATACGATTGCTCTTCCGCCTTACATTGACCATCACCGAGAGAGCGATGTATTGGCCCAAGTAACATACTAAAAAAACCATTAATTATATTCGCTGTTTGGTGTGTCTCTGAGCTATCAAGCGAGTGGTTCTGCACTTGCCGTTGCTGACTTTGCGCACTACCAACAACAAAGTCACAACCTGAGCTCATTACTTGCGACGAAGTACAGCCAGATAACAACATAGCCACAATCAACAACAATACGTTAGCCACAATTATTCCTTTTATATTAATTCTAGTAGTGCCATTACTTTAGCTGTTAATTACACTCAACAATGTAAAAAACTGTACTCACTTACGATCCATTACTACCAGTAATTTTATACCTGAACATTATGTCTGTTGTTTTCAATTTTTGTTTCAGTCACTATTAAGCCATAAACAAAATAAGAAACTTTGAGAATTAGATGAAAACAGCCGCGCTTACCTTAAGCCTATTAATGAGCAACGCCGCTATGGCTATCGATGTAGAGCATACAGCAACACCAATTACTATTGACGGTGTATCTGAAAGCGCATGGGACCAAGCAAAATGGCAGCCTATGCCTTTTCTTATGGATGGCACCTTGCCTGACTCAGATAAAGACTTTATAGGCCGCTACAAGTTACTTTGGGATGAAAACCACCTGTATTTACAAGCCGATATTGTGGATGATGTACTAATTGATACCCATCCAGATCCTACCGATAAGTACTGGGACGATGATGCCTTAGAAGTGTTTATTGATAGCGACGCATCTGGCGGTAACCATCAGTTCAATCATACTGCGTTTGCCTATCACATTGGTCTTGATAACCAAGCTGCCGATTTCGGAGCTGATAAAAAACCCCATTTATACACAGATCATTTAATCAGCCACTGGCAACGAAACAGTACCGCCCCATATAACATCACATGGGAAGTAGCCATTAAGCTCTACCCGAATGATTTCCAAGAAGGCGCGCCAAACACCCCGCTTAAGTTAACGGCAAAACAAGTAATCGGCTTTATGCTCGCCTACTGCGATAACGACGGCAGTAAAATTCGTGAGCACTTTATGGGTTCGCATGAAGTACAACCCGTAAATGGCAGCCGCAACCTAGGCTATATCGACGCCAGCGTATTTGGAAAGATTACGTTATTACCGAAAAAGTGATAGGAGTTGGCGAGTCAACTAGAGTAAAGTTATCAAGTTAAGCAAGGTTGGGTTGAGCGCAGCGAAACCCAACGAAAAAATACCCCGCTAACAAAAACAGGGGCTTTGCATTATCAGCTACTTTAAAAGCCCTTCCTCTTTTACTGCTCATTTTCTTCTCCTTGTGCAAAAAATCTTTAAGTCAGTTATTCACAAAGAGGATAAGAGGCGCTGCACTTTTAGAGGAAAGAGGTTATGTTGCATGGTTTATAAAATCTAGCGGTTTTTACCTAATAGCTATACAAACACCAATCTAGCCAACTACGCTGTTCTAATCTGACAGCTGACCGCTTATAGCTTACAGCTCTTCCCCTCACAAACTTTACTCTCGCTAACTAATAACCACAAAAAAGCCGCTGTATTTTGTAATACAGCGGCTTTTAAAATCATTGTTCTAAATTAATAGATTATGATTTAGGCGCACGACCCGCACGTTTACGCTCATTTTCAGTTAAATGACGTTTACGAATACGGATGTTTAATGGCGTTACTTCTACTAACTCATCATCAGCAATGAACTCAAGCGCTTGCTCAAGTGAATAGTTAAGTGCTGGTGTTAATGTTTGTGCTTCATCTGTACCAGATGCACGAACGTTAGTAAGTTGCTTACCTTTAAGCGCGTTAACTGTAAGGTCGTTATCACGGCTATGAATACCGATAACCATACCTTCGTAAACTTCAATACCGTGACCGATGAATAAACGGCCGCGCTCTTGTAAGTTAAACAATGCGTTAGTTAGTGCTTTACCTGTTGCATTTGCAATCATTACGCCGTTCTTACGAACACCTAGCTCGCCACCTTTGTGCGGACCGTAGTGATCGAAAGTATGGTACATAAGGCCTGAACCTGATGTAAGCGTCATGAAATCAGTTTGGAAACCGATTAAGCCACGGCTTGGGATCATAAAGTCCATACGCATACGACCTTTACCATCTGGTGCCATGTCAGTAAGCTCGCCTTTACGAAGACCGATTTGCTCCATGATAGAACCTTGGTGCTCTTCTTGACAGTCAATCGTTACTGTTTCATACGGTTCTTCAAGAACGCCATCAACAGTACGTAAGATTACTTCAGGACGAGAAACCGCTAGCTCGTAACCTTCACGACGCATGTTCTCGATTAAGATACCTAAGTGTAATTCACCACGGCCAGAAACACGGAAGCTATCTGGGTTTGCAGTATCTTCAACACGAAGTGCTACGTTGTGTACTAATTCTTTGTCTAAACGTTCACGAATATTACGTGATGTTACAAACTTACCTTCTTTACCACAGAAAGGAGAGTTATTAACAGAGAACGTCATTGTTACTGTTGGCTCATCAACACTTAGTGGTGGTAATGCTTCAACATTAGTAGGACAACAAACAGTGTCTGAAATCTTAAGTTCGCCGATACCAGTAACAGTTACGATGTTACCAGCATAACCACGTTCAGTTTCGATACGCTCAAGACCTAGGTAGCTTTGTACAGAACCGATTTTACCGTTACGTTTAGTGCCATCAGCACTGATGATAGTAACTTGTTGGTTTACTGCAACAGAACCACGCTTGATACGGCCAACACCGATTACACCAACATATGAGTTGTAATCAAGTTGCGAAATCTGCATTTGGAAGTCACCTTCAGGATCTGCATCCGGTGGTGATACTTCGTCAACGATCATCTTGAACATAGGTTCCATGTTCTCTGATGGCTCGTCTAAATCTAATGTTGCCCAGCCGTTGATTGCTGATGCATAGATAACTTTAAAGTCTAACTGTTCGTCAGTTGCGCCTAGGTTGTCGAATAAATCAAAGATTTGATCCATAACCCAATCAGGACGTGCACCTGGCTTATCAATTTTATTGATAACAACGATTGGCTTTAAGCCTTGCGCGAATGCTTTTTGCGTAACGAAACGCGTTTGTGGCATTGGACCTTCTTGAGCATCAACAAGTAGTAATACTGAGTCAGCCATCGAAAGTACGCGTTCAACTTCACCGCCAAAGTCGGCGTGTCCAGGGGTGTCTACGATATTGATATGGTAGTCATTCCATGAAATGGCTGTGTTTTTAGCCAAAATGGTAATACCACGTTCTTTCTCAATGTCGTTTGAGTCCATCACGCGCTCTTCGTTACCGCCGCGTGTTTCTAATGTACCTGATTGCTCAAGTAGTTTGTCAACCAATGTTGTTTTACCGTGGTCAACGTGCGCGATAATCGCTATATTTCTTAACTTTTCGATGCTCATATTTTTACTCAGAGAAATTAATTCTCAATGATCCTGCAAGATCTACGCACTCACCTGCGTTTTCACGAGATGTCCCAGCATAGGATTTAAAAGGGCGCATATTATCCCTCATTAATGACATGGATGAAAGTTTATCCAATATATATTTCACAACTTTCTTCATACTTCTAATAAGTATCTGTTTTATATATGACATTTTAATTAATTTAATTTTTCAATTTGTCACTATTTTGCTCATTCCTAGCTATTATTGTCATAATTTGGCAGTATTTGGTGAGTAAGTTAGCTTTATGTTGGTGTTTATAATCTATACAATTTAGCGCAAAGAGAAGTGACCACACTGACGCACCAAAATGATCACAAGCCGATCCAATATGGTGCAAAATATATAACAGCTGGATGTAGAACTTATTTTTTAACCTTAAAAAACAATGCACTATAAAAATGGCATAAAAGCCGCTTACTATAAAAGCAAAAGCAATTATGCAGCAAAATAAAACCCAACAGTTGGAGGACACATGTCACAATCGGTTTTAGATTTTATTAAAGAAAATGACGTTAAGTTCGTTGATTTACGCTTTACTGATACCAAAGGTAAAGAGCAACATGTTTCTATTCCTCATCACCAAGTAGATGAAGATTTCTTTGAAGACGGCAAAATGTTTGACGGTTCTTCAATTGCTGGTTGGAAAGGCATTAACGAATCAGACATGGTATTACTACCTGTTGCTGAGTCTGCTAAATTAGACCCTTTCACAGAAGAAGCTACTTTAATTTTACGTTGTGATGTTGTTGAACCTGGCACATTACAAGGTTATGAGCGTGATCCTCGTTCAGTTGCTAAGCGCGCTGAAGAGTACATGCGTTCTACTGGTATTGCTGATACCGTGCTATTTGGTCCTGAGCCAGAGTTCTTCGTATTTGATGACATCAAATACAAAACTGATATGTCAGGTTCAATGTACAAAATTGATTCTAAGCAAGCAGCTTGGAACTCAGATAAAAGCTACGAAGGCGGCAACACTGGCCATCGTCCAGGCGTGAAAGGTGGTTATTTCCCTGTTGCTCCAGTTGATGATTTCCAAGATTGGCGTTCAGCGACGTGTTTAGTTCTTGAAGAGCTAGGTCAAGTTGTAGAAGCGCATCACCACGAAGTGGCTACAGCTGGTCAAAACGAAATCGCAACTCGCTTTAACACTATGGTATTAAAAGCGGATGAAATCCAAGAAATGAAATATGTTATCCATAACATGGCTCATTTATATGGCAAAACAGCTACCTTCATGCCTAAGCCAATAGTTGGTGACAATGGTTCTGGTATGCACTGTCACCAGTCTTTAGCTAAAGACGGTGTTAACTTATTCGCAGGCGACAAGTACGGCGGTCTTTCTGAAGAAGCGCTTTACTACATCGGTGGTATTATCAAGCATGCTAAAGCAATCAATGCTTTTGCAAATGCGTCTACTAACTCTTACAAACGTTTAGTACCAGGGTTTGAAGCGCCAGTAATGCTTGCATATTCTGCACGTAACCGTTCTGCATCAATCCGTATCCCAGTGGTTCCATCAGAAAAAGGTCGTCGTATCGAAGTACGCTTCCCAGATCCAACAGCTAACCCATACCTTGCTTTCGCTGCAATGCTTATGGCTGGCCTTGATGGTATCAAAAACAAGATCCACCCTGGCGATGCAATGGATAAAGATTTATACGACTTACCAGCAGAAGAAGCAGCAGAAATCCCAACAGTTGCAACTTCACTACAAGAAGCGCTTGCGTCTCTAGATGCTGACCGTGAGTTCTTAAATCAAGGTGGTGTATTCACTAACGATTTAATCGATGCTTACATTGCGCTTAAGTCTAAAGAAGTTGAAAAGCTTAACATGACGACTCACCCTGTTGAGTTCGAAATGTACTACAGCTGTTAATTAGGCTGTAGAAAAATTATCTTATAGATAATATATGTGTGTTCTCAAGGCCCGTTCTGCGGGCTTTTTTTATGGCTAATTTTCCCATTCTCCACTAAAGTTTAATTAGTGCAAAAAATGCAAGGTGACAAGGTGAAAAAGACGCTTTTATTACTAGTAACTCTGATTTTAATCAGCTTTTATGGCTATTCTGGCGATAAGAAAATTTATTCTTGGAAAGATAAAAATGGCGTATCAGTATTTTCAGATACTCCTAAACCAGGTGCGCAAGAAATCAAGCTCACCAATCAAAGTTTGTCGATGCCGACTGTTGATACAAGCATTTTAGATGAACAGCAACCAGCGGCTGTGAAAAGCTATAAAGCGGTTATTTCTTCCCCTGCCGATCAAGGCACTGTTCGTGAAAATACCGGTTCAGTGTATGTAACTAGCCGTATAACACCACGCTTTGAGAATGGTTTTAAAATTCAACTACTAGTTGATGGCGCACCGTACGCAGAACCTAGCAATATCAGTACTTTTGCTCTGCGCGAGGTAAACCGTGGCGAACACACATTGCAACTGAAGCTATTTGACCCACAAGGCTCTGTTGTCTCTGTTAGTCCAGTGAGCACATTTTATATGCATAGAGCATCGTCTTTATAAAAACCATGTATTTCTATCAAAGACCATAATTTACTTAAAATATTTGTGCTAAGCTGCTAACAATCATCAACGCACTAAAATGGTGCAATCATGCCCGATAATAAAAATTTTAACCCTGAGTTACTAACTAGCATTTGGCAAAACCTGTCAACGGCAGTGATCTTACTTGATCAACAATTCACCCTTATTTACGCTAATAATAGCGCCAGTGAACTGTTAGGATTAGGCCCTAAACGTATCCTCAATCAACCGTTTGACAGTCTTTTTAATTACCATTCCATTGACCTTAAACGCATTGCACAATACTCTTTGGTAGATGGTGTAGATTGCCACCAGCACAGAGCTGACGTGGTTTTTGTTGATTCTCGTCATGCCAAACTGGCAATTAGTTCGCGTCGCGTGAAGTTACAAAATGAGTATTTTATTTTATTCGAGTGTCGCCAAACTGATGATGAAATTCGCCACGATCAAGCTTCTAATCAAATGCATCAATATCAAGCAGCACGTAACCTAATTAGAGGGCTTGCTCATGAAATCAAAAATCCTTTAGGCGGAATTCGCGGAGCGGCGCAATTATTGCAGTATGAGGTTGATCAGCAAGAACGGGATGAATGTGCAGAATTAATTATTGAACAAGCCGATCGCTTACGAGAGCTTGTTGACAGGCTACTGGGCCCGAATCAATTACCACAAAAGTCATACGGTAATATTCATCAAACCTTAGAGTCTGTAATTAAACTAAGTACATTAGATAATTGCGCCAATATTAGCTTGGAGAAAGATTACGACCCAAGTATACCTGATGTCTATATTGACCAAGGTAAAATTCAGCAAGTAGTACTTAACATCGTTCGAAATGCACAACAAGCGTTAGTCGGTGGTGGCGTGATAAAAATTAAAACACGTATTAATCACCAGCAACGTCGCCCCGGAAAAGCCCCTAAAAAGGCACTGCTGATCCAAATTTCAGATGACGGACCAGGTATCGATTCCAGCATCAAAGAGACATTATTTTACCCGATGATCACTAACAAAGAAGGTGGTTCTGGCTTAGGTCTCTCGATTGCACAAACCTTGATCGATCAACACAACGGCTATATAGAATGCGATAGCTGGCCAGGTCATACAGAGTTTAATATATATCTGCCTTTTGCGGATTAATCGGTTTTTGGAGTTTGCATGAAAACAGTTTGGCTGGTTGATGATGATGCATCTATTCGCTTTGTACTTGAAAAAGCACTAACTCGCGCAGGATTTAATGCTGAAAGTTTTTCTAATGCACAAGACGTGCTGTCAGCATTAAAGTTTAGCCAACCTACGGTACTGGTGTCTGATGTACGTATGCCTGGTATGGATGGTATGGCATTATTAGAACTGATCGCTGAACAAAACCCAGGCTTGCCAGTGATCATCATGACTGCGCATTCAGATTTAGATTCAGCGGTAAATGCGTTTCAAAAAGGTGCTTTTGAATACCTAGCTAAACCATTTGATTTAAATGAAGCCGTTGCGTTAGTAGAAAGCGCGTGTCGCGCTAACTCAACTAAAAAAGTAAAACGTAAACCCGCACCACCTAAAAGTGCCCATATCATTGGCGAAGCGCCAGCCATGCAGGAAGTATTTCGGGCAATAGGTAAGCTGTCAGCATCAAGTATGAGCGTACTTATCAATGGTGAATCTGGTACCGGTAAAGAATTGGTAGCCAGTGCTTTACATAACCACAGCCCACGCAAAGAAAACCAGTTTATTGCCTTAAACATGGCAGCTATTCCAAAAGAATTGGTTGAATCAGAGCTATTTGGCCATGAAAAAGGCGCTTTTACTGGTGCTGATAGCGTACGTAAAGGTCGCTTTGAGCAAGCCAATGGCGGTACGCTATTCTTAGATGAGATTGGTGATATGCCGCTGGATGTACAAACCCGTTTGCTGCGTGTTTTAGCTGATGGTGAGTTTTATCGTGTTGGTGGCCATCAAAGTATTAAAGTTGATGTCCGGATCATTGCCGCGACTCACCAAAACCTTGAAGACTTAGTAAAACAAGGCAAATTCAGAGACGATTTATTTCATCGCTTAAATGTTGTGCGCCTGCGCCTACCTGCACTGCGTGAACGTACCGAAGACATTGAACGCTTAGCACAGCATTTTTTACATAAAAGCGCCAAAGACTTACAAGTCGAAAGCAAAATTCTCAGCTCAAAAGCCACCGACTTACTACGCTTGTTCAACTGGCCTGGCAATGTTCGTCAACTAGAGAACACCTGCCGCTGGCTTACTGTTATGGCTCCCGGCGAGCTTGTGAGTGAGCAAGACTTACCTCCAGAGATCTTAGCAATTGACGAGACTCAACAAGAGGGTGATTGGCTTGATGCCTTTCAACAATGGCTTAACCTAGAGCTTAAGCAAGGCAAAGAAAACATCTGGCCTAATGTACAAGCGCAATTAGAAACCCGCCTAATTAAAACCGCATTGGCAAACTGTGCAGGACATAAACAAGAAGCCGCAGTAAAAATAGGCTGGGGCCGCAATACATTGACCCGTAAATTAAAAGAGCGCAATATCAACTAACTTCCCTGCTCAAACGAAGGAAAATAAGTTGAAGTTAATCGAGCATATTCCATTAATAAAGCAGATGGAGATACTTAATAGGCTGAGTTTTTTTAGAGAGTTCAGCCTCAATGAGCGCCAAGTATTACTGGAGTCATTCAGTCACTTATACTTAATCAATAAAGATCGCTTTGTGTTTAAACAGTTTGATAACGACAAACAACTGTATATCGTGCTCAGCGGCGCTATTGTGGTATTTAAACATAGTCATTTGATGGATTTAGGCACCATTGAACCCGGCGAATTTATTGGTGAAGGTGCGTTTATAAATAACCGCGAGCACAGCACCAGTGCTCGTGCTAAAAGCGATACCATAGTACTGGCGATTACCAGCGAAGCACTAATACGTTTACCAAATGTGATCCGCGAAAAAATTAAAGACCGCATTATCGAAGGGATGAGTGGACGTATTGCTAAATTAAGCGATTACCTCGAGTCACGCGGCTAATCCATATACACAACCTGTAGCGAACAGTTTAACCATTGCGGCCCTGCAATGTGTGCGTTATAGCGAAATGTATCTGAGGGTTTTTCACCAAAAGGCGTTGCAACCAAAGGGGTTGAATGCGTGTATGACTGCGCAGTATCTCTATAATTGATGACTAAATAATTTTCATAACGCTGCCAAACTAACTGAGCGCGGGCACCGTTTAGTAAAGTAAATTCAACCAAGTTATCAAAAAATCTGACTTTAAGGTTATTGTAGCGGTCTTCAACGCAACCAGTAGTATGCAGCTGTTGCGGCATCTCAAAACCTTGCTCTATTTGCTCACCACGTAAGTAAAAGCCAATATTGCCATCGCTATAGTGATGACTTGCCGCCGACACATAGTGTATCTGTGGCTGATAGCCCATTGCTTGCATAATATCAGCAAGCTGCTCGGTTTCAGCTGTAAGTAACTTATCTTCGGAAGTTAACAGTGTCGCAGCGACAAACTCTTTGGGGATTGGTAATTGAATAAACTGATACGGTAATGGTTGTTGCTGTAAGCGTATTGTTAGCTGTTGTTTTTCTAGCTCTGTTAACGCTTGCGTGTACACATATATTGTTGGTTGTTGGCACGCAGTTAGTAATAACAACATGCCAATTAAAATGCCATATTTCATAGTCACCTCAAATAGATTACATCTGTAGTCTATTTGGGGTGACTATTTATAGCAAGTTAATTTACCTGGCTTTTGAGCCAAGCATCCACACTTTTACGGGTATATAGAATATCCTTGAACAAGCGGTGACGTTGAAACTCAAGTAGTTTTTCTTTACTATTTTCACCACAACTTAATTGGCTGTGATTGTCGTTAAAACGTGAAATTAAAGAAAAACCACGATCTGACCTATCAGGCGCTTTTTTTACAATCTTGCTAAGTTCAGACCTTACATCATCAGCGGTCATAAACCCTGAACCCTCCAGGCCCATTAACTCTTTTTTCATGGCTGATCTAACACCCATTTTAAATCTCCAGTACTGCGGCATTTGTAATAAAATGACCAACTAAATATCGAATACGACACGAATAGCAAATTACAGGCCAGCTACTGACGCGGATACTACGCTTGAATTACTACCGTTTTTTTAAAGACGGTAGAAAATTCAAAAAAGTTTCAGGTTAATTCTATTTAATGCCCTGTATACTTTTGGCAGCTTGATGCAAAAGTCGCGCACAGCCTTTATACTACAGGCTGTGCCCTACCTTAATGAGATCAAACATGAACGACGAATATATTGAAATTGAATTAGAAGAAGAGCCAATTGAGCTATGCAAACTCTTAAAAGTTCTTGATTTAGTCGAAGGTGGCGGCCAAGCCAAAAACCTTATCACTGAAGGCTATGTTGGCGTTAACCATGAAATTTGTACAATCAAGCGGAAAAAATTATACAGTGGCGACATTCTTGAATTTGATGGTGAGCAATTTCAACTGACATTAAGCGAAAGTGCTATTCCAGCAGAGCGCGCTGTTACATCAACGCAACCTGAACCACAACAAAGTGCAGAGCCTGCTACTAACGCGCCTGCTAAAGCTAAGCGTAAACGTACCAAAAAACCAAAAGTGGATGAAAAAACAGGCCGTCGCCCTATTTCATTCGGCTAATCCAATTTAGACTACGTGCAACTTGTAAAAGTAGCCGTAGTCGCCTTTAATAACTTTTTAAATAATAGTTTAAAAGGTAATGTATGACTCCTCCGCACTGGTTAAAATCTGTCGCTTGGGCAGCCCTTATTTGGAACTTGCTAGGGGTAATTGCATTCATTATGCAAATGCTCATGACTCCAGACATGATAAGTAAACTCCCTATAGAACAACAAGCTGCATATTCAAACACACCAATTTGGTCAACTATTGCATTCGCTACCGCGGTTTTTGGTGGGGTATTAGGCTGTATTTTATTATTACTTAAAAAAGCCCTTGCTCGAGTGCTTTTTGCGCTCTCACTCGCTGGGATTTTTATCCAGCAATTTTATAATTTCATTGTTATTAATAGTATTGAATTACTCGGTGCCAGCGCGGTGTTTATGCCAATATTCGTAGTCGTAATTGCAATTATCCTGCTACTGCTAAGCCACAAAGGCAAACAGCAAGGTTGGCTACTGTAAAACACGCTATTGAGTTGCTATTGTTTTACTGCTGACGCTTGAAATATAAATTTTCAGCATCATATATACCCTATTACTTGTATAAAAATCGTGCAAAGACACACTGGTATGTACTTTGCATTTTAATTATTCAAAGAGAGGTTACATTTACCACTTAAGTACCATTTAAGGATATTCATCTAACTTAGGGGCACATAATGAACAATAGTTTTGACACCCAAAAACAACTCACTATCAACGGTGAGCAGTTTCATATCCATTCACTGCAAGGTTTAGGCGATAAAGCCAAGCGACTGCCATTCTCGCTCAAGATCCTACTCGAAAACTTACTGCGCAATGAAGACGGCGTAAATATTAAAAAACAAGATATTGAAGCGTTGCTAAACTGGGATTCACAAGCCAAGCCCAGTGCTGAGGTAGCATTCACACCCGCCCGCGTGGTGATGCAAGATTTTACTGGCGTACCAGCAATCGTCGATTTGGCCGCAATGCGTGATGCTATGGAAAGACTTGGCGGCGATCCTGCGAAAATAAACCCATTATCCCCTGCGGAATTAGTTATCGACCACTCAGTACAAGTAGACGGTTATGGTGAAGATGGCTCATTTGATTTAAATGCCAAGCTTGAGTACGAACGCAATAAAGAACGTTATGAGTTTTTACGCTGGGGCCAAACAGCCTTTGATAACTTAAAAGTTGTGCCACCAGCAACGGGTATTGTTCACCAAGTGAATTTAGAATACCTTGCTCGCGTTGTCTTTAATGAAGAGCGCAATGGGCAAAAATTTGCTTACCCTGACACCTTAGTCGGTACTGATTCACATACCACTATGATCAACGGCTTAGGCGTACTTGGTTGGGGTGTAGGCGGCATTGAAGCAGAAGCTGCAATGCTAGGCCAGCCAATTAGCTTACTGATCCCGCAAGTGGTGGGTATGAAGCTCAACGGCCGTTTACCGGAGGGCACCACAGCGACCGATTTAGTGCTGACCGTTACTGAAATACTGCGTAAGCATGGCGTTGTCGGTAAATTTGTAGAATTTTATGGCGATGGTCTTGCTGATTTACCACTGGCCGACCGCGCAACCATAGCCAACATGGCACCGGAATACGGCGCTACCTGTGGTATTTTCCCTATTGATGATGAAACAATTAATTATCTTCGTTTAACCAACCGTGATGAAACACAGCTAAAACTGATAGAAGACTACGCAAAACACCAAGGCCTATGGCGTAACGATGGCGATGAAGCAAATTACACCGACAAGCTCGAATTAAATCTAAACGATGTAGTGCCAAGCCTTGCCGGTCCGAAACGCCCACAAGACAGAATTGCCCTTGATCAAGCTGGCGAAGTTATTGCCAATCATTTAAAAACCTTTCAAGATGAACGTCTTGCTAAACGCGACAATAGTGATGAACAGCAATCACGTATCGAAAGTGAAGGCCCTGTCACTAATCCTGATGAGCCAACCAACGAAGCGCAATTTATGGGCGCAGCAAAGGTTAACTTTAAAGGCCAAGAATTTGAGTTAAAAGATGGCGCTTGTGTAATTGCTGCCATTACTAGCTGTACCAACACTTCAAACCCAAGCGTTATTTTAGCTGCGGGTTTAGTCGCGCAAAAAGCTCGCCAATTAGGAATTAACGTAAAACCTTGGGTAAAAACATCACTGGCACCTGGCTCGCAAGTGGTCACTGACTACTTAGAAAAAGCAGGCTTGATGGACGATTTAGATGCCCTTGGCTTTAATTTAGTGGGTTATGGCTGCACTACCTGTATTGGTAACTCAGGTCCGCTTGCCGATGAGATCAGTGAGGCAATTCAACAGCACAAATTAGTAGTAAGCTCTATTTTATCGGGTAACCGTAACTTTGAAGGACGTATTCACCAAGATGTGAAAATGAACTTTTTAGCCTCACCACCTTTAGTTGTCGCCTATGCGATTGCAGGTCGTACAGATATCGATGTTTATAACGAACCACTTGCGCAAGATGCTAATGGTAACGATATTTACCTGAAAAACATTTGGCCTAGTGTCAGCGAAGTGAATGAACTGGTGAAAAAAACCGTCACTAAAGAAATGTTCGCTACCAGTTACGGTAATGTTTATAAGGGTGATGATCGCTGGCAACAAATCAAAATTCCTGATGGTAAACTTTATGACTGGGATGATGCCTCAACGTATATTAAAAAAGCGCCGTTTTTTGATGGCATGACGACAGAACCACCAGGCATCCCTACTATTACGGGTGCTCGCTGTTTAGCAAAACTTGGCGATTCCGTCACTACTGATCATATATCCCCTGCTGGTGCAATTAAAGCAAGCGCGCCTGCTGGCGAATACTTACAAGAAAATGGCGTAGATAAATCGCAATTTAACTCATACGGTTCTCGCCGTGGTAATCATGAAGTAATGATGCGCGGTACATTTGCCAATGTACGCTTAAAAAACTTGCTTGCACCAGGCACCGAAGGCGGTGTAACGCGCACTCAACCTGATGATGAGCTTGCCAGTATTTACGATGCTGCAATGGCGTATCAACAGCAAGGCGTGCCACTCGTTGTGCTTGCCGGTGCTGAGTATGGTACGGGTTCATCACGAGACTGGGCAGCGAAAGGTTCGCTATTATTAGGTATTAAAGCGGTCATTGCGCAAAGTTATGAACGTATTCATCGCTCGAACCTAATTGGCATGGGCGTGCTACCACTGCAATTTAAAGCAGGTGAGAGCCATGAATCACTGGGGTTAACAGGTCAAGAGCAGTTCGATATCGAAGGTCTCTACGATAAAACCAAGGAAGTTAGTGTCGTTGCCACCAATAGCGAAGGCAAAAAACTAAGCTTTAGTGCCGATGTCCGTATTGATACCCCCAAAGAGTGGGATTACTACAAACATGGCGGCATTTTACAGTATGTATTGCGTAATATGTTAACTAGCTAATTAATCTATAATATTAGGGCTTTGCAAAATTAATTTGCTTAGCCCTTAATTTTTTGATGTAAAACAAGTCAGCTTACTCATTATTAACTACACTTAATTCATCTTATCATTAACGCCTGCATACTATGACCGAGCAAAAGATCATCAAAGTACTAAAAGTATTTATTGTCCTTGGCATATGCCTTATTGTGACTGGACATTATTTATTAGTGTCTGATCTGTTTGGTGAACAAAATAGTATTCATGGCATTATTATCAGCGCCGCTTTTATTGCTATTGGGGTGCTATTTTCTCTGCCTACAAAAATTTACCTCACTATTGTTTTAATGAACATAGAGGCTGTACATGACCAACATGTATAGCAGCAAGGTCTTGCAATTAATCAAACCATTTAACACCTCTAAAACTTTATTAATAGCGGCACTTTTAGTGCTTTGCTTACCCACTCAATTACGTGCAAATGAAAAACTGATTATTGCATCCGGTAATTTTGCACCTTATTTCATGCAAGATAACGTAACCGGTAATGGTTACTTCGATCAGCTTGTGGTTCAAGTGTTACGGATACAAGGCTATCAAAACCCGCAGTTGGTGCCGTTAAATAATGATGCTATTCAACGCTACTTCAACAATAAAGTCGCTGATATCGCGATCAACTATACGGCACAACCAGCTGCACACGCCTTTACTTCTCGTTATCGTGTGCGATTTATGAACCGCGTGACCATGCTCCGTTCTGCATGGACCGAGAAAGTAACTACGCTGAACGATTTGAAAAATTTAAGAGTCGGTAGTTTTATAGGGGCGAGCGATATCTTTGGTGCTGAGTATAAAAACATGGCGACACAGGTATTCACTCACTATAGTGAAGTAGGAAATCAACAAGCCCTAAATAAACAGTTACTTACCAATAAGATCGATGTCCGTATCGGTGATTATTTAATGCTCTACTGGCATACATCAACAAACACCCAACTTGACCCTACAAGTTTTATATATCGCGATATTTTAAACTATCAAGGCTCTTACATTGTTTTTCAAGATAAGTCTGTCAGAGATAATTTTGATGAAGGCCTGACAAGGTTAGTTGCTTCAGGAGAACTAATGATAGCTACTGAGCGTTGGTTAAAAGCTTATAACCTGCCAATCATTAAGCAACAATTTTTTGTAACACAGCCCGAAAAAACACAGCAAAACAACGCTATTGAAGCAAATTAATGCGTCTCATCTAACGATTTAGTGCGATGCTCTAACTGTTCTTTCACTTGCTCTGCATCTTCAAACAGCTTTTTCATCACCACGGGATCATAAACACTGCTTGAGTTTGGCATTAAAGACATATTAGTTGTTTTTGAGGTACCTTTTAAAATAGACGTATCTTCTGCGGCAGTTACCGTAATATCACGCGGATCTAGAATTACTTTTTCACTTGTACCGTTAGGATTAGGCTGATCGGAGTAATGCCATTGCCCTTGCTGATCTTGCCATTTATAAATAACGGTCGTTGCTACTGAGCTTTCATCGGTAATTGATTCAACAACTTTTTGACTAGTCTCACTGACCAATTTGGCAGCTATAGCAAAGGTGTCACTTGATAACTCAACCATTTGCTCTGTTAGCTGATTTGATTTACTACTAATACCATCACTGGTTAACCACGTTTGGCCATCGGGTCGTTGCAAGTAAAATAATGCCGCGACACTGATCAGCAATACCATAATCGCTAGGTACGCAAAATACTTCATCTTCAATCCTTTGAGTTAAATTTTTTTCTTTCTATTTTCTTACTATCATTGATAGCGAGCTATGATTTTAGCTAGGTCACCATTATCTTTCAAGCTTTGTAAAAAATCATTAAATTCTTTTGCCCGCTTCTTGCCACGCTCAGTATGTGCAAATTGTAGCTGCAAAGGCGCCTCACCGACATTAAAAGCACTTACACCAAGAGCTGAGAATTTAGGGTATTTATTGACGTACCAATCAAAAACCGCGCGCGACATAATAGTAAAACGTCTACTAATATGGTTATCATTATAAAGACTCTGTAATACATCTAGATCCGAATAAAAGTTCTCACGATGTAGGATTTGATCACGCACCAATGGCTCATATTCAGGATATACATAACCAAAGCGCCCTAGCAGTACACCATTATGCAGCACTTTTTCATCTTGAAAATCACTGGGGTTTGCACCATGGGTCACCACCATGACATCTTCAACCATCACAATTTCTTGACTCCAATAATACTTATGGGCTGTCAAGAGCCAACTTTCAGATTCCATACGCGCATCAACCTCACCATTACAAACCATTTTCTCCGAGCGCATTTCAGGGACATATGTATACTCAATAGTAAGGGAGTGCTGCTCAGCAAACTGGGTTATTAACTCATTCAACAGTCCTTTTTTAGCGCCTCCAATAATGTGATATGGGGGATAATTCTCATCAGGTAACGCAACACGAAAGGTGTCAGCAAAAGAGTGGTTTGGAAAAAATAAAAACAAGATAGCAAAGTATCTATTCATCAATGATGCACACAAAGCTAATGGCTACTTACTTTATACTGTAGTCAAAAAAATAAAGCACAGCTAGTAGGCTGCGCTTTAGGAATTTAATGATAACCGTAAGATTAGATCCCATCACCATCAATGTGTAGGCCACATTCGCGGTTTAGACCAAAAAAACGGGTCTCTTCTTCGGTCATACCTGGCTCTAGTTTACGCGTAGTATGCACATCGCCCATTGACACATAACCTTGCTCCCATAATGGGTGGTATGGTAAGTCATGTTTAGTCAGGTACTGATAAACATCGCGATTTGACCATTCAATGATTGGATAAACCTTTACCGTGCCACGGCTAATTTCAACAACTTGCTTGTCAGCACGTGTCGATGATTGGTCACGACGCAAGCCGCTAAACCAAGTACCTGCATTTATATCTTTTAATGCGCGAGTCATTGGCTCAACTTTATTAAGCTGGTTATATTGTTTAATACCCGCTTCGCCTAGCTCCCATAACTTACCAAACTTGGCTTCTTGCCAAGCTGGGCTTAACTGCGACTTATACACTTTCAAATTTAGTGATAAGCGTTCGGTCATTTGCTCAATAAACTGATAAGTCTCTGGAAATAAATAACCTGTATCAGTTAGCACCACTGGAATATCGGCTTTTTGTGACGTTACTAAATGCAACATTACCGCGGCTTGAATACCAAAGCTTGATGATAAAAACTGCGTATCTGGCAAGTTTTCCAGTGCCCATGCTACACGCTGTTCAGCGCTCATATCTTTTAATATGCCGTTAGCATCAGCAAGCAGTGTTACTTGGCTTTCTTTATCAAGCTGTAAAATGTTTTTAAATTCACTCATAGTAAATTCCAAACCTTAGCAAGCGCGAACGCTTGCTTTAAATTATGCGTAGAAATCGGTGACTGAGACTTTAACTTCAGCAACAATGCCTTTGCGGATCACAAAATCACCAAAACATTCGCCGTCGTTACGCTCACTTGCCCATTGACCTATTAATTTATCAAAGGCCTCTAAATACACGTCTTCACCGACATTCTCTAAATACAACTTAGGAATACGAGTACCTTCAAGATTGCCACCTAAGTAAACGTTATATTTGCCAGGTCCTTTACCCACCAACCCTGCTTCAGCCAACATTGCGCGGCCACAGCCATTCGGGCAACCAACAACACGCATGATAATACTATCATCAGGAATACCGTGTTTAGCAAGCAGCGCTTCAGTTTTTTCAATTAAGCTTGGTAAATAACGCTCGGCTTCCGCCATCGCTAAAGGGCAAGTCGGCAGTGAAACACAGGCCATTGAGTTTTTTCGCTGCTCTGAATCTTTGTCATCAATCAAACCGTGTTCACGCGCTATTTTTTCAATTATTGCTTTTTGATCAGCAGGCACACCGGCAATGATCAAGTTTTGATTTGCCGTCATACGAAAATCACCTTGGTGAATTTCAGCAATTTTACGACAACCTGTTTTCAGTGGTTTACCCGGAAAATCTAAAATACGACCACTTTGGATAAATAAGGTTAAGTGATGCTTACCATCAATACCTTCAACCCAACCAATGCGATCGCCACGATGAGTAAACTCATAAGGGCGGCTTGGTGCAAATTTAACCCCTGCACGTTGCTCTACTTCCGCTTTAAATACATCAGTACCTACACGATCTAAGGTGTATTTAGTTTTTGCATTTTTACGGTTTGAGCGATTACCCCAGTCGCGCTGTACAGACACCACATGCTCAGCAATTTTTAGCGTATCTTCGAGTGCGATAAAACCAAAATCATCGGCTTTACGTGGATACGTTGCAGTATCGCCGTGAGTCATAGCAAGACCACCACCTACTAGCACGTTAAAACCAACTAATTTACCGTTATCAGCAATCGCGACAAAGTTTAAGTCATTCGCATGCACATCCACTTCGTTGTTCGGTGGAATAGTCACTGTGGTTTTAAACTTACGTGGTAAGTAAGTTGAACCTAAAATTGGCTCTTCTGTGGTTTCGCTTTTTTCGCCGTTTAGCCAAATTTCAGCATACGCTTTAGTTTTTGGTAACAAGTGCTCAGAAATTTTCGCTGCCCACTCATACGCTTCTTGATGCAGCTCAGATTCAACCGGATTAGTAGTGCATAGTACGTTACGGTTTACATCACCCGCTGTTGCGATTGAGTCAATGCCCACGCTATCCAACATTTGGTGCATGCCTTTTATATTTGGCTTTAACACACCATGAAACTGAAACGTTTGGCGAGTTGTTAAACGAATACTACCGTAGCTGGTTTTTTCATCTGCGAACTTATCAATTGCTAACCATTGCTCTGGCTTGATGATACCGCCAGGCATACGTGCACGTAACATGACGTTGTGTAATGGCTCAAGCTTTTGCTTAGCACGCTCACCACGAATATCACGGTCATCTTGCTGATACATCCCGTGGAAACGAATTAACTGAAAGTTATCCGCAGTGAAACCACCGGTGATCTCATTTTTTAAGTCTTGTTCAATTGTGCCACGTAAAAAGTTACTTTCTCTTTTCAAGCGCTCGTTATCAGAAAGCTTTACGTTTTTATCTTGTTCGCTCATGTTTAATCCTAAATTTGTTACAGTGACGGCTGTTAGCTTTTAATAAAATAAACAACGTGCGCTTAGTACACGTCTTTCTGATAGCGGTTAGCGCTGCGCAAATCTTTCAAGTATTGATCTGCATCTTCATAGCTCTTACCTGTGTTCTCGCTAATAATATCAACCAACGCATTGTGCACGTCTTTTGCCATTCGATTAGCGTCACCACAAATATATAAATGCGCGCCCGCTTCTAGCCATGCAAATACGTCTTTGCTGTTTTGGCGTAGCTTGTCTTGCACGTAGACCTTCTCTGCTTGGTCACGGCTAAACGCCACATCAACTTTACTTAGTAGCCCTGATTTTAAGTAACCTTGAATTTCTACTTGATATAAGAAATCTTGGGTAAAGTGTGGGTTACCAAAGAATAACCAGTTTTTACCGGATGCTTCGCGGGCATCACGTTCTTGTAAGAAAGCACGGAACGGCGCAATACCAGTACCAGGGCCGACCATGATCACTGGCGTTTCGTCGTTAGCAGGTAAACGGAAGTTATCGTTATGCTCGCTATATACTTTTACTCTACAGCCTTCTTCGGCACGACGTGCTAAATAACCCGAACAACCACCTAAGTGCTCACTACCGAATGCCTCAAATTCAACTAGACCAATGGTTAAATGCACTTCATCTTCAACCTCAGCTTGGCTTGAAGCGATAGAATATAAACGCGCTTGTAGTTTGCGTAGGCAATCAACTAAAGTTTGTGCTTCAAGCTTGGCTGGATTTTGGCGGATCACATCATAGATTTGACGAGGCTCGATGTATTCACGCATTGCCACTTTATCTTCAACCAGCTTTAATAACTCAGGTGTGCCTGTCGCTATCGCGTACTTTTCCACAAAACCTGGGTATGATTGAGTCAGCTCTAACTTTTCAATTAAGGCATCACGAATGCTTAGCTCTTCATCAGCGATTTTAACTTGGCTTGCAGCATCAATTTGCGTCAGTGTCAGTACTTCATCAACCAGTGCTTCATCATTTAAGAAGTACACACCCAGCGAGTCACCCGGTGTGTAAGTAATATCAGACCCTTCCAGTGAAATCTCAACATGGCGCACATCTTTGGTTGAATCTCGACCGGTGATCTTTTGCACTAGGCTAAGCTCTGCTGGAAATGGGTTTTGCTTGGTATATTGGCTGGCAGCTGTTGCTGGTGTACCAAATGACACCACTTGCCCACCTGTTGCGCCTTGCTGTGCTTTTAAATCAGGTTCAAATGCATCAAGTGCTCCGCTGATCCAGCTGGCGGCTTCATCATCGTAATCAACGTCTAAATCAGCACGCTGGTAAATGGTTTCTGCACCGAGCTTATTTAAGCGCTGTTCAAAGTCTTTTGCTGTTTGACAGAAGAACTCATAGCTTGAATCACCTAAACCTATAACCGCAATTTTAACGCCATCAAGCTTAGGTGCTTTTTTGGTTGCTAAAAACTCATGTAATGTTTCGGCATCTTCCGGCGGCTCACCTTCACCGTAAGTAGAAACAACGACAGTTAAGAATTTTTCTTTTTTCAGGGCCGTTGGTTTGTAATCAGCCATGCTAACTAACTTAACAGCTAAACCACGAGACTCCGCTTGCTCTTTGAGCTTAGTCGCTACACCTTTTGAATTACCGGTTTGTGAGCCATATAAAATGGTCAATGCAGCTGCATCTCCAGCACTTGGCGCAGCACCTACAACACCACCTAAGGCCGCCGTATTGGCATTCGCAGCAAGATAGCCACTTACCCAAGCTTGCTGAATTGGATTAAGCTCAGCCACTAAACCTTGCAGCTTTTGTACTTGCTCTTGCGATAGCGGACTTGCCGCGGCATTGAGTTGACCTAACAACATGAATTAATTCCCCGTAACCCTGAAAGTTATCTGCAAAATGATCACTGATTACAGTAATCACTTTGCCTAAAATTTGTGTCGCCTTTAAGGCAAATAACTCAGGCCCTAAAGATTTCTCTGAGTGTGAAGAATAACGGGGTACGCGCCAATAAAAAAAGAATAGAATCTGCTTTGTTATTCCATTTAGTTATTAATTTATAAATTAACCAGTAAAAACAGATTAAAAGGTAAAAATAACTGCTGATGATTTCAGCACCACGCTTAGCCGATCAGAAATATCATACAAAAATTTATTCACTTCATTTTTTTCAAAATGCAAATTAACTTTTTTGCAACAAACCTCGAGTAGGCTATAGTGGATTTGGCCACATTCTGTGCGCCGACTATAAATACAATAAGGAAACACTATGTCACACGGGGCATATAGAAAACTCATACTCAGCAGTGCTATGTTAGCTACAGCACTTCCCTGCATGGCCAGCATTAATAATGGTGACTTTGAAAACTGGTCAAGTAATAGCCCAAACGGCTGGAGTACGATTGACTCAGGCATTACACTATCAGCTTCAAATACCATAGTGAATTCAGGATCTCTTGCTGCAAAAGTAGTGGTTAATACCGCTAGTCAAAGCAATACTGATTTACTGCAAGAAGTTACTGTTGAGGCCGGCAAAAGCTACTTATTCTCAAGCTGGGTTTATCACACCGAAGGCGGCATTAAAGCGCGCTTAATTGCCGACGGCTATCAAGGCTATTCAAATCCAGCGTTATTAAATCAGTGGCAACAAATAAGCTATACATATACAGCAACCAGCAATGCTACGATTACCGTGGGCCTGCGTTTTTACGATGTCAGCGGCTTTGATGGCAGTGAAACTATTTATGTGGATAGTTTTACACCAGGTTCTAGTGATACCACCCCACCGCCACCAGTCGGTTGTGCTGATAACACCGTTAACTTAGCACTGACAACTGATAACTATGGCGAAGAGACTAGCTGGCAAATCACTAACGCCCAAGGCATAGCAGTTGCGTCAGGTGGCAGTTATAGTGGCAACAACAGCTATACAGAGCAAGCTTGCTTAGTTGATGGCGATTACACATTTAGTATTTTTGATAGTTACGGCGACGGTATTTGCTGTTCATTTGGTAATGGTAGCTACGCGCTAACATCTGCCCAAACAACATTGGCTAGCGGCAGTAGTTTTCAAAGCAGTGAAGCAACTCCCTTTATACTTGGTGATAATACCAACCCAGAAACGCCGCCCAGCGAGCCAACTGGCTACTATGTTACAGTACAAGGTTTAACGGGCTATACACTTAAAACCGCGCTTTATAACATTATTAAAGGTCACAACTCACAAGGTTATTCAGCTATTTGGAGTTTTTACGATCTTGCTTCACGGGATAAGTACTTTGAAAATGACAATTCAATACTCGATCGCTATTCAGAAAATCCCACCGGTCAAGACAGCTATAACTATGTCGCTGTAAGTGATCAATGCGGCACTTACAATAGTGAAGCTGATTGTTATAACCGCGAACATTCATTTCCGAAAAGTTGGTTTGGCGGCACAAATGAGCCTATGAACTCAGACGTACATCATATTTTTGCAACCGATGGTTATGTTAATTCAAAACGTAGCAATTACCCATTTGGCGAAGTAGGCAGCGCCAGTTTCACCTCAAGCAATGGCAGTAAACTTGGCAGCGCAGCAAGCTCGATTAATTACTCAGGCACAGTATTTGAGCCAATCGATGAGTTTAAAGGTGACTTTGCTCGCGCCTACTTCTATATGGCAACCCGCTACGAAAACGTCATTGGTACTTGGCAAAACAACACCACGGCTAGTAATGCCGTGCTTAACGGCTCTAGTAACCAAGTGTTTGAGAATTGGGTAGTGACTATGTTGGTTAATTGGCATAACGACGATCCAGTCAGTCAACTTGAACTAGATAGAAACCAAGCCGCTTATGAGCATCAAGGCAACCGCAATCCATATATCGATCATCCAGAATTTGTTGAGATGATTTGGTAAAGGTCAGCGGTCAGCGGTCAGCGGTCAGCGGTCAGCGGTCAGCGGTCAGCGCAGAAAAACATCAGCCTTTGCACTTGCAAAGGCTTTTTTGCTCTCTAATTTTATAACCCAATTTATGCAGTAAGAATATAATTAATGCTCTTTTGTTTGTCATTGTTGGGCATCTTTTTTGTTGCTCAACCCATGCTAACGCAGCAGTTGCAAATTCACTGTTATTTGCAATTGAGTGATCCACCGCTTCTGCAAGCTTCACAATTTGCAAAATAGATTGTCTATATTCGGTAAGGCCTAGGCTTAGAAGGTAATTTTGAATCGGACACATAGCATTTAATCAGAGTGAAAAAATACAGCATAAAAGCTGGAGCTAGGTTAAGGTCAAGTAGTTTTTTATCAGGGAAATTTATCGACGTGCTTTTTCTATGGTATGAATTTTTATACCTGCATATTCGTGACGTTCTTTTCTTCAAGGCCCTCAATAGACTCAGGCGTTCAACTTCACTCCGAGCGGCTTACGGCTTAAAACTTACCGCTTATAGCTTTTTAAAAACAAAAAGCCCCAGCTAATGCCGGGGCTTTTTATAAAACAGACTTAATTAAAAATTAAGCTTGTTTTGGACTAGAAATAACGTCTACTAATGTCCAAGACTTAGTCTTAGAGATTGGAGCGCATTCACGGATAGTAACAACGTCACCCGCTTTTGCTGTGTTATTTTCGTCATGTACGTGTAATTTAGTCGTACGTTTGATGAATTTCCCATAGATTGGGTGCTTCACGTAACGTGCGATAGCGATAGTGAAAGATTTTTCCATCTTGTCGCTGATTACAGTGCCTTGAAGAGTACGAATTTTATCACTCATTATTGACCTGCCTTCTGGTTAATAACTGTTTTTACACGCGCGATATCGCGACGTACTGTTCTTAGCGTGTGAGTTTGAGCTAACTGACCAGTGCTTGCTTGCATGCGCAGGTTAAACTGCTCACGAAGAAGACCTAGAAGTTCAGCATTAAGCTCTTCTACGCTTTTATCTTTTAGTTCGCTTGCTTTCATCACATTACCGTCCGAGTTACGAAAGTTGTTTTGAATGGCAGTTTACGAGCAGCAAGGTCGAATGCTTCACGAGCAAGCTCTTCAGAAACACCTTCCATTTCGTAAAGTACTTTACCAGGCTGAATTTCAGCAACCCAATATTCAACAGAACCTTTACCTTTACCCATACGAACTTCAAGAGGCTTTTCTGTGATCGGTTTGTCAGGGAAGACACGGATCCAGATTTTACCTTGACGTTTCACGTGACGTGTCATGGCACGACGAGCTGCTTCGATTTGACGAGCAGTCATGCGGCCACGGCCAGTAGCTTTCAAACCGAAAGTACCGAAGCTTACTTTGTTACCGTTTTGCGCTAAACCACGGTTGCGGCCTTTGTGCATTTTACGGAATTTTGTACGTTTTGGCTGTAACATTACTCGCTACCTCTACTTAGCACTTTTTTTGGCTTTCTTTGGTGCGCGTTTAGCTGGCTTCTCTTGCTCTTGTACTAGTGGTAAACCACCAATAACTTCGCCTTTGAAGATCCAAACTTTAACACCAATGATACCATAAGTGGTTAAGGCTTCAGAAGTTGCGTAGTCGATATCAGCACGAAGAGTATGTAGAGGTACACGACCTTCACGATACCATTCTGAACGTGCGATTTCTGCGCCGCCAAGACGACCGCTAACTTCAACTTTGATCCCTTTAGAACCGATGCGCATTGCATTTTGTACCGAACGCTTCATAGCGCGACGGAACATAACACGACGCTCTAGTTGAGAGGCAATGCCGTCTGCTACTAGTTGTGCATCTAGTTCTGGTTTACGTACTTCAGAAATATTGATCTGAGCAGGTACACCAGCAATCTTAGTTACCGCTTGACGTAATTTTTCTACGTCTTCGCCTTTTTTACCGATAACAACACCCGGACGAGCCGTGTGAATTGTTACGCGGATTGATTTTGCTGGACGCTCAATAACGATTTTAGACACAGAAGCCGCTTTCAATTCCTTAGTAAGGAATGTACGTACTTTGTGATCGCCAAAAAGCTGTGCAGAGAAATCTTTTGAACTCGCGTACCAGGTAGAAACCCAAGGTTTAGATATACCTAGGCGAATACCAGTAGGATGAACTTTTTGTCCCATTACTTATACTCCTAGCTATCTGAAACCACAACAGTGATGTGGCTTGTACGCTTAAGGATGCGGTCTGCGCGTCCTTTAGCACGTGGCATAATACGTTTCATTGTTGGACCATCGTCCACAAAGATCGTTGTTACACGTAGCTCATCAATGTCAGCACCTTCGTTATGCTCTGCGTTAGCAATAGCAGACTCAAGTACTTTCTTAACTAATACAGCCGCTTTCTTAGGGCTGTACGCCAGGATTTCTAGTGCGCGATCGACAGGTAACCCGCGGATCTGATCTGCAACTAGACGTGCTTTTTGCGCCGAACCAGAGGCGAATTTATGTTTAGCTAATGCTTGCATTTATCATTCCCCTCTTAACGTTTCTTCGCTTTCTTATCCGCAGCGTGGCCACGGTAAGTGCGAGTTGGTGCAAATTCACCTAGTTTGTGACCGATCATTTCGTCAGAAACGAAAACTGGTACATGCTGGCGACCATTATGGACAGCAATGGTCAATCCGATCATGTTAGGTATGATCATTGAACGACGGCTCCAAGTTTTAATTGGCTTCTTGTCACCGCTTTCCAAAGCTTTCTCTACCTTCTTCAGCAAGTGTAGGTCTATAAAAGGACCCTTCTTGAGAGAGCGTGGCATGGCTATTCCTCAATATTACTTAGTACGACGACGTACTATAAATTTATCCGTACGCTTGTTCTTACGCGTCTTAGCACCTTTAGTCGGCTTACCCCATGGAGACACAGGATGACGACCACCAGATGTACGACCTTCACCACCACCGTGTGGGTGATCAACCGGGTTCATGGCAACACCACGAACTGTCGGACGAATACCACGCCAGCGATTTGCACCTGCTTTACCAAGTGAACGAAGCATATGCTCAGCATTGCCTACTTCACCTAGCGTCGCACGACAATCTGATTCAACTTTACGAACTTCGCCTGAACGAAGACGTAATGTTACATACTGACCATCACGAGCAAGGATTTGAACGTATGCACCAGCAGAACGTGCGATTTGAGCACCTTTACCTGGTTTTAATTCTACGTTGTGAACAGTCGAACCTACAGGCATATTGCGCATAGGTAATGCATTACCAGGCTTGATTGGTGCATCAACACCAGACTGGATTGCATCACCAGCTTTTAAGCCTTTTGGTGCGATAATGTAACGACGCTCACCGTCTGCATATAATACAAGTGCGATGTTTGCGCTACGATTTGGATCATATTCTAAACGCTCAACAGTGGCTGGAATGCCATCTTTAGTACGTTTAAAATCGATTAAACGGTAATGCTGCTTATGACCACCACCGATATGACGAACCGTAATACGACCATTGTTATTACGACCACCTGATTTAGAGTTTTTCTCTAATAGTGGTGCGTATGGCTTGCCCTTATGTAGATCTGGGTTTACCACTTTAACTAGGTGACGACGACCCGCAGAAGTTGGCTTACACTTTTGAAGTGCCATAATTCTAACTCCCCTTATTACTCGGCGCCGCCGACAAAGTCTAGTTCGCTGCCTTCTTTAAGAGTAACGTAAGCTTTTTTCCAGTCGCTACGACGACCGAAACGTGCGCCAGTACGTTTTGTTTTACCCTTAACATTAAGTGTGCGAACACCAGTTACTTCCACTTCAAAAAGCTTCTCTACAGCTGCTTTAACTTCAGCTTTAGTTGCGTCATTTACTACTTTGAAAACGATAGTGTTGTTTTCTTCAGCAGCAATAGTGCTTTTTTCAGAGATATGTGGAGCAAGGATCACTTTTAAAAGACGTTCTTCACGAATCATGCTAGCGTCTCCTCAAGTTGCTTAACAGCAGCTGCTGTAATAAGTACCTTATCGAAAGCGATTAAGCTTACAGGGTCGATACCAGCTACATCACGCGTGTCAACCTTGTACAGGTTACGTGCCGATAAAAATAGATTCTCATCTACTTCTTCAGTTACGATTAGAACATCTTTAAGCTCAAGTTCTTTAAGCTTAGCAACTAGTTCTTTAGTTTTTGGTGCTGCTAGAGCAAAACTTTCAACAACGATTAAACGCTCTTGACGAACTAATTCAGATAAAATGCTTTTGATCGCACCGCGGTACATTTTACGGTTTACTTTTTGGCTGTGGTCTTGTGGTTTAGCTGCGAAGCTAACGCCACCTGAACGCCAAATTGGACTACGGATTGTACCAGCACGTGCACGGCCAGTACCTTTTTGAGCCCATGGTTTTTTACCACCACCGCTTACTTCAGAACGTGTCTTCTGAGCACGAGTACCTTGACGAGCACCTGCTGCGTATGCAACAACTACTTGATGTACTAATGCTTCGTTAAACTCACGTCCAAAAGTAGCTTCAGAAACTTCAAGACCGCCAGAAGCGTCTTTAATTGCTAATTCCATCACTAAATCTCCAGGACTTATGCTTTAACAGCAGGTTTAACGATAACGTCACCGCCGATAGCGCCAGGTACTGCACCTTTAACTAAAAGCAAGTTACGCTCAGCGTCAACGCGTACTAGTTCTAAGTTTTGAGTCGTTACACGCTCAGCACCCATATGACCGGCCATTTTCTTACCTTTAAACACCTTACCAGGTGATTGGTTTTGACCGATTGAACCAGGAGCACGGTGAGATAGAGAGTTACCATGTGTAGCGTCTTGCATGCTGAAATTCCAGCGCTTAACACCACCTTGGAAACCTTTACCTTTAGAAGTACCGGTTACGTCAACTTTGTTGATTTCGTTGAATAATTCAACAGTAAGCTCAGCGCCTACTTCAAAATCGCCTTCACCACCATTTAGGCGGAATTCCCACAGACCGCGACCCGCTTCAACACCAGCTTTAGCGAAGTGACCCGCTGTTGCTTTGTTTACACGGCTTGCTTTTTTAGTGCCTGCGGTTACTTGAAGCGCGTTATAACCGTCTGTTGCGTCAGATTTGATCTGAGCAATGCGGTTAGGTGTCGCTTCAATAACTGTCACAGGGATAGATACACCATCTTCAGTGAAGATACGTGTCATACCCACTTTACGACCGACTAGACCTAATGCCATTTTCCTAAAACCTCTCTAATCTTTCGATTAACCCAGGCTGATTTGAACATCAACACCAGCAGCAAGATCTAAACGCATAAGTGCGTCAACAGTCTTGTCAGTTGGTTCTACGATGTCGATCAGACGTTTATGGGTGCGGATCTCGTACTGATCACGCGCATCTTTATTAACGTGCGGTGATGTAAGTACAGTAAAACGTTCAAAGCGTGTAGGTAGTGGAATTGGACCACGTACTTGTGCGCCAGTGCGTTTCGCAGTTTCCACGATTTCCGCCGTTGATTGGTCAATCAAACGGTGGTCAAAAGCTTTTAGGCGAATACGAATGCGTTGATTTGACATTCTTAAACCTCAATATAAAGAGCATTTAAAAGAGCATAAAAAAACGACCGAAACAATCTTAAAAACATAAGATGCCGGTTGTTGATTTATATCTACGTTGAGTTCCAAATCGGAACTCCTGTTTTATTAGCTTGAAATCCAAGCTTAATGTTCCTTCCAAGTTCCCGGGGGAATTTTGAAAGCCTGCGTATTATAGTGATATTGGTGATAAATGCAACAACTATTTCAAACTACCAGAATGAGGATTATTTATACTGTAAAAAAGGGTTGTCACTATGTCGTCATTACTGGGAATTTACTATAGTTAGGAAGCCATGCAATCGTACTTGGCACTAATGATAATGGTCAGTCCAGTTTTTAATTGTTATTATTCATCCTTATTTTGCTTTTATCTCTTAATCCTTAACCTTGGTGAGTTGATGCGTATTTTTAATTATTGCTTGAATTTTGTGTCTATGGTGATGAATCGCCTATTTGTGAAAAGCAAAGTACTGCCCGAGAACCCAATTGAACAATACGGTCTTAATCCCGCCTACCCTACTTTTTATATAGTTAAACTTAATGCTCGCTCAGATTTAGCGGCTCTTGACCGAGTTTGTAAAAAGTACAATCTGCCCAGACCAACTGAACAACAGCTGTTGGGTAATGCAGAGTTAGACCGCTTTATTGGCCTACAAAATCCACCACCACTGTTTGGCAGCCAAGCGAAGCCAACTGACGCGCTAAACCAGGGTAAACAAATAATTGCTCAACTATTTACCAGTGGCGAAAAAAACGTGCAAGTCATTCCGGTCACTATTTTATGGGGTCGTAATCCAGGTAAAGAAAAACCAGGTTTAGGTACGCTGGTTTCGCACTCACTTACACCTAGCTGGTTTCGTAAGTTTTTTGTATTACTGTTTTCAGGGCGTGATAACTTTATACGCTTTAGTCAACCGTTGGATTTATCGTTATTAGTAAATGAAAAAGCCGATGTTGATGAGTTACCTCATAAATTACTTCGCGTCGCTAGGGTGCATTTTCGTCGTCAAAAATTGGCGGCAACGGGCCCTAAAATGCCCTCACGCGAGCAACTATTTAATTCATTGTTAGCATCACCGACTATAAAAAAAGCAATTAACGATGAAGCAAAAAGCAAAAAAATCAGCCATGAGCAAGCACGGCAAAATGCGTTAAAGCTATTAGATGAGATTGCTGCTAACTACAGTGATGCCACCATACGTGTTGCAGATCGTGTATTAACCTGGCTATGGAACAAGCTCTATAACGGCATTGATATAAAATACACCGAACAAATCCATGATCTAACCAATAAAGGTCATGAAATTATTTATATGCCGTGTCATCGCAGCCACATGGATTACTTATTACTTACCTACTCGATTTATCATCTTGGTTTAGTACCACCACATATTGCTGCAGGTATTAACTTAAACTTCTTCCCAGCAGGCGGCATATTCCGCCGCAGTGGCGCATTTTTCATCCGCCGCTCATTTGCTGGCAACAAGCTTTACTCCGCTGTATTTAAAGAGTATTTAAGTCAGTTGTTTATCAAAGGTTACTCAGTTAAGTTTTATACTGAGGGCGGACGTAGCCGTACCGGGCGTTTACTACCACCAAAAACAGGTATGTTGGCGATGACACTACAAGCTATGTTACGTGGTATTGATCGCCCTATTTCGATTGTGCCGGTGTACATTGGTTATGAACACGTCATGGAAATAAATACTTATCTGAAAGAACTCGCAGGTGATGATAAAAAAGGCGAGTCGATTTTCGGTATTTTCAAAGCCATTAAAAATCTCAAAAACTATGGCCGCGGCTATTTGAATTTTGGCGATCCGATTTCGGTTAATCAATATTTAAATGAGCATCAACCTGATTGGCGTGAATCTATTCACCCAACTGATGTTCAAAAACCACAATGGCTTGGTCCGCAAGTGGCGACTTTAGCGGATAAAGTGATGGTTAATATTAATAGTGCCGCCGCGCTTAACGCAGTTAATTTACTGGCAATGATCTTACTGGTAAATGATAAGCAAGCATTGAGCAAGCCTAAATTGTTAGCACAACTAGACTTTTACTTACATTTACAACGTAGCGCTAGTTACAGTGAAAAAATCACCACCCCAGATGAAACTTCATCACAGTTACTCGAACATGCTTTAAAGTTGAATAAATTTGACGTTATAAGCGATGAGTTTGGCGAGATTATCGCGATTAACGATAAAGAGAAAATCCTCTTTAACTACTACCGTAATAATATTCTCCATGTGTTTGCCGTACCAAGCTTACTGGCACTGCATATATTTAAAAGCCATAAAACGACAGTATCGCAGTGCCAAAAATTGGTTAACTGTTTTTACCCGATGTTTGCTAAAGAATGGTTTTTACACGAACTTGATGAAAATTATATCACCCGCATACTGGCCAGCTTTGTAGATCAAGATTTAATAGAAATTGATGGTGATAACATAAAAATCACCAACAGTAATGATTGCTTAGCCAAGCTGGAAATTCTAGGTCGTGCGCTTAGCTTAACCCTGCAACGCTACGCCATTGTGATTGGCTTTATTCAAACCAGTAAAGAAATTGAACGCGCAGAACTTGAACGCGAAAGCCAAGTATTAGCGCAGCGCTTAGGTACCTTGCATGGTATTAAGACTCCTGAGTTTTTTGACAAAAAAGTATTGGTAGGCTTTATTAGCAACTTGCGCGAACAAAATTTAATTAGCGAAACCGAGAATGGCTTACAGGGCAGTACTGAACTTTGTGAAGTGTATATTCATCTTAAAGCCTTGCTGCCAGCGCGAGTCTGGCAGTCAATTAGTGATATTATGCAAGGACAATGTAAGCAAAAATAACTGCAAGCGGCATATTAACGCTGACGCATTACACCTTCTTGGATCGTTGAGGCAACTAAATTGCCTTGACGGTCAAAGAACTGACCACGCACCAACCCCCGCCCTGAGCTCGCACTTGGGCTATCAATGGTATATAAGATCCAATCATCCATTCGAAACGGACGATGAAACCACATCGCATGGTCAATTGTTGCTACTTGCATGTTTGGCTGCATAAACGAGACACCATGGGGCTGTAGAGCCGTTGGTAAAAACTCAAAGTCAGACGCATACGCCAATAAATAGTTATGAATACGTTGATCATCTGGCATCTCGCCATTGGCTTTGAACCAAATATGTTTAACCGGCTCCATTACCTCTGGCTTAAATGGGTTATGAAAGGTGACCGGACGCATTTCAATCGGCATTTCGCGAATAAACTTATTGCGGATCACCTCAGGTATATGAGATGCGTGCTCTTGATAAAACTCCAGTGATGAGCGCAGCTCCTCAGGAGCAGGTACATCCGGCATAGTAGCTTGATGCGACAAGCCATCTTCAGCACCTTGAAATGATGCCGTCATATAAAAAATAGGTTTTCCATATTGAATAGCACTAACTCGGCGAGTACTAAAGCTCTTACCATCACGGATCGTTTCAACATCGTACACAATTGGCTTTGCAGCATCACCAGGGCGTAAAAAATAAGAATGCAGTGAATGAACAATACGGCCTTCCGGTAAGGTTTCTTTAGCTGCAGACAGTGCTTGGCCCATGACTTGACCACCAAATACCGCACGAAAACCCAAATCTTGGCTTTGCCCTCGATACAAGCCCTGCTCTATTTCTTCTAACGTTAATAACGACAATAAATCATCTAAAACTTGGCTCATAGTTGCTCCTCAATCCCATTTAGATTTTAATGATACTATAGACAAGTATGATGTAAATATTTCAAGGATCCTAGTTATGGCGTATTGGTTATTTAAAACTGAACCCGATGCATTTTCAATCGACGATTTAAAAAGCGCCCCTGCACAAACCACTGCATGGGAAGGTGTGCGCAACTACCAAGCCCGTAATTTTATGCGCGAGGGCGTAAAGCTCGGCGATTTAGTAATGATTTACCATTCTAGCTGTAAACACGTCGGCGTTGCAGGTATCGCAATAGTGACTGCTGAAGCCTACCCAGATCCTTGCCAGTTTGATTTAAGCAGTGATTATTACGATCCTAAATCAACCTGTGATAAACCGAGATGGGTTGTGGTTGATGTAACCTATCAGCAGCATTTAAATAAATTAGTCAGCTTAAAAGCGATTAAAGAAAACGACGCCATCACCGAAATAGCTCTAAAAAAAGGTGGTCGATTATCGGTAATGCCAGTGACTAAAGCGGATTGGCAAGCAGTTATAAAAATGGCAGAGTAACAACAATAATTTGCTGCTAATACATCACGTTTTCCTTCTTTTTCCAAATTTGCTAAAATAGTTGGCTTGTTTTAGTTAGGGGGTTAGATGAAATTACTGTATTGGTTAGATGAGTGGTTAACTCTACCTCAAGATGAACAGCAAACCAGATTACCTATCTCTGGAGGCGATTTACTTGGCGATGTTTTTGTTAAGTATCACTTTATTGATATAAATAAGCCTTTATTGTTCACCTTTTCTCCTGCAGGTACTAATTACCAAGAGCATGATCTCAATGATGATTTTAGCCCTTGGGGATTTCAACTAGCGCAAAAACAACATGTGAATGTTATTTCTTTTCAGCACTTAGGAATAAGTAATTGGTTTAGACACCGTAATTTACTGTTTTTCCTCGAGCAACTCGCTCCCTTGCTAACACCCTTTACCCAGAGATTAGGCTACGGCTTAAGCCGAGGTGGCTTTGCTGTGGGTGCATTTGCTAATTTACTAAAGCTAGATAAGGTACTGTTATTTCACCCTGTTAGCACCAAAAATAAAGCACTTGCTCCTTGGGATGACCGCTCAAGTACCGATATAGCACAACAATTCGATTGGGAGCAAGATTACCACGATCTCGATTTAGGCAATGCTAAAGGCTATATAATTTACGACCCGACCAATCGTATTGACCGTGGCCATGCTAAGCGCTATTCGCAACTAACCCACTTACGCGTGTTTGGTATGGGTCACAGTACCCATGCCACCTACCTAAATAAATTTGGCTTCTATAAACAAGTGGCCGTCGACTTTATTAGCCATCAACAAGTCGATATTGCGCAATTTCGCCTACAAACCAAAACCCTGCGCTTTAAAGAAGACTATTATAGAAGGCTCAACAAGGCGAATGCTAAATCGGCACACCGCCAAGTATTATTAAGCAAAGCGCACAACATACTAATTGATGAAAAAGCAGCGCATGTGCAAGAGCATCAAGCAAAAATTGATATTCAACCATTGATTGATGTCGCGCTAAAGCACCAAGATGAACACCCTAAGGATGCCATTCAGCTGCTGGAAGTTGCTCAGCAACTTGCCCCTGATGATCCTTTAGTGGAGCACAAACTAAAACAGTTAAAATAAAAAACCGTGCTTGTTTAATCAAGCACGGTTGGCAAATTTATATGTAAACTGACAACTCAATTTTAACCTTTCTTTTTCTTGGTAGTTTTCTTTTTGTGCCCGTGCTTGGGCACTATCGCAAAGTACATTATCAGTGCGAGCCAGGAGAAAAGGATAATGCCGATTAACCAGCCATTTTTTTCATGACCTTGCGTGCGCTTACTGTTAAGCACAATTACCACTGGTAAAATATAAGCACTCAAAAGTAGAATTAAAAACGCCACTTCATTCATTACTTAGCAAGCCCCTGCCAATCGACTTCGCTGCTTAAAACACGATCAACCGCGATATAATGTAAAATATCACCACTGTTAACCGGATAATCCAGTGGTGGATTTAAATCCATATTTTGCGCACTTAGATTGTGTGCAACACCAAGTAAAATAGCATCATGGTCGTGTTTAAAATGATGAAATAATTTACCAAATTCCATTACCGCTAAATCATCAGGAATAACTAAACTAAACTGGGTATCACCATGCAAAGTAGATAATAATTCCTCTTGTACACGACTAGAGCCTGGGTCTTGCATTGAGCGTACTAGAATTTCGGCTGACTTAGCCGTTGAACATTCCACGTTGTAACAATGTTCTAGTAGCATTTCGACTTTACTCTCATCGTTAAAGTGCGCACTAATATGGCAGTCATCTTTTACTAATTTACTAATGCGCAGGGCGGTGGTAAAAGTTTCGTCGTCGTCTTGCCCGTCAATAATAATTTTATCTGCCAGTTTAATTGCGACCCTTTCCAGCTCGCTTAAATCTGTAAAACTAGTTAAGCGCACAAAATCAACATGGGCATTAGCTAAAAACGGATGCTCCATTGACTCTGTGACCGCAAGCAAAATTCGTCGATCCAAACGCTTTTGGTCAGCGAGAATATAATCAATCATTTTTTTAGTACGAATTTGATGCCAGCCAAAAATAATAATGTGATTGTGAAAATGTGCAAAACTTTTATCACCCGTCATAGCGCGCCTAATTAAATAAGTAACTGTTTGCCCTGTTTTACCTAACAGGACACCAAATAAAGCTAAACCAAATGGAATTTGCAGTATCGCCACAATCCATCTACCCAGATCTGTAGTTGCACTAAAATCACCATATCCTACCGTTGAGGTAGTAACGATATAGTAATAAACAAAGGTGCTAACGGGCCTTAGTGCGGCTTCTCCTGCGAAGATTAACAACAACCAGATCAAGACCATATGTAATAATGTAGCAATAGCGACAGCTTGCCAACTAACCTGATCAATATGATTTCTGACTAGTAAAAATAATCGTTTAAATATAAAAGGCATGCCCACACTTGGTTATTCAGCTATCAATTATCCGATAAGTTACTGTAATGCTGAAATGAAGGCAATGCTTGAAATACCTTTGAGGATCAAGATTATTATCTAGACTGCTTTTTTAAAGTAGAACAGTGTAAGCTATACTTGAATTATTAATTATAAAGTCGAGCGTGTTATGTCAGGTGTATTAGCTTCTGTTGATCAACGAACTCAACTCGTTGGTGAAAATCGCTTAGAGTTATTATTGTTTTATTTGCACAGTCGTCACTTGTTTGCTCTTAATGTCTTTAAAGTTAAAGAAGTAGTGAAACTGCCGCATCTTAGTATCATTCCACATGCCCATCCTAAAATATCAGGCGTGGCCAATATTCGTGGTGAATCAATCCCTGTTATTGATTTACGCCAAGCGATTTGCATGTCTGCGGCTAAGAATACTGAAGATAGTAACTTAGTGATCACTGAATACAATCGTACAGTACAAGGGTTTTTAATTGGTAAGGTTGATCAAATCGTTAATATGACATGGTCAGATATAATGCCACCGCCTTCCTCTATCGGTAAAAATCATTATCTAACTGCGCTCACTAAAATTCAACGTGATGGCCAAGAGCAGTTAGTAGAGATCATTGATGTAGAAAAAGTACTAGCAGAGATTATTGAGTACGAAGTGCAAATCTCTGATGAGGTACTTGACCAAAGTATCGTAAACGAATTTGTTGGCCGAAAAATACTCCATGCTGACGACTCACCTACAGCACGAAAACAAGTGAGCGATACATTAACGCAGTTGGGTATTGAGATTATCCCAGCCAGTAATGGTCTTGAAGCACTCAATATGCTTAAAGCCTGGGCTGATAAAGGCATGGACGTAGAAAAAGAATTACTGATGGTGATCACCGATGCAGAAATGCCAGCAATGGATGGTTATCGCTTAACGCACGAGATCCGTAACGATAACCGCTTAAAAAATCTGCATGTGGTACTTAACACATCCCTCAGTGGCAGCTTTAACCAAGCCATGGTCGAGAAAGTGGGTTGCAATGCGTTTTTATCTAAATTTCAACCAGACTTACTCGTAGAAGAAGTACAAACACGTTTAAAAGCGGTCCTCGCACCACAGAAATAGCACTGTATCTAAGCGTGGCTTATGCCACGCTAGTGCTTGAATTAACGTTTGTTATAATGACGAAGAAATACGCGATTTAATACCACGACTACAACTCTATTTGCCAATTAAACGCTTTCGTGATTAATTGGCAATATGTAGCAATAATCAAAACACACAATCATTATGCTAAATCATGTTGCCAAACCGTTCACTAAATTAGTGGAACGTTACCTACCCGATCCATTTATTTTTGTTATTTTACTCACACTACTTACCTTTATAATTGCGTGTGTAGTGACACCTTCAAACCCACAACAAGTGCTGAGCGCGTGGGGCAGTGGTTTTTGGAACTTACTAAGTTTTGCCATGCAGATGCTGTTGGTATTACTCACCGGATATATGCTGGCAAGTACACCGATGATGAGCCGACTGCTCACGCAATTAGCAAAACTTGCCAATACTGCGCCAAAAGCTATTTTATTAGTGACTTTCGTATCATTACTCGCCAGTTGGATTAACTGGGGATTTGGCTTAGTTATTGGCGCTTTATTTGCCAAAGCCATTGCCCGCCACACACTCGTTGATTATCGCTTACTGGTTGCCAGTGCGTATTCTGGCTTTATTGTTTGGCATGGTGGCTTGGCAGGCTCAATTCCTTTAACTATCGCAACGTCAGGGCATTTTGCACAGCAAAGCATTGGTGTGATAAACACCAGCGAAACACTGTTTTCAGGATTTAATATAGCTATAGTTATTGGCTTATTTATCATTATGCCACTGGTTAATCGTTATATGTTACCCAGCGCAAAAGACAGCATTTATGTTGATAAAACGCTATTAGCAGAACCGATACCTAAGCCCTACAATGTTAGTCGCCCTGCCGATAAAATTGAACACAGTAAGTTATTAGGACTAGGCATTGGAGTACTTGGGCTAGTTTATTTAGCTAATTATTTTGTGTTTAGTGGCGGCTCACTTAATTTAAACAGTGTGATTGCACTGTTTTTATTTTCTGCGATTTTACTGCATCAAACGCCGTATAATTTACTTAATAGCCTGCAGCAAGCAGTCCCCAGCGGCGCAGGGATTATTATCCAGTTTCCATTTTATGCAGGGATCATGGCAATCATGGTACAAACGGGTTTGGCGCAGCAGATATCACAAGGATTTATCGCCATCGCCAGTGCACAATCATTGCCATTTTGGAGCTTTTTAAGTGCTGGCTTAGTAAATATATTTGTGCCCTCAGGTGGCGGCCAATGGGCTGTACAAGCGCCTATAGTGATACCCGCAGCACAAGCTCTGGGTGCAGATATGCCGCGCGTCGCGATGGCAGTAGCGTGGGGGGATGCGTGGACTAATCTTATTCAGCCATTCTGGGCTTTACCGGTATTGGCAATTGCCGGCCTAAAAGCCAAAGACATTATGGGCTTTTGTTTAGTGCAGCTAATTATAACCGGCGTGTTTATATCATTGATGTTGAGTTTTTATCCGTAACGCTTGCTGCAAAAATACAGCGTGAGTAACACCTCACGCTATTTAAATTTGTTAACTCGATAGAATTTTCATTGGCAGGCTTAAAATTGCGTTTTCAGAATCAGCAAAATGCATCATCACAGCCACATGGCCTGCAACTACCAAAGCGTACATCACAGCCGAAAAACCTTGCCCGTATTTATCTAGTGGCAGTAAATGCGAATAGTGGCGGCCGCGCCATTCAAAGGCGATTTCCAGTGCACCGATAAATAAGAAAAACACTAATAGCATTAAACCAAAGGTGTAGCTTAGCCATAAGCCAAATAACACGCCTAAAATACAAATACTTAAACCAACCCATGAACGCATTGAGAAGCTAATACTTTTTAATACATGCCCGCCATCAAGCGGTAAAATAGGCAGCAAGTTAAATAAATTCAATAATGCGCTGAGTACTGCGACCCCGGCAAATATTTCCATCTCGGTGGCATAATAAAGCACCACACCAAGTACGGAGGTGATCAAACCAAATGCAGGCCCCATTAAAGAAATCACCACATCTTGCCAGCGGGTGGTAATTTTATCGTCGCTTACGGCAAGCCCGCCAACAAATGGGATTAAATAGATACCCTTGGTTTTAATACCAAAATATTGCATTGCTCTGACATGGCCGTACTCGTGGATCACCAAACAAGCAATTAGCATAAGCGCAAACTCAAACGTAAATAACCAAGCATAACCAGCCACTGAGGCGCCCGCTAATACTACCTTGACGACTTTCGCACTTTTAAAAATCTTAAAACCGAGCGCAAATAATCCAAGCAGCCCCTGCTTAGGTTTAGTTTTTTCAATAGGCGGTAATGTCAGTTGTTTTACAAATTCATTATCAATATGTAGCGCTATACTATGCTCAATGACCGTACTGGTGTCTAAACCAATCACTTGATTATTTAGCTTAAATTCAAAATAGTTAACACGTGGATTATCAAATCCGATTGCCTGTTGTTGCTGAAAAATTTTTACAATTTGTTGCCCCGCGAGCACTAAACTAAATTGTTGATCAGCAAGGGTCAGCTGTATTTGCATGATGTCACTTCAAATCTTAAAAATTATATCGTTAGTATACCCATTTTTTTAGCTAGATTATGGAATATATTTGCAACTATAAAGCTGACACCTTCGCTATTCTCGACTACTTTTAATTAACGAGTAAATTTTATTTCAGGGAAGAAAATGACAAAGCTAGCACGCAGCATTTTGGTCGTTGATGATTCAAAAGCTATTTTAGTAGTGATGCAGGCTATCTTAAATGAGCTTGATGTGCCCAATGTAACAACCTGTTTAGATGCGCAAGATGCCCTCAATAAAGTAAAAGCGCATCCATATGCTTTTGATGCCGTATTTACTGATCTGAATATGCCGAACATGGATGGCATGGAGCTTATTCGTCACCTTGGCGAGTTACATTACCCTGGGGCAATTGTCATTATTTCTGAAATGAATTCAAAAATCATTGATTTAGCGGCTGATTTAGCGCGTAAAAACAACGTACATTTAATTGGTAATATCGCCAAACCAGTACAACTCAACCAAGTTTATACACTGCTACAAAAACTAGAGTATTTAGCTTGTCATACTGAAAAGCCCACAGAACCAATTTCTGAAACGCAATTACTGCATGCGATAAGCCATAATGAGATAACGCCGTTTTATCAACCAAAAATAAACCGTACTAATAATAAAGTTGAAAGCGTAGAAGTATTAGCCAGAATTGTGACCGCAGCACAAGGTGCTATATTTTTACCTGAACGGTTTATTTGTGTTGCTGAAGATTTAGATTTAATTAATCTGATCACGTTTCAGTTGTTTGAAAAGGCAACAGGCGATTTCTCAGAAATAAAAACTCGTTTAGGCTACAAACTTAAACTGGCTTTTAATTTGTCCCCCTGCCAGCTAGAAGATTTAAGCTGCCCGGATAAGCTGGCTTTAATTTTACATCTTAATCAACTGACCCCAAGTGAGATTATTTTAGAGATCACAGAACAGCATGCTTTATCCAGTTCTGCACAGCTAGAAACTCTAAACCGTTTACGAATGCGCGGTTTTGGCATTTCTCTTGATGATTTTGGCACCGGCTTTACCAATGTACAGCAATTAAAAACATTGCCTTTTACTGAGGTGAAAATAGATCGTACCTTGATCAGTAATATTGAAAGTGATTTATTTTCTCAAGTCATTGTTAGTAGCTTAGTAAATATAGCCATTCAAGATGACTTAACAATTGTCGCTGAAGGCATTGAGCGCGTTGAAGAGCTTGAATACTTAGATCGTTTTAAAGAGCACATCTTAATGCAGGGCTTTTTGATCAGTCGCCCAAAAGGCAAAACTGAATTTATTCGTTGGGCGCAATCATGGCTACATATGGTTTCATTAAATAGTCATAGCCGACGTTAATTTTTTCGTTTCGCCATGGTATTCTCAGCACTTAACAATTTATTGCTACTTTCCAAGCGCTGACGCCAGCGTTGCTTAGCAACTGCCTGCATATTAGCTGATTGATCATGCTCATCGACTATTTCAAAGCCCATTAACGCTTCGATCATATCTTCGAGTGTCACAATCCCCTGCACATCACCATATTCATCTATCACTAAACAAATATGAGTACGCTCAGCTAGCAAAGTATGCAATAAAGTAGGTACGTATAAAGTCTCTGGCACAGTATAAATAGGTTTTATCAACTTACTGATTTTATAGTTTTCACCCAACCTATGATACGCCAGCATAATATCGTTTTTATGCACAAAACCGATAATATCATCACCATTTTTATCATATACCAACACCCGAGAAAACGACGCTGAACCATGCTCAGCCAAATATTGATTTACGGTTAAATCTTTATGTACTTTAAACAAAACGGTACGCGGGGTAATTAACGCATCTAATTTGGCGTGACGAAAATGCAATAAACTACGGATGATTTCAGACTCTTCCTGATGTAAGGCACCTGATTGCGATCCCATATCAGCCATGGCTTCAATTTCTTGGCGAATATAGTACTCTTCGTTGTAATTACGACCCAACATACCGGTGAGTTTTTCAGCAAGCCACACAAAAGGTTTGAGTGCGATAACTAAATACTGTAATGCTTTGGTCACCATAGGAGCAAGCGTTCGCCAATGCTTTGCGCCCAGAGTTTTTGGAATGATTTCCGACAACACTAATACTAACAAAGTCATTATCGCCGAAGCAATTCCCACCGCCGCATCAGAAAAAACTACGGCAGCTTGTGCCCCTACACCGGCAGCTCCAGCAGTATGGGCAACCGTATTTAAGGTTAAAATAGCAGCTAAAGGCTGATCAACATTGGTTTTCAAGTGCTCGAAACGCTTGGCTAGTTTAGGCTTTTTTTTACGTAATACTGCAACATAGCTAGGCGTTATACTCAATAATACGGCTTCCATAATCGAACATAAAAAAGAAATCGTAATCGCCGCTACCATGTAAACGATTAATAATGTCACTGTTACCTCTACGCTACTCAATTGCTCAACACCTTACCAAGTGTCAGCCCTAACCTCAAACCTTATACTGCTGAGCAATGGAATCCATCGCAGAGCACTTTTTGACATCACAACCACATGCTATATTAAATTAAATTCCCTACATCAGGCTCAATAATGAATTTTAGTTCACTATGGCGCGGAAAAACACCTCGCCTAACAACCACACTCGCGGTGTTAACTTTAAGCACGTTAAGTAGCGCTCTAGTGGCTGCACCATTAGATAAAGCAGATATTAAGTTTATTGGCCCAATTGCAGCCGACATGCAGCTAAAGCCATACCAAACTGAGCATCAAGATGCGATTATTAACGCCCTATTACCTAGCATTCAACAACCAACAACAAGCATTACGGTATTTGGCGAAAAATTAAAATGGCAAACCTTAGATAAAGTAAATGCATTAACCCTCGGCGGTCTACAAGCATTAAAGTTTACCACTCATGCTGAGCGCTTTAGCCAAGGCACATTGACACTTAAAGGTATCGAAAAAGCGCAGTTGTTTATCAATGGTGAAAAACAAACAGCCACAAAAGAAAGCTATGAACTGGCATTACCGCAAGGCGATCACCAAATAGTGATTATTGCTGAACAAGTTGCTAATTGGCACGATGTTGACGTTGATTTCGAGCCTAAAGCAGCAATTGATCGATTAACTTTTAGCAATAAAGAGCAACATGGTTTATCTGCCAAGCAACTGTTTGATGCCACAACGGTCAGTTCACTATCTTTAGCACCTGATGCCAAACACTATTTAGTGGCAAAACGCCATTATCAAGATAGCACGGGTAATCAAGCAAATGTGATCACTGAGCTAAAAAATGATGATAATCAAATAGTTTACCGTTTTGAGTCGGGTCAACCGAGTAACATTATTTGGAGCCCTGATAACAATTATTTAGTCTATCTATTAGATGGAAAATTAAAGCAATTAAACCGCAAAACCCTTAATCTTAAAGTGATTGCCAACAACCTAGAGGGCGCGGGTGACTTTGCTTATTACGATAACAACAGCTTAATCTTCAGCTGGTCCAAATCACCAGCAGCTGATAACAGCCTAACTAAACACTACCAAGGTTTACAAGATCGCTGGTCATATGCCCGCACAACCTCACAAGCTTACTTATTAGATATAAGTACAGGCCTGAGTAAAGCATTGAGCCAAGGACCACTTAGTCACAGTATTGAAGATTTTAATAGCAAACGTGGTACGGTATTACTGAGTCGTGGTGTGCAAGTAATGCAAGCGTCGACTCACCCCACCACAGAGTTAGTGGAACTGAATATTGCCAATGCGAGCAACACAGTTATTGGTCAGTTTACTACGTTTAATCAAGCTAAATACACAGGTGATGACATTTATGTCACTGCGGGTCCTGATTTTAAAGATGGTTTAGGCAGAAACCTACCTGAGAATATGCTTGCCAACAACTATGATGGACAGCTTTACCTATTAACTGATCATGGTAAAAATGCAGCACCATTAAGTCGTGAATTTGATCCTGCCATTGGTCAACTTGAAGTACTCGCTAATGGCGATGCCCTCGTTAAAGTCACTGAGCAAGATACGATTGCTTTATACCTGTACGATAAAAGCAAACAACGCTTTAGCAAACTCAAAACAGGTTTTGATGTAGTTGAACAATTCAGTTATTCAAACAACCGCAGCCCAGCTATTTTAGTTAGCGGCTCTAATGCATCATCTCCACAGCAATTAAAACAGTTAAGTATTAATAAAAACACCGCAACCACATTGTGGGATTCTAAACCACAAGCGTATGCAAATACCGATATAGCCAGCTTAGATGAATTTAACTTCATCAATACCGCAGGTGTTGAAATTAAAGGTCGTGTTTACTTTCCAAGCAATCTTGATAAGAACAAACACTACCCAGCATTAGTATATTACTATGGCGGTACATCACCGGTTACTCGTGGTTTTACTGGGCGTTATCCTTTCAATTTATGGGCAGAGCATGGCTATGTGGTTTATGTAGTGCAACCGACCGGTGCAACTGGATTTGGCCAACAGTTCTCTGCTAAGCATGTGAATGCGTGGGGTCAATATACTGCTGACGATATTATGCAAGGTACCCAAGCACTATTAAAACAGTATCCATTTATTGATAAAAATCGTATAGGTAATTTAGGCGCATCATACGGTGGCTTTATGACTATGTTACTGACCACTAAAACAGACATGTTTAGTGCCTCAATCGCACACGCGGGGATTTCTAATATTACCTCGTATTGGGGTCACGGTTGGTGGGGCTATTTATATTCTGGCGAAGCCTCTAAAAACAGCTATCCTTGGAATAATAGTGAACTATACAGCCAACATAGCCCGGTTTTCCATGCAGACAAAGTAACCACACCGCTACTGCTATTACATGGTGATGCTGATACCAATGTACCTGTAGGCGAAAGTCACACTATGTATACTGCGCTGAAACTACTAGGCAAAGATGTTGACCTTATTGAATATAAAGGGGCGGACCATCAAATTTTTGCTCGCGATCAACGCTTTGATTGGTGGAATACTATGTTTGCCTACTTCGATAAGCATTTAAAAGAGCAACCACAGTGGTGGCAGTACTTATACCCTGAAAAGTAGCTTTTATTCTGTTCAACAGGTAAACCTAGTATGTTTACCTGTTGATAATAATTAAATAATCACCTAAATAGTGCATAAATACTAAAAATCGCCCTTCTCACCTTTTACGAATGAGTGATAACATAGAGGCATCATTAAAGGTAATTAAGATACTATGACTATTCATGTTTTATTGGTTGAAGATGACGAACTATTAGTTAAACGCATAATCAATCATTTTGCAGAGACTGAATTTTGCATTGAGAATGATGCAACTGGCGCTGATGCCTTAGCTATAGTGCAATCTCGCGCTAATAATTATGATGCCATATCATTAGCAATTATTGACATAGTATTACCTAAACGTGATGGCTTACATTTAGCAAAAGAACTCAACACCCTCACAGACATTGGTGTGATCATGCTTTCAAGCCGAGATTCTCAAGCCGATCGTATTGCCGGACTTGCTCAAGGCGCTGATGACTATATTTGTAAACCTGTTGATTTATTAGAGCTTGAACTGCGTATAAGAGCACTTTATAAGCGCTTAAAAAGCAATAATAACAGTAGCGATGAAAGCGAAGAATTTATTGAATATGCTGACTTCAAACTGCATCCAGACAACCGCACTTTAATCACTGCTAATGGCATTGAATCTAGGCTCACTGAAGCGGAACATAAAGTGTTAATTTGTTTGATCTCAAACGCAGGAAAAGCCACGTCTCGTGAAAAAATATCAGAAGAAATTGGCCAGCCAGATTGGAGTCCAAATGACAGAACTGTTGATGTTTTAATTGGTCGCTTACGTAAAAAACTGAGCGATGAAAAAGACCAAAAACGCATCGTTACGGTACGCGGTAAAGGCTACATGCTGTCAATTTAATGCAATCTAACCACTAATACTGGGTTAATTGTGATAACAAACGTTCAAATGCACGATAATTGAGTGCCTCTTTTAGTTCATCTAAACTAATATTATCTTGCCCTTTTAGATCACTAATTGTTCGCGCTACTTTGATCACTCGATGATAAGAGCGTGGCGATAATGATAGCTTTTCACTGGCTTTAGCTAAAAACTGTAACTCCGGCGCTGCAAGCGCACAATGCACACTCATTTCTTTATTATTAAGTCGCGCATTGACTTTACCTTGGCGACGCAATTGCAGATTATATGCCGCCTCGACCCGCGTGCGCACAGTCGCACTACTTTGTTCTTCTTGAGTGCTTTGCAATTGCGCACTGCTTAAACGTGGTAGCTCTATTTGTAAATCAATACGGTCAATAAATGGTCCTGATACCCGCGATAAATAACGCATAACTTGATCCGGAGTTGCGCGCTTATCATTATGACAACCCGTAGGACTTGGATTAAGAGCCGCAATTAATTGAAACTGTGCAGGAAACTCCATTTGCCTTGCCGCTCTTGAAATCGTTACAGTGCCTGTCTCCATTGGCTCGCGTAATGAGTCAAGCACCTTACGTTCAAACTCAGGTAGTTCGTCAAGAAATAATACGCCATTATGTGCCAGTGAAATCTCCCCTGGTTTTGGGTTTGAAGAGCCTCCGACTAGCGCCACAGCGGAGCATGTGTGATGAGGATTACGAAATGGTCGCTTGCGCCAGTTAGTTAGATCGACACTTTGACCAATAATTGAATACAACGCTGCGGTGGAAAGTGCCTCATCATCGGACATGCCCGGCATAATAGTCGGCATACGTTGCGCGAGCATTGACTTCCCCGTACCAGGTGGCCCCAAAAAAAGTAAATTATGGCCACCCGCCGCAGCGATTTCTAACACTCTTTTCGCGCCCGGCTGGCCTTTTACATCACTTAAATCAATTAAGAATTCAACACCGCTATGTTGCTGTTCTGGGTAGCTAATATTAAGAGGTAAAGGCTGCTGATTGAGTAAATCACTCCATACTTCTTGGATAGAAGAGACCGCTTTGCGCTCAACGCCATTTACTAAACTCGCTAAACTGTCATTTACTAAAGGTAAAAAACAACAACGCCCTTGTGCTTTAGCTGCTAAAACTGATGGGAGTATTGCATTCACGCCACGCACTTCGCCATTCAGTGCCAGCTCACCATAAAATTCATAGCGTTCAATATCAGTGCAAACAATTTGCTCTGAAGCGATGAGAATACCAACCGCAATCGCTAAATCAAAACGCCCCCCCTCTTTGGGTAAATCAGCAGGTGCTAAATTGACTGTAATGCGTTGGTCTGGAAAACCAAATTTAGAGTTTTCTAATGCGCTGCGTACACGATCTTTGGCTTCTTTTACTGAGGCTTCGGGCAAACCTACAATATGAAATGCTGGTAAACCATTACCTAGATGCACCTCAACGATCACTTCAGGTGCTTGAATACCCACTTGGGCACGAGAATAAATTCGAGCTAATGACATCCTTTGTCCCTGTAACGTTCTGTTCTTTACAGTCTAGTCAGGATATTTAAAAATATGTAGTGTTAGTTGCCATTTCATTGCTGCAAGGCGTAACAGCAAGGTGGTTAACATCGCTAACACCATCGCTATCTCTGTCTCAATGTTCAATACAATTGCTTGGGTATAAACAATACCACCAGCAATACAAGTAATTGCATATAGCTCACCTTTTAATAGCATAGGAATATTGCCTGCCAACACATCTCGCGTTACTCCGCCAAAGCAACCGGTGATCACTCCCATAATAATTGCGGTTGTAGCTGGCATCCCCGCGAGCAATGCTTTTTGCGCCCCCATTACAGCAAAGAACGCTAAACCAAACGCATCTGCAACTTGTAAATGATATAAAGGAATTGATTTTTGCTTATTGATCAATCGCGTGGTAACAAAGACAGACGCAAATATCGCGATAAAATAACTTTGGTCGTGTAACCAAAATACCGGAACATCTAAAATCAAATCTCGAATTGTGCCACCACCTATCGCGGTGACCGTCGCCAGTACCACGACTCCAAAGCCATCCATTTTTTTATCATAGGCAATTAAAGTGCCTGACATGGCAAATACGGCGATGCCAATTAAATCAAACCAATGATAAAGTTCAGTCATATATCCAAGCCATCCCAAGATGCGAATCGAAGTTAAAATAAACAGTGCTTAACGACGCCGTTTTAGCACAATAAATCCAAAGTTATAAGTGAACTTTAGATTTATTGCTATTTCTATTAATTCAGTAACTGCTGCGCTGTTTGCAACTGCTTATAACGTACGACCAATGTAATGCCACGCAGTAGCATAAAGCAGGTCATTGCTAACCAAAGCGCATGATTTTGCCAAGCATTAAACACCCAAAACACGCCAAAGAATCCAACTAATGCTGAAATTAGCATGGTATTTCGCATATCTTGAGCTCTGGTTAGGCCAACAAAAATACCATCAAACAAAAAGCAACTCATTGCCGCTAATGGCATAAAAATCAACCATGGTAAGTATTCATTAGCGGCTTTGATCACTTCAGGAATATCTGTTAATAAGGTAATAATTTGCGAACCAAACAATGCAAAAAACACGCTATAACAAAAAGCAAATAGCATTCCCCAAAATACGCTTATTTTTACCCATAAGTTTATACGCCGTACGCTATGTTGACCTTTTGCTTGGCCAACTTTTGCTTCACTTGCATAGGCAATACCATCAAGAGCAAAGCTCACAAGCATTAAAAAGTTCAGTAATACAGCATTTACCGCAAGCGTTACCTCGCCAATGCGTGCACCATAGAAGGTCATAAAGCTAAAACACAGTTGTAAAATTAAGGAGCGAATAAAAATATCACGGTTAAGACTTAATAACGCCCACATTTTATCTCGGCTAAACCACCCACCTAAAAATAGCGGCACAGTCATTTTTTTCGCTAACCTAAAAACCAAGAATAATGCAAATAATAGCGCGGTATAATCGGCAATCAACGATGCCCAAGCAGCTCCGGCGACTTGCCAATCTAAGTACACAACAAAATAAATATCTAAAACAATGTTGGTGATATTAGTAACTAGTAATAAATAAAAAGGCCCTTTACCGTAATGAATCCCTAACATCCAAGCTAATAATACCAAGTTACATAATGCCGCTGGTGCACTAAAAATACGAATTTCAAAATAACTATAAGCTTGTGCGAGCACCTGCGCACTGGAACCAGAAAGGTAAGCTATGGCATTTTTAATAAGTGGCGATAAAGCAATTAAAGAAAATGCCACGATAAGCGCTAATACTAAACTGCGCTTTAATAATCCGGCTAATTGAGGATAATCTTTCTTGCCATAAGCTTGCGCAACCAGCCCTGTGGTACTCATGCGTAAAAAGCCCGCCAACCAAAATAGCAATGAAATTACCGTGGCGCCCAAGGCAATTCCGGCAAGAAAATGAGCACTACCAAGATGCCCTATTACTGCAGTATCAACTATTCCTAACAGTGGCACGGTTATATTTGATAATATCATTGGACCAGCTAACAACAGCAAGCTTTTATGGTGTGCTTTATGACGATTAAGAAATTTTTTCACAGTCTGCTATCGATCCTCTTTTGTCTATCTTTATCTGCTCACAGCGCAGTTATTTTACAGTATCACCATGTCAGTGAGACCCTGCCAGCAGTCACCAGTGTCAGTGCAGAAACCTTCACTGAGCATTTAAACTATCTAAAACAGCATGACTTTAACGTAGTGCCACTGAATGAATTACTATCTGCTTTACAACAAGGCCAAAGTTTACCAGATAAAACCGTCGCTATTACCTTTGATGATGGTTACAACAATAATTATGAACAAGCAGCGCCGATATTAGAAAAGTTTGCTTACCCCTATACGATTTTCGTTAATCCAAAATTGATTGATGAAGGTAAAGGCTATGTAATGGGCTGGAATAAACTCAGAGAACTTGCCAAAAAAGGTGCTCTGATCAGCAATCACAGCGCACAACATGATTACCTACATCGTAAATTAGCCGATGAAACACCCCAACAATGGCAGGCGCGTATTAAGCAAGATATTTTGTCATCACAACAACGGATCAAAGAAGAAATTGGCCATGACTATAAATACTTAGCATATCCATATGGCGAGTTTAATAACCAATTACAAAGTTTAGTGAAAGAGTTGGGCTTTATTGGTATTGGCCAACACTCTGGTGCCATCAACAAAGATTCTGATTTTAGCCGTTTACCACGCTTTCCGGCTTCTGGGTTTTATAGCAAGCTTGATACGCTAGTGACCAAACTAAACTCTCGCGCATTTTCAATCCAAGAGCTTACTTATATTGATAGCGTGACCAGCCAAAATCCACCTCAGATCAGCATTAAATTTAATATGGGAGACTTTCATAAAAGTCAGCTAGCTTGTTATGTATCGGGCATCGGTCAGGCAAAACTAGACTGGTCAGCAGCTGATACTGTGACCATAAATTCACCGAAAAATTTAGCTCAAGGGCGATCACAATTTAACTGCACAGCGCCATCAATTGCTCATAAGAATAGCTATTATTGGTTTTCACAACCGTGGGTAATTGTGCAGTAAAAATATAATCCCTTGATAATTATCAACCTGAGCCCGGGATAATCAGCTCAAGTTTATAAGGTGACTACTTTTTCATTGCTTGGTTTAGTAGATGCTGCGTCACTTTATCAAGCGAGACCACCGCTAAAGCTGCTCCGATCTCTACAGCGGCTTTAGGCATGCCCCATACCACTGACGATAGTTCATCTTGCGCTACGGTATAAGCACCATGCTGTTTTAGCGCCAGTAAACCTTGCGCACCATCGCTCCCCATACCCGTTAATAAAGCTGCGATGGTATTTTTAGGGCAAACTTTAACCAGCGAGTTAAACAATACATCAACCGCAGGACGATGACGGTTAACCGGCTCGCTCTCATCAAGCTGACAATATAAGCTGCCTCCTTGCTGTATAACGCTTAAGTGTTGACCACCCGGGGCGATAAACGCCCAGCCAGCTTTTAACTTATCGCCTTGCTGCGCCTCTTTGACATTAATAGTACATGTCCTATCCATGCGCAAAGCAAATGAACTACTAAACACAGGTGGAATATGCTGCGTGATAACGATCGGAGGGCAGTTTTCTGGCATTCTTATTAGCACCTCTTTAATCGCCTCTGTTCCTCCTGTTGAAGCTCCAATCGCCAAAACCTTATTGATACTAAACTGTGCATTACTTAGCGTTTCGATAGGTTGTACTTGGCTTAATTTAAAAGGCCGTACTCGTGCCGCCGCTGCCGTACGGACCTTTTGTTGCACTAATTTAGCATACTGGCTTAATTGCTCAGATACATTGACTGTCGGCTTAGCTATAAAATCAACTGCTCCTAATTCCAGCGCCTCCAAAGTTATCGGTGAACCTTTTTGGGTGAGCGTTGATATCATTACCACAGGCATAGGCCGTAGACGCATTAGGTTTTTCAAAAAACTAATGCCATCCATTTTCGGCATTTCAATATCTAAAGTCAGCACATCGGGATTAAGCTGTTTAATCATTTCTCGTGCTTGATAAGGGTCTTCTGCACACCCTACGACCTGAATATCATCAGCCTGGTGTAGTACCTCCGTCAATACTCGTCGAATCAATGGCGAGTCATCAATCACTAACACCTTGACCATTTTTTACCCCTTAAAATAACTCAATATCGGTTTTAGAATCTTGTTCTTCAATATCGTGTAAATAACGGACTTCGCGTTTTTCAATCACATCAGTGTGCATGTCGCGCAATTTTTTAACCTGTGCTTTGCCTGTTTGAGGGTTAAAATTGACCTTACGCGGCCAAGGCCCCCCCACATCATGAGACACTAATTCTAGCCCTTCTTCTTGCACATAAGAATAAGCAAAGCGAATATTACCAAGGCCAATATCTGTCATCGAGCGAATAATTTTACCGCCGCCAAACAGTTTTATTTTTAGATTTTGCCTAGAGGCGCCATTTTTAAGTACTTCATTAATTAAAAACTCCATCGCCCAGTTACCATAACGACAATTTAAGTTATGCGCACTAGTTGGCTCTGCGCCTTTTTCAATCGGTAACATAAAGTGATTCATGCCACCCACACCAAGCTTGTCATCATAAATGCAAGCTGCAATACATGAACCTAGCACAGTGGAAATCATCTCATCGTTTTTTGACACGTAAAATTCACCGGGCAATACTTTAGCAATAACTTGCCGCTGACCTGAGTCCCAAAACCGCTTAATATGCTCAAAGCCATGTAATACTGGCTTAAAATGACTATCCATAAATCACCTTCTGATACATAGTTTTACCTAAGTTTTTAAACTCACTATGCTCCTTTCCCATGGTTTCAGAATGACCTAATAATAGGTATCCATGATCAGCTAAAATATGACAATAACGGTGGAATAGCTGATCTTTTGTTTCTTTATCAAAATAAATCACCACATTACGACAAAAGATCACATCAAAAGGCCCTTTCATTGGCCAGTCTTGTAATAAATTCAACCGCTTAAAATGAATTTTTTGCTGTAATTCAGGTTTAACTTTGAATAACTCACCATCTTTAGTTTTTAAAAACCAGCGCTGTAATTGATGTTGTTCAAGTCCATTCACATTAGCCGCAGTGTAGGTACCTGATTGTGCTTTAGCTAATACGTTTGAATCCAAATCAGTGGCTAAAATTTTCACATCCCAATCGGCTGGAAATAACCCATGTAAGGTCATAGCTAAAGAATAGGGTTCTTCCCCAGTTGAACAACCTGCAGACCATATCCGAACTCGCCGAGTACTTTTATTTGTCACTAATAACTTTGGTATTACATGGGATTGCAAATAATCAAAATGATGTGATTCACGAAAAAAAGAAGTCAGATTAGTTGTTATTGCATTGATAAAATCACTAAATTCTTGCTCTTTATGTGCCTCTAAATAAGCTAAATACTGTTTAAAATTTGTCAGCTGCAATGTTCTGAGCCGACGAGCAAGACGTGAATAGACCATTTCTCGTTTATGATCACCTAATACAATGCCACACGCGTCATAAACTATTGCAGCTATTTGCTTGAAATCATGGTCGGTTAGTAAAAACTCTTTCATTACAATTACTCGCAATAGGCGTGACTGAGCTGCGATTGAATATTAACAAAATTGCTAAAAGTTAAGACTCTGGATTTTTCAAAGTACAGAGGCTTAACTAGTAATCCGATTGCAAAAAACGTTAAAATTCCTCCCATTCATCAGCTGAATTAGCAAAGTTATTACCTCGCGCTTTACTACGGATATTATTACTACGTGGTGGCGCGGTAGTAGGAGTTACTGATGCAGTATTAATTACAGCGTCTTGCTGACTTATAGTAAAAAAGTTCAGTAACCGGGTCATATCATTCGCTTGCTCTGACATTGACTCGCTGGCCGCGGATGCTTGCTCAACTAAGGCCGCATTTTGCTGGGTCATTTCATCCATTTGCGAAATAGCTTTGTTGACTTGCTCAATACCTGAACTTTGCTCTTCGGATGCTGCTGCAATATCAGATATCATTTCAGTTACTTTTTGTACTGCAATAACAATTTCTTTTAAAGTGGCTCCTGATTCATTAACTAATAAAGTGCCATCTTCAACTTTACCAACGCTATCTCTGATCAACTCTTTAATTTCTTTTGCAGCCCCCGCGGAACGCTGCGCTAGATTACGCACTTCGCCGGCAACGACAGCAAAGCCACGCCCTTGTTCACCAGCTCTAGCAGCTTCAACAGCGGCATTAAGAGCTAATAAATTAGTTTGAAAGGCAATCTCGTCAATCACGCTAATAATATCGGCAATTTTTTTACTCGACTCATTAATTGCCGACATGCTGATCACCGCGCGATTAACAACTTCGCCCCCTTGCTGCGCTTTGTCGCGCGTTTCTTCTGCTAATTCATTAACCACTTTTGCATTATCAGCATTTTGACGTACTGTACTGGTCATTTCCTCCATGCTAGATGCTGTTTCTTCAAGCGATGAGGCCTGCTCTTCTGTACGCTGGCTTAGATCAGCGTTGCCTTGAGATATTTCCTCTGCCCCACTTGCCACTAAGGTTGCCGAGGTATTAATACGATTAATGACTTCCGTTAATTTATCAGCCGTGGTATTGGCATCACGCTTGAGTTTTTCAAACGACCCCTGATACTCTTGCTCTATCCGTTTTGATAAATCACCATTGGCCATCGCATCAAGCATATTAGCAGTACCGGTGACAGCATCATCAACAATACCAATTAAACCATTTAGACCTTTAGCTAAACGTAAAAAGAAACCGCCCTTACCTTGCTCTGTAACACGAGCGTCTAGATTACCTTTGCGTGCAGAGCTGACTAAGTCAGCAATTTCTTTTTCTATTGCGACTTCGGCTGTTCGATCTTCCCACTCCACCACAGTGCCGATTCGTTCATTTTCTGAGTTAAAAATAGGGTTAGCAACTAAACCAAAAGTGCGCCCGCCAACCAGTATCTCTGCACTGTAAGTATCGGTTAGCTTGCTTAACAGATTGCGTTGATGCGCTGGATTTTTATGAAATACATCAATGTTTTGCCCTAATAACTGGCTACTATCAAAATTAGGTAAATCGCGACGTAAATCTTGCTCAGCGTTGCGCATCATATTTTGCACTGCTTCATTCATATAAATAATATCGTTTTTAGTATTTGCAATCATGGTATTTGTTGCAACTCGATCCAGGGCTTGACGCACCCTAAGATTTTCTTCAGCAGCACGTTTTTCAGCAGTCGCTTTTTTAATACTTTCGGTTAAATCTTGCCACTCAATTATAGTTCCTAATCGTTTACCTTCTTTATTAAACCAAGGGGTCGCAATAATATTAAAAATTAACGATGCAATTTCTAGTTTTGATTCAATAGAGTCGGTCAAGTTTGTATACAACTGAGCCTGCTGTGCTGTATTTTCAAAAAATGCCGTAATACTTGAGCCCACTATACTATTGACGGAAAAATCACCTAGTACACTCTGCAGCTCACCTTGTCTGGCTTGGAGCATTTGTTTTAGTTGATTATTAGCAAACACTATCTGTAAATCATTGTCTGCCATCATCACACTCGCCTGGCAGATCGTTAATGCGCTCGATAGATCAGCATCCCTTTTTGATTCTTTTTCTAATTCTTTTTGAGCTGTGATGTCTGTCGCATATTTAACCACCTTATAAGGTTTGCCACTGAGATCAAATATTGGATTATAAGATGCTTGGATCCATACTTCACTGCCATCTTTAGCAATACGTAAATACTCACCGGAGTCAAATTCACCACGGCCTAATTTTTGCCAAAACAGTTGGTATTGCTCACTTTTAGCAACCTCAGGCTCAATAAATATACGATGATGCCGTCCGACTATTTCCTCTAACTGATAACCAAATGTCTGCAAAAAGTTGTCATTCGCGGTCAACACGCTGCCATCTAAATCAAACTCAATCACCGCTTGAGATTTACTAATAGCAGCAATTTGCCCCGCAGCTTCAACAGCGACCATCTTTTGCGCCGAAATATCACTGGCAAATTTCACAACTTTTATAACATTTCCATGCTCATCCTTAACGGGGTTATAAGTTGCTTGGATCCACACTTCTTTGCCACTTTTACTGATCCGCTTAAACTCATCAGCAATAAACTCTCCGCCTTTCAAGCTTTGCCAAAAGCTTTTATATTCACTGCTCTGAGCTTCTTTTTTAGATACAAATATTGAATGATGCTGGCCCTGAATTTCTTCTAAGGGGTAACCCATTACATCTAAAAAGTTATTATTCGCCGTAATAATTATGCCGCTAGGCTCAAACTCAATCACCGCAAGTGACTTATTTAATGCCGTAACGATTAAATCATTATTTGATTTTTTAGAATTACTAAACCACCCCATGCCCATCACCTTCTTGTTGATCACCATTTGCTATATTTAGTATTTGGCTAAATATCCATTGTTTTTTGCAGGTCCAATAACGCGACCATCTTCTCACCGACATTCACTAACCCTGCGATAAATTCAGCATTCTCTGAGCCGCTAAAGTTAGGCACCGTCTTCGCATCTTGCTCTACAATACTGTAAACATCAGATACGGCATCGACTACCATTCCCATAATCTTGCTATTTTGCTCAAAAATTACTTTCACTACGATCACCACTGTTAACGGTCCATAGTCAATCGTCGCTAAGCCAAACCGTAATCTAAGATCTAAAATAGGTACTATGGTGCCACGTAGATTAATCACCCCTTTTACATAATCTGGGGCATTCGGGATCTCGGTGATCTCCTCCCAACTACGAATTTCTTGAACAGTTAAAATATCAACACCGTATTCTTCATCAGCCATAATAAAGGTTAAAAACTGCTTAACTCCTTGGCCCTGTTCAAGCATTATTTTGTTATTTAATTCGCTGTGCGCAGAGATCATGAAGCCTCCAAGTTAGCTTGCGATTCAATAATCAATTCTTGGCTACCGGGTTTTCTTAATCCTGATAATTTAATTAAGCCGCTGATATCGACAATCAACGAAACCCGACCATCCCCTAATATAGTGGCACCTGACACGCCATCTACTTTTTGGTAATTAGCTTCTAAACTTTTAATCACTACTTGTTGCTGTGACAATAAATCATCAACTAACAAACCAATTTTTTGATTATCGCTTTCAACTACCACTAACAAGGTTTTATCAAGCGCTTCTATCGCACCTTGATGATTGAAAATACTGTATAAACGCAAGATAGGAATGTATTCATCACGCAGTCTAAGTACGTCTAAGTCTTTACCCACTCGACTGACTTTATTGATATCAATTTGTAATGATTCAACAATAGATATTAATGGAATAATATAGGTGTGCTTTGCAACCCTCACTAACTGACCATCTAAAATAGCCAGAGTAAGTGGCAAGCGAATAGTAAAGGTAGACCCAACACCTGCAGCAGATGACACTTCAACCGAGCCATTAAGTGATTGGATATTACGCCTGACCACATCCATACCAACACCACGTCCGGATATGTCACTTACCTCATCTGCGGTTGAAAAACCGGGCATAAAAATGAGCTCATTAATTTCATCATCATCTAACTCATCAGCTTCGCTTACGAGCCCATTAGCAACCGCTTTTTGTTTAATCTTTACAGTATTAAGGCCTTGTCCGTCATCCATGATCTCTATAACAATATTGCCACCTTGGTGAAATGCATTAAGTGTGACTGTACCGACTGGGTCTTTACCTGCAGCAAGGCGCTGTTCAACCGTTTCTAGCCCATGATCCAGCGAATTTCGTACTAAGTGCACCATAGGATCTGATATTTTTTCCATTACGGTTTTATCAAGCTCGGTCTGTTCACCTAACAGTTTTAGCTCAACTTGCTTATTCAGTTTTTGCGAAATATCTCGCACCAAACGCGGAAAACGACTAAATACAAAGCTGATTGGCAGCATTCGGATACGCATTACATTTTCTTGTAAATCACGAGTGTTATGGGCCAATTGCGCTAAGCCTTCCTGCAAAGAGGCGATAGTCGCTTCGGTGATCTCTTGTTGACCAATTTGGCTCAACATGGCTTGAGTGATAACCAGCTCTCCAACCATATTGATCAATGAATCAACTTTATCTATGCCTACTCTGATTGAAGTAGATTCTGCAGCTGGAGTGCTTGCTTTGACCGCAGTGCCTTTTTTTATTGGTTTAACCGCAGCAACATTGACAACTGCAGGGGCTGAAGTTGAATTAGAGTTTTCCTCAATTACATCAGGTGTTGTAATTTGCGCATCATCATCAGCAAATAACCCTCCACACAACGCGATGGTAATATCAGCATCATCTTCAACCCACTCAAATATTTCTCGAATCGCACTCTCATCTTTTGCTGTGTTTAAAAAGAATCGCCAAGATAAAAAACAATCGTCGGGACTTAAATCAGCAATGTCAGGGATCTCATTATTGAAAGCTTGAGTCTCTAAATCGCCCAATTCAGCCAACTCACTGATCATATAAAGTGGCTCATTGCCTGTTTTAAATAAATGATGATGTGGTTTAAAATCAATCTGATAGGTGTTTAGCGCAAGTTGAGCGGGGCTAGCAGTGACTTCCAGTTTATTTTGTTCGGCTTGGTTTACTCCTAAAATCTGTTCAAACTTAATTCTCAGTGCAATTGCTTCTTCTAAATTAGGTTCTTGCTCTGCTTGTAAGCCACGAAGTAACTCCCGCAAGCAATCAACAGATTTAAGTAATAGGTTAACATGCTCTGCGGTAAGCTCTCGTTTCCCCTCACGAATTTGATCTAATAGGGTTTCTAGCACATGAGTAAAGTCAGACACAGAGTTAAAACCAAATGTACCACTGCCGCCTTTGATAGAATGCGCAGCACGAAAAATGGTATTGATTGTTTCTAAATCTTCTTCGCCAGGTACTAAGTTTAATAACTCAGCTTCCATCGCATCTAAGCCTTCAAAACTTTCCTCAAAGAAGACTTCAAAAAATTGACTTAAATCTATACTCATACCCCGTCCCCTAGATTAGCGAATTACTTTTTTTAAAACCGCTAATAACTGTTCAGGATTAAAAGGTTTAACTATCCAGCCTGTTGCACCAGCAGCTTTCCCTTCTACTTTTTTGTCCATACCTGATTCTGTTGTTAGCATTAGCAATGGCGTAAATTTATAGTTTGGTAAGGTGCGTAACTCCCTGATCAAAGTAATACCATCCATCACTGGCATGTTTACATCTGAAATAACAGCATCAAAACCTTGTTGTTTTGCGATGCTAAGTGCTTCACTTCCGTCCTTTGCCTCAGTGACATCAAAACCCGCCTTTTTCAGTGTAAAACTCACCATTTGACGCATTGATGCCGAATCATCCACGGCTAAAATTCTTTTCATATGAACCCCTTAATCTACATTTTCAAGTATCAGATATTCACTTAGGCCTAAGCGACTAATGGCATTTTTTAAAGGCTCACTTTGCCCAACCCAAATAATTTTGTGATGGACGCACAGCAAGTGCTTTTGCAGAGCACACAATAGTTGAATAGAGGCAGTATCTACGCGTACAACTTCACTAATGTCTAAACAAACATCATCATTGCGGTGTAATTCTTGTAATAAATCTTGGTGTAAGTTTTCAACTTGGGTGATTGCTAGTTCAGCGGGAAGCTTCATCATATTGTTCGCACTTTCCATGTTTAACCAATTCATAACAAAAGCTTAGACTGAGTTAGTAAAAATGCCATAAATGCGTTGAAAAAAGAGTGAAATTATTTGCTGGGGATAAAAGAAAAACAAAAAAGGAGCTCATCGCTCCTCGAAAAGAATTAAAGTATACTTATGCTATTAATAATGATCCGCAATCTGTTTAAACTCAGTTATTAATAATTTAGCATTAATTAACGGCACACTGCCTTGTTTAAATTCAGGTTTAAATATGGCTCTTACCGCTCCTTGAGGGTCAACCATCGCAATTGAAGCACTATGGTCAACGGCATATTCTTGCTCATCACTATTGCTAATTGCGTAAATTAAACCTAGCTCTCTAACTAGTGGGAATAAATCTTTATGCTCCCCTGAGACCGCTAAAAAATCAGGATTAAAATAATCAATGTAGGCTTTACGTTTAGCGACTGTATCGCGTTTTGGATCGACCGCTAAAAACCAAATTTGTAATGGGTATTCATCTTTCAACGCTTTATAAACACCATTGAGTTTAGCTAATGTCAGAGGGCAAATATCTGGGCAACTGGTATAACCTAAAAACACTAAATTCCATTGACCTTGCAATGTTTGCTTAGTTACTGGCTGAGCATTTTGATCTTGTAAAGTAAAATCACTCAAAGGTTTGGCTTGTTCATATACCAAAGCTTCAACGTCAGGCATAGCGCTGTCACTACAAGCTGTTAACAGCAATAAACTTAACGCCAACCACACTCTCCCCCCACGCTTAACTGCTAAGCTATTCATATAACGAACCATTTATCTATAAATAAGGCGACAAAGAGTATCATTAAATGAATAATTGAAAAACGGAATAAATCCATTGCTTTATCGTCATTCCCCGCTATTTTTAGTTTTACCGCTTTATAGATGAAAATCCCATTAAGTAATGTCGCAGCAATTAAATAAATGAGCCCCGACATACCAATTAAATAAGGCAATACACATACCAAAGCCAATAAAATAGAGTATGCAACTACACAGGTTTTACAAAAATCAATACCATGAGTGACTGGCAACATGGGGATCTTAGCGCGTTCGTAATCACTTTTGCGAGCAATTGCCAGCGCCCAAAAATGCGGCGGAGTCCAAGTAAATATGATCATCACCAATAACCAAGGAGCCGCTGCCATATGCCCGGTTTCTGATACCCACCCTAACAACGGCGGCATGGCACCGGCCAGCCCTCCTATAACAATATTTTGTGGCGTTGCACGCTTTAAAAAGGAGGTATAAATAAACGCATAACCAACTAACGCAAATAAGGTTAATACAGCGGTTAAAGTATTAGCCCAGATCATCAACATAATGAAACCACTCACCCCAATAACAGTAGCAAAACTTAAAGCATGCAGTTTAGATAACCGCCCCTTCGCCACTGGCCGATGGCGTGTACGTGCCATTTTGCTATCTATTTCGCTATCAACCACATGATTGATCACCGCAGCTGCTGCGGATAACAAGCCAATCCCCAGTAAACTAATAAACTGTACGCCAATACCACGACCAACATCGGGTGCCAGCGCTAAACCAACCCATGCTGTTAATACCAACATCGCGACTACTTTAAATTTACTGATCGCTAAATAATCATTTATTAAGCCGCTAATTTGGCTAGGTGCTAACTTTGTTATTGCTATTAATGGTGTCATAACTGCCCCTATGTACGTGCTTTTAAGTAAAAACATAAACGAACGACTGTTAACAATAGTATGGCAGCCATTAAATTATGTGCCAGCGCAACGCCGAGCGGGAAATGCCAGTGCACAACCGCCAAGCCCAAACAAATTTGACACAGCAACGCGACCAATACGGAGACTGTACAATGCTTTATTTTTCTCGACACAGCACGGCTATAAATGCGCCACATGATCAGCGCTAATACTACACAGGTAACTAACGCCCACATTCGATGTAATAAATGGATCGACATTCTAGCCTGCTGTGAAAGTACACCATATTCATAAGTACTTTGCTCTAATGGCAACTGAAATACACTACTCAATGAAAACGGCTGTCCGTAACTACACAATGGCAAGCCATTGCAGTGCGGCGCCGCATAATTAGCAGCAAGCCAACCGCCTAGCGCTATTTGCAATACCAACACCACTAATGCGACTAGACTAAGTTTAAAGTAACGCCGAGCTGGGGCGTCGCCGCCAAAAATTGGTTTTGCCGTTAGCCGTAAATACAATAATGTAACCAATGATAAAATACTAAATCCACCTAATAAGTGCCCCAATACAATCAGCGGCTGTAAATTCATGGTGACGGTCCACATCCCTAAAGCCGCTTGAAACACCACCAGTATTAGTAATAGTAAGGGTAATTTAATTGGCGTGGTTGGATATTGACGTTTTAATAAAGCCAATATAAATAACGCTAAAATAAGTAAACCTAACGTGCCGGCAAAATAGCGATGGATCATTTCTTTCCACGCTTTAGCGGTTTCGAACATCATATCTGGGTAGGTTTGCTCTACATGGGCTAAATCAGCCTCATGCTTGGGTACCGTCAAAAAGCCATAGCAACCGGGCCAATCCGGACAACCCAATCCGGCATCACTCAAGCGCGTATAAGCCCCTAAGCCAACAACTAAGATCGATAACATAAAAGTGGCTAATACCAAATGTTTATAGTTTTTATACATAATTGGCACTCCTTAAATTAGCTAGAACGCGAATAGTTAAGTAATTTTTTTAAATCTTTTAACAGTCCTTTTTGAGTCAAACGGTTTTGCTGTGGCTCACTATGGTAAGGATACTGCAAGACCACTAAGCCCATATGATCAATTAGATATAAACTAGCTGGTTGCAGTACATCAACCTCAGGTAACTGACGCCATGGCAGCTCTTTTTGCTGTGTCTGGCCAAGGATGGCTACATCGACTTTACCTTGATTTTTACCAAGAGCGATGTAGAGGTTCTCTAGTGCTTGTAACTGCTGTGCACAAGCTTGTTGGCATTGTGCTGGGTGATTTAAAGCAATAGTCCATTGTTTATGCTCCGTTTTTTTCCAATCTTGTAGTTTTATTTCCTGTTTTAAAAATTCCCCTTTATTACTCGATGCACTAGGTATCCACTCAAGCTTTAACGCCAAATACGCCAGTATTAAAGGCACTAAACAACAGCCAATAAATATTAATAACGGATTGTTTTTCATTGTAATTCCTTCTTTTTAAAAGCAAATACAGCAATAACAAGGCAGGCAATCGCAATCAATAACCATTGCACTGCGTAGGCTTGATGTTTTTCGGGGCTCATCACCACAGCTTGGTAATGCGGCGCAGCAATCTCATCCGCGATACCTTGCCGATAACCAATAAAGTCAATCATGTCGCGACCTGTTTGCTGTGAAAACAATGCTAAATCGATAATTTGTACGCGCTTGGGCCATGCTGTATCCGTCTTGTGTTGTGCATCTTGCAAAGTAAAGCCACTGAGCTTTCCTTGCTTTAATTGCACGGTCATTGCCAAAGGAGTCGATGGTAGGTTTATACTAGGGAGTTGCTGGCGAGTAAGTGGTGCTTTAACCCAACCCAAATTCACCAACAGAGTTTGCTTACTTTGCTGTAAACGCAGCAAGGTAAGTACATCGTAGCCAACCTGACCTTGGTAAACTTGATTATCTAACAACCAATATTGCTGCGTATCTAGCACTCCAGAGATACTTATCTGCAAGCCCGTTTTATTCCAATCACTAGGCAGTTGCTGCATTTGCTGCCAGCTCATTACTCCCTGACTTTGCAGGGCTGCTATTTGTGTTAATTGCTCAGTTTTACTTTCAGCTCGCTGTAATTGCCAATACCCTAGGCGTAAACATACCAATACCACAATGGTTACCACGCAAATGGTAATAATTGAGCTAAGCTTTTGTTTACGCCATAAAATTAACTGCATAAAGGTGACCCAGTGATTATTAAAATTATTATCGTACTGTTGCTACTATTTATACTTTTTAACTTGTTCCGTGCCTTATTTATTATGGTATCGGGTAAAACAGATGGACGGCCTATGTCTCACTATTTAGGCCGTCGTGTGCTGTTTTCTGTTATCGTCTTAGTAATTGTTATTGCAGCCCTTAAACTAGGTTTCATCCACAGTAACTCATCACCAATTGATAAAGTTACAGCACATATACAAACACAAATAAACACAACCACACCACATCAACAAAATGCCAATACCAAGCTGCGGCTTGAAACGCAAAATGTTTATCTGGGCTAAAGTGGCCCTTTAAAATACGGATCAGCATGACTAATAATAAAATAGTTCCTAAGGTCACATGCATGCCATGAAAGCCGGTTAGTAAAAAGAAAGTATTGCCATATACGCCAGCATCTAAGGTCAGTCCTAAATCCTGATAAGCATGCATATACTCTACGACTTGCAGCCCTAAAAAACAGACCCCTAATAAGATTGTCAGTGCCATAAATACTTTTAATGGCCCACGCTTATTGTTCTCCATGCCTACATGAGCAAAATGTAAGGTAACCGACGAGGTTAGTAATATTAATGTGTTGATCAGCGGCAATCCCTGCCAACCCATAGCCTGTGTCGTACTACCACCAGGTGTAGTAACTAATGGCCAGATTGCTTCAAAAGTAGGCCACAGTACCTCATTGGTCATGGCATTATTTCCGGCGCCGCCAAGCCAAGGCACAGAGATCATCCGGGCATAAAAAAGGGCACCGAAAAAAGCCATAAAAAACATTACTTCAGAGAAAATAAACCAGCTCATACCTTGACGAAACGAGCGATCCATTTGCGCTGAATATAAGCCTTGATCAGACTCTTCAATGACATTTTTAAACCAGCGAAATAGCATAAACAGCAACACACCAATTCCTGCGTAAAGCACATAATGGCCAGCACCACCGCCGCTGCTTGCTTGCATTACGGTAAGACCTGCACCAACAGCAATAAAAAACATCGCAAATGCGCCAACTATTGGCCACGGACTTTGCGCGGGAACATAATATTTTTCGTAATTTTTATCCATTTTGTTTGCTCCTAATTAGCTATTAGCTTGGCAACCTAATTACTAGCCACTACCTGCCCGCTAATATCAAACACGGTATAAGACAAAGTTAACTCTTCAACATCTTCAGGTAATTGCGTATCAACATAAAAAAGCAGTTTAAATTCCACTTCTTCACCTGCTTTCAAAGGTTGTTGATCGAAACAAAAGCAAGCCATTTTATGCAAATACTTAGCTGCTTTGCCTGGAGACACCGACGGTACCGCTTGCATAACTTTATCTTCATTACTGGTATTTTTTGCTCTAAACAGCACTTCGCGCATAGCTCCGGGCTTTACTACCACACTATACTCATGTGATTGCACCTCAAATGGCGCTCCACTTTGCGCATGAGTTGTGAAGCTTACGTCGATTTCTCGTGCCTCATTAACACTCGTACTTTGCTTTGCTTGCTCTAACGAAGGCTTACCATTAAGGCCTGTTACATCACAAAAAACGTCGTACAACGGCACCAAAGCAAACGCAAAAGCGAACATGCCAAGACATATTAAAACTAAGCGCTTAAGCAGTGGTGCATGACTCATTACTTAATCTCCGGTGGCGTTTCAAAAGTATGATAAGGCGCAGGCGATGCCACCTCCCATTCCAAACCCTCAGCACCATCCCACACTTTGGCGGGCACTTTATCGCCGCCTCGTGCACACTTAAATACTACAACCACAAATAACAATTGTGATAAACCAAAAGCAAAGCCACCAATACTAATAATCGCGTTAAAGTCTGCAAATTGCAGTGCGTAGTCAGGAATCCGGCGTGGCATACCGGCCAAACCAACAAAGTGCATAGGGAAAAACAATACATTCACGCTCACTAACGACAACCAAAAATGCCATTTAGCCAAGGTGATATTGAACATATTTCCCGTCCATTTTGGCAGCCAATAATACGCCCCGGCCATAATTGAAAATATCGCCCCAGTCACTAACACATAATGAAAATGCGCCACCACAAAATAAGTATCATGGTATTGAAAATCAGCAGGAGTAATCGCCAGCATCAACCCAGAGAAACCACCTAAAGTGAATAACACAATAAACGCAATACTAAATAACATAGGCACTTCAAAACTAATCGAACCACGCCACATGGTGGCTACCCAGTTAAATACTTTGACCCCAGTTGGCACCGATATCAGCATAGTGGCATACATAAAAAATAATTCGCCAGCAACAGGCATACCTGTGGTAAACATATGATGCGCCCAAACTATAAAGCTCAGTAAAGCAATCGAAGATGTGGCATATACCATAGAGGCATAACCAAATAATTTTTTACGTGAAAAGGTCGGCACTATAGTCGAGATAATGCCAAAGGCTGGCAGTATCATAATGTACACTTCAGGGTGACCAAAAAACCAAAATATGTGCTGGAACATCACCGGATCACCGCCCCCAGCAGCATCAAAAAAGCTGGTTGCAAAATACTTATCAGTCAATACCATAGTCACAGCACCGGCCAATACCGGCATCACAGCAATCAATAAAAAAGCGGTGATAAGCCATGTCCACACAAACAGCGGCAGCTTCATCCAAGTCATACCTGGCGCACGTAAATTAACGATAGTTACAATCACATTGATTGCGCCCATAATTGAACTAATACCCATGATGTGAATAGCAAAAACAAATAATGCGGTATTATCGTTACTGTAAGTTGTTGACAGTGGTGCATAAAAAGTCCAGCCAAATGCCGGGCCACCACCTGGCATAAATAGGGATGCCAGTAAAATAATAAAAGCAAAAGGTAAAATCCAAAAGCTCCAATTATTCATCCGTGGTAATGCCATATCTGGTGCGCCAATCATGAGTGGTACCATCCAGTTAGCCAATCCTGTAAAGGCCGGCATAACGGCACCAAAGACCATGATCAAGCCATGTACTGTGGTCATTTGATTAAAAAAGTGAGGCTCTACTAACTGTAAGCCAGGTTGAAATAACTCTGCGCGGATCACCATCGCCATGGCGCCACCAATTAAAAACATCGTCAACGAAAAAATTAAATATAAGCTTCCGATATCTTTATGGTTAGTAGTATAAAGCCAGCGTTTAAAACCTTTCGCAGGATGATGATGTCCATCATGGTGTGCAGCTTGATCATGTTGTTGCTCTGTTACGCTACTCATTATTTAGCCTCCGAAGTTGCATCAATCGCGGCTTGTATCTGACTCGGTTGAATTACATCCCCAGTGTCATTGCCCCATGCATTACGCTTATAGGTGATCACAGCTGCTAGCTGCTTGATTGATAACTGCTTGTCAAATGCTTGCATAGCGGTACCTGGGCGACCATGAAGCACTACATCAATATGATCTTTAATATCTCCTAATACTACCGGACTGCCTTTGAGCGCAGGGAAAACCCCCGGTAAGCCCATACCTGTTGGTTGGTGACACGCAGCGCAACTGGCCATATAGACTTGCTCGCCGAGTGTCATTAATTCTTCTTTTGGTAATGTTTGATCTAATAAGGCAGCATCAGCAATTGCAGCGTTTGCTTTTGCCTGCTTAGCTTCGCTCAGCCAGTTTGCAAATGCTTGCTCAGATTTAGCTTCAACCACCACAGGCATAAAGCCATGATCCTTTCCGCATAGTTCTGCACATTGCCCTCGATAAATGCCCTCTTCATTAATTCTGGTCCAAGTTTCATTGATAAACCCAGGGTTAGCATCTTTTTTCACTGCAAAATCAGGCACCCACCAAGAATGAATAACGTCGTCTGAGGTCATTAAAAATCGTACTTTTTGATTAATTGGCAACACCAAAGGTTTATCAACCTCTAGTAAATAGGTGCTTGATTTATCTGCTTGGTTGGTAATTTGTTCTTGCGGGGTAGCTAAAATAGAGTAAAAAGAAACATCTTCTCCCATATACTCATAATGCCACTTCCATTGAGAACCAGTAATTTTAATGGTGAGATCAGCCTTACTGGCGTCTTCCATCGAAATTAAGGTTTTAGTGGCGGGAACAGCCATGGCAATTAAAATCACAAATGGGATTGCCGTCCAAAGGATTTCAACTTTAGTACTTTCATGAAATTGGGCTGGTTTTGCCCCTTTAGATTTACGGTGGTGGATCAGTGCCCAAAACATCACGGCGAACACGATGACCCCAATCACACAACATATAATAAATATTGTCATGTGCAGCTGATAAACATCATTACTTATATCTGTTACGCCCTTACGCATATTAAACTGGCTATTAGCCAATACTTGCTGCGGTAGAACAAACAATATAAGCCACAAGGTAGAGCTCAATTTACCCATGTGACGGCTCCTTTAAATGCTATTGCAAAACGCAAAGCGAAAAGGCGGCACAGCTTTATTCGCGCCAATTCGTTATTTTTTATTGTTACTGAATATTAACGCAACCCTAAATTATGCTATTGAGCAAAATTGTTAGACTTTTAAAGTAGCTGTTAACACAGTGTATTAACCAATTAGTTAAAAAACGAACAATTAGCAAGTTTTAAGAGCAATTAAATTCTTTTTTGGTGCATAAATAACAGCTAAAAATCAGCGCGTTATTTTGTAATTAGGGATAATATTAGAGGGCTAAAAGTAGCTGGTAAGTAGATTTGATAGGGCTTAGGACGCTATAGCTAAGTATAAAATCTAGCCATTAAAGCGGTAAAAAATTAAATGCACCAAACTTCACCAATTTGGTGCAAAATATAGATCAAAAAATTTACATCCAATCAGCGTTGCGGATCACCCCAACAGCCAACCCTTCAATATTGAAAGATTCATGTTCAAGATCCACTTCAATCGGTGAAAATTCATCATTTTCAGCATGTAAAAAAACTTTTTTACCTGCTTTTTCAAGGCGTTTTACTGTTACATCGTCATCAACACGGGCAACCACCACCTGGCCATTTTCAGCAACTTGAGTGCTGTGTACAGCCAATAAATCGCCATCCATAATACCAATGTCTTTCATACTCATGCCTTGCACACGCAGTAAAAAATCAGCAGCCGGTTTAAACAAGAGTGGATCTATTTTGCAATGACTTTCAACATGCTGCTCTGCCAAAATAGGCTCACCAGCGGCAACTCTGCCTATTAGAGGTAAACCAAGTTGTTCCGGCTCATCCTCTTCAACTAACTGAATACCTCGACTGGCACCGGGCTTCATTTTAATAACGCCCTTTTTCGCTAATGCCTTTAAATGTTCTTCCGCTGCATTAGCACTTTTAAAACCTAACGTTTGCGCAATCTCAGCACGGGTTGGCGGCATACCGGTATCTTTAATAAAAACTTTAATAAGTTCGAGAATTTGAGCTTGGCGATTCGTTAATGGGCGCATACAACTGGTTTTCCATACAGTACATTTAACTGTGAGTATATACAGTTATCTGAAAATCGCAAATATAAATTGGCTTAAAATCGCGCCGTTAATAACAAGCTCATACTATTTAAACCACTTCCAGAATCAAGCGCAGATCCAAGACCAAACTTTAATGCTACATGTTGATTAAACCAATATTGCGTTTGCAGTTCATAGTTGTCTTTTAGATTTTTCTGATTACGAATATTAGCAACGACTCCCACTGACCATGCTTGATTTACATAATAAACCGCCTGCCCCTGCACATAACGATAACGCCCTGCCAATTGCTTTAGCTCTAAATCCCAACCTTGATTGCTAACTATATTTGTCCAACGAACATAAGGAGCATAAGTCCATTCAACCGCGACTCTTTCATTATCTTTGCCAAACCACATATCATGGCGCTCTAAGCGACTGTAATATATATTGAACCCTAGTTGTAACTGCTCATTCATTTGCTTACCAACAGCGGCACTCACTAAATAATCAGTATTTTGCCAATAGCTATTATCCTCACAGAGGCGCTGCGCGCTGGCACTAATAACTAATCCTGCGGGACCATAGATGGCAGCATCGGCATTTAAATAGCTAAAATCATCATTAGCAAACCCACCAATAGCATAATTATTGACTTGATTTAAATACGCTTTTAGCTCGTATGGACCAGTCAACGATTCAAGATCTTGCGCAAAATATCGATACCGTGCGCCTAAAAAAGATTCATCTAAACCAGCTAAATCGGTAAAACCAATATCGAGTTGATGTTGGGTACTAGCAACAGCCTGCGGCTGAGCAACAAGGCTCATTAATAATATTGCACCACATCCAAATACCTTTACTTTCATCCTTAAGATCCATTAACAGTTAGATAATATAGGTACATTTTATCTATTTTTATGATCTTAACTGTAGGAAAATGTTTAAAAGTGTAGACTGATTTAGTAAATAACTTAGTGAGGTAGACAGATGAGTATTTGGTATCAACCGATCACCCTAGCACAATGTAAGCAACTTGATGACGGCATAAGTGGTCAAGGCACATTGATGAAAACCATGGGCATTGAAATAAGTGAAATAGGCGATGATTATTTAGTAGCAACGATGCCCGCGATCCCAGCTCATCATAACCCTATGGGTATGGTGCATGGCGGCGCAAATGTTGTACTTGCAGAAACGGTGGCGAGTTATGCTGCAAACTTTGCTGTTGATTTTACAAAGTTTTATTGTGTTGGCCAGGAGATCAATGCCAATCATCTAAAAGCATCACGTAATGGTATATTAACCGCGATAGCAACACCACTACACTTAGGCAAGCGTACATCCGTATGGGAAATAAAAATCACCAATAGTCGTGGAGAACTGTGCTGCGTATCAAGAATGACCGCAGCAATTGTAGAGCGAAAAGGCTAACTTGAAAGTGGATAAATTGTAATTTCAATACCTGCGCCAATAGCAGAAATACGCAATAAAGTATCGGCACTGAGCGCTTGATTAAAGCATTTTGGCGAAGTGCCTGATTCAAAGCCAATATCAAAGGTGCGCTTTGAGCATGATAACCACTGCTTTAATGCATTGCGTGAGCAAGATTCAATTAACTCACATAAGTGGTTAATCGCTTTATCTGGTGAGATAACGTCTTCATTAGACTCAATACGTGCTAGTTGACGGTACTCATCTTTATCGTAATGCAAAACCACAGCACTTTTTTTTAAGTCTGCAACTAACAAACTAATATCTTGCTTTGATTCAAGCTCTAGATCTACATTTAAAAATTGAATTTCCGACATTGTTTCATTTTTACCCTGCGTTAATAACAACGCAAACTTTAACCTAATTTTGCGTATATACCAAATCTAGAGTAGCTAGTTTTATTTTGTTGATGCGACAATTTGCCACATTGGCAAACTCAATATAATTTATAGAATACCGCACTAATAACAAACAGGTAGTCACTATGGATAAACGCATTTTTAAACATGCGCGTAAGTTTCACAAATGGTTAGGTTACTTATTAGCGCTACAAATTTTTGCATGGTTACTCGGTGGTTTAATTATGAGTGCTATACCGCTTGAAAAAGTTCACGGTAAACATTTAGCTGCGCGGCAATTAAATAACCCATTCAAACAAGCTGATTATCTAGCCTCAGTTGATAATATCGTTGCAAAAATTACTCAACCAAGACAAATTAGTTATAGTCACTTTTTAACAATCCCTACCATTATTGTGAGCAACAGTAACGGTGAGTACAGCTTTAACGGAGTTACTGGCCGTCCTTTGGTAGCACCGAGTAAAGCGCAAATTATTGCCAATGCCCAAGCTCATCTATTAATTAATGCGCAAGTAACAGACGTGATCAAACTAGCTAAAGGTACTCGCGAAGTTGGCTTTAAAGAAAATATTTGGCAAGTAAATTTTGACGATACGTTTAACACCACACTATATTTATCCGCTGATAGCGGCCAAGTTATTACTGTTCGCAGCACAATTTGGCGAATTTTCGATTTTTTCTGGATGTTACACATAATGGACTATGAGCAACGTGAAGATTTTAATAACCCATTATTAATAAGTTTTGCAGCCAGTAGCGTATTGTTTTGTTTAACTGGCTTTATTTTATTACTACAGAATATCCGTTTTAGAAAACGTACTTCCCGTCGCCCAAGTAGCTAACCTTACCTTAGAGATGAGTTAAAATTCCCACTACATCACACAGTTAAGCGATTTACTTTTTGAATAATCGCTCTAAACTAGCGCTTCCTGTAGTTCACTAAAGTGATTGGATATGCCGCATTTAATTATTGCGCTGGTATTGTGTTGTGTGAGTTTTAACCTTTATGCAGAACAATTCACCAGTTTTTACAGCGCAAAAAAACACCTCATCAAAACCCTTCCTGATAACGCCACCAGCCTCTATTGTGGCTGTAATATTAAACGCCAAGGTAAAAAACTGGTGCCCGACCCAAATGCATGTGGTTATGTGCCTCGCAATGCGGTTACTCGTTCAGGCAAACCAAATGCGCGCGCAACTCGGATTGAGTGGGAACATATTGTGTCTGCATGGGAATTTGGTCACCAGCTACAATGCTGGCAAGATGGCGGCCGAAAAAATTGCATTAAAGTCAGTGCGCAATTTCGGAAAATGGAAGCTGATATAAATAATCTCGCTCCGGCAATTGGTGAAATAAACGCAGACCGATCTAATTACAGCTTTGGCATGATTGCAGGTAATGCAAGCCAATATGGTCGCTGCCAGGTAAAGGTAGATTTTAAACAGCGTGTGGTAGAGCCGCCCTTTTATGCACGAAAACGCATTGCCGATGCTTATTTTTATATGCAAAAAACCTATGGTTTAAAAATTTCCGACAAGCAACAAAAATTATTTACCGCATGGCAAAACCAAGCTTTAGCAGCGAAAAATAGCAATGCTGTACTTTAAGTAGCCAAAACCATAAAAAAGGCGCATTTAGCGCCTTTTCACTTAAAACCTACATTTAGTTTCGTCATTAAATATCTTGATGTGGGCCAAACACCTCGTAGTGAATACGCTCAGCAGCGACTCCTAATACGAGTAATTGCTGTTTAATTGCAGCCATAAACCCCGTAGGGCCACAGATGTAGAAGTCACCTTCTTCAAGCGGAAGCTGTTCAGCAACAGCACTGACATTCATCAATCCAGTAAACTCAGCTCCCTCGCCACCTTGATTAAACCAAGTGTAGTAATTTAATCGAGTATGCGCCGCGGCTTGCTCCGCCAAAAACTGACTAAATGAATGCTGCAGGATATTTTCACAGGCGTGTAAATAGGTGACCGCTTGATTCGATGTATCACATAATAATGTTTGTAACATTGCCAGCATCGGTGTTTGACCAACGCCCGCAGAAATTAATACCACAGGTTTTTTATTTGCGCGTAAAAAGAAGTCTCCAGCCGGTGGATAAAGCTCCACAACGCTGCCCACATCAAGTGAGTGCAAATAATTAGATACAATCCCCGCTGCTGGCAATAACTCTTTTTTCACGCTAATACGGTAATTTTCACCATTACTTTGCTGAGAAATAGAGTATTGGCGTATCTCACTATACTGTGCATAAGCTGGTTTTACTTTGATACCTAAATACTGCCCTGGTTTATGAGTCATTACCGCTTTACCATCGACTGGCACTAAAGTAAAACTGGTTACTAACTCTGATTCAGGCTGTTTTTTAGCAATAACAAATGCTCTAGTACCCGACCAGCCACCGTGGTTATTTTTACTGTGCTCGTATAGCGCCGCTTCTTCGGTAATACAAATATCAGCAAGTAGTGCGTAAGCCTCACGCCATGCATATTCAACTTCAGCTGTAAATTGCTCAGGGATCAATTCTTTTAAAGTGCCAATCAGGTGTCCGCCAACTATTGGATAATGCTCAGGTAAAATATGCATGCTGGTATGCTTATGATTAATGCGTGCCAGCGCCTCTTTTAATACGGCTAAATTATCAATATTTTGAGCATACGCAGCCAAGGCATTAAATAATGCAAATTGCTGACGGCCACTACGTTGATTGGCCATATTAAAAATATCCTGCAGCTCAGGGTTATGACTAAACAGCCGGTTATAAAAATGCTCCGTGACAACGGTGCCCGCCTGCGCCAATAAAGGCGCTGTGCTTTTTACTATTTCAATGGTTTTATCAGATAACATACAACTTCCTTTAACCACGACGCCCATCAACACGACGCCGCGTTAAAATAGGAATACAGTGGAATAAGAACAATAAAAATGCCACGATCCACAGTACAGCACTCAGCTGCCATGCGATGTGTGGCCCAATAACAACAGGTAATAACGAACGAATAATTGCTGCAATAAACACTAAAGCAAACGCCACAGCCATAAAGTGAGGAATAGTTAAAGGGCGGCCAGTATGACCATGAGATACCCGCGTCATCATCGCTAAGATCATCATGCCAATCGTACCTATAGTGATCATATGCAGCGCGTCTTTAAACAAAATAACCGAGCTGTAAAAACTCAGCGCAAGCAATACTAAACCAAGCCCAAGAGCTAGATAAGAGAAGTGCAACGACCATAACAGTGGTACTTTGAGTATTTGATTATTCCACCACAACAATGAGCGACTTAAATGCACTACAGCAACAACAGCCAATGCCCAACCAGGATTAACGCTTGCTATAAATAATTGGCTGATAAAATAAAGCGCGACAGCAAACAATGAGCTGTAAAGCAGCACTTTATCTAAACGAGGAGTACGCACTTGCTCCGCTAAACCAAGACCACGAGCAGTAAAAAAAGGTAATACCCGCCCAGCCACCACACCGACAAGTAAGGTCATTACTAGTACTGCGGTATCGGCGACTGCCAATGCAAGTAGCATGTTTTGTTGTATTGCTAAGCATAAATAAATAATATTGAGCACACACAATGCGCTTAGCATCAGTAAAAATTGGTAGTTATTTTTATTGCCAGCTTTAAGGAGCATATTAGCCAGCGCCATAACTGCACCTAACCACCAAAGCAATTGGAACAATAACACCGCATATAAACTAAAGTTTTCAATACCTGCACTGGTAATAAAAAACGCAACACGAGCTGCTAGCCACACTAGGGTTAGCAACATCAATTTACGACCATTAATACTCGCAACCCCGCTCCAAGTTTGTGCTGCGGTTAATAAAAACCCCACAGCTACAGCGCCTGCAAAGCCAAACATCATTTCATGGGCATGCCAAAGTGTTGCTGGCATAGTCAATTGCCATCTGGCATGGCCTGTTAAAATGAGTAACCAATAACTAATCGACAAAACGGCCAATAAGCCAGCTCCTAAAAAGTAGGGCCGAAATGCTAACATCCATAACGGCCATTGACTGACTTGATAAAAACGCATTTTTTTGGGCATTGGTTCGGTTAAATTGATTGCTCGCATCAGCGTATTAGACTCATCTATCTAGGTATTTATAACACGCTATTGCACAAGCCGAGCCAAGATTTAAACTGCTTATTATTCAACATATTAACTATTTTGCTATTGACAAAAAAGTCTTTATGACTCACCTTTAAATAAGATAAAAACACATTTGAGTCATTTTGACATGGTAGATAAACAAAGCTTACTTAATGTCGCCCTTGTGCTTGCTAAAGTGAGCGACCAAAAGCAGCCTTTTCAGCAGTTAATTCAGTGTATCAAACAAGTAATACCCAGTGACGCTATTGCACTGCTTACCTTACAAGGCGATGTGTTAAAACCACAAGCTATTCATGGACTGACGCCTGACACCCTAGGACGACGCTTTGTAATAAACGAGCATCCACGTTTACATGCCATTTGCAACGCTAAGCAACCATTACAGTTTGCCCATGATTGCCCAATTCCTGATCCGTACGACGGTTTACTATCGAGCAAAGCTGGCGATATTCCTGTTCATGCTTGCTTAGGCATCCCTCTACTTGATAGCGACGATAACTTACTCGGGGTGATCACCCTCGACAGTCTCGATGCAAATGCATTCGACAGTTTTGACCTTGAGCTATTTACTCAACTAGGTACGCTTTGCACCGCGCATTTGCAAACTGTATTAAAACTGCAGCAATATCAAAACCACGCGCAACATAGTAGCGCTTTAGTGCAAGAGCTAAACCGCGAAGCGCTTACCCGCGATGGTGCAGAGATCATCGGCCAAAGCACGGCCATGCAAGCCCTTCGAAGCGATATAAAACTAGTGGCGGCTTCTGAGTTTAGTGTCTTGATCCAAGGTGATACCGGGGTAGGTAAAGAGCTAGTAGCACGCAATATCCATCTTCATTCAAAGCGTAGCGAAATGCCGTTAATTCACTTAAATTGTGCATCATTACCAGAGAATCTCGCCGAAAGTGAATTTTTTGGCCACGCCAAAGGCGCATTTACTGGCGCCCATAATGCACGTCAAGGCAAGTTTCAGCTGGCTGATGGTGGCACCTTATTTTTAGATGAAATTGGTGAACTGCCACTTGCCATGCAAAGTAAACTATTGCGCGTCTTACAAAGTGGTGAAATCCAAACGGTTGGCGAAGATGAAGTAAAATACGTCGATGTAAGGGTTATTGCGGCTACAAACAGGCATTTAAAAAACGAAGTCGCTCAAGGGCGTTTTCGAGCCGATTTATATCATCGGTTAAGTGTTTACCCGCTCAACGTTGCGCCACTTAAACAACGCGAAAACGATGTAATTTTACTTGCAGGTTACTTTGTTGAAAGAACAGCCCGTAAGCTAGCTATCAAACAACTCAAACTCAGCGTCGAAACGCAACTACTACTCACTCAATATGACTGGCCGGGAAATGTGCGAGAACTTGAGCATGTGATCAGCCGTGCAGCATTAAAAGCCAAACAAAGCCAGTGGCAGCAAGCAATAATTACTATTGAACCTGCTCATTGTGAACTTAACCTAAGTACAAATAACCCAACGCCTGTCGCATTAACAACTGCCGATAACAATAACATAAATAAACAAAATTTCTCGCTCAAACAAGCAACGGATACATTTACTCAGCATTTAATCAGCCAACAGCTAGAACAACATAATTACAACTGGGCCAGTGCAGCACGAACATTAAAAGTTGATCGCGCTAACTTAGTGCGATTAGCCAAACGTCTTGGTATTACAGTAAAAAAATCTATTTAATGTGTATTTTATTCACCCAAACTTGGCTATAGTGCCAACTGGTGTAAAACCACAATAAACATCTAAACAGGAGATATTTGATGATTGTATTAAACCCCCTTGCTGGGCAAGTAAGTGCTTAATTTTATTTTTTAATATTAAGTTTTGCCCGGCCATTAGCCGGGGCGCTGTTGATAGCTAAAATTTAACAGCAAACCCCTTTGTTATTTTTACTCTTTGCAGTAATGGGGTTATATGAATACTAATTTAAGTTTAAGCCAACTGGGTTGGCGCGCATTTTTCCAACAACAACTTACGCTCAATGATTTAGAGCACACACTGATTGCACGGATCATTACCTACCATCGCGACCACTTTGTTGTACAGAGTGAGCAGGGTTGCCACAAGGTATTGGTAAATTCAGATCATCCCCCCTTAACTGTGGGTGACTGGATATTACTTACGCAACACAACGAACACTGGCTGTTTACCCGATTGCTTGAGCGCTTAACATTGCTCAGTCGCAAAAGTGCGGGAAGTAAATTAAGTGAACAGCTTATTGGCGCTAATATTGATACTTTGTTTATTGTCAGCTCGCATAATCAAGATTTCAATCTAAGCCGCTTTGAACGCTACTTAGCGTTAGCATATCAAAGTGAGTGTTTACCCGTTGTTGTACTGACCAAACGCGATCAATGTGCAGCACCAGAGCAACATATAGCACAACTAACAGCGCTTGATAATCACTTAACCGTGCTGTCTGTTAATGCATTAGAGCGTGGCAGTGTTGAGCAATTAATGCCATGGTGCGGCAAAGGTCAAACATTAGCTTTTGTTGGGTCTTCGGGTGTAGGTAAATCCAGCTTAGTTAATAGCTTATGTGAACAGCAGCTAAGTGACACTGGTGCAATTCGCGAGGACGACAGCAAAGGTCGCCACACCACGACTCATCGAGCATTGCATGTTCTTAACGTAGGAGCGCTGTTACTCGATACTCCCGGCATACGCGAGCTGCAACTAAGTGACTGTCAACAAGGTGTAGAGCTTACTTTTAACGATATAAGTGAACTGGCGCAGCAGTGTCGATTTGCCGATTGTAGTCATCAGCTAGAACCCGGTTGTCAGGTGCTAGCTGCGTTACAAAAAGGCTTATTAACGCAGCGGCGTATCACTAATTATCAAAAACTGTTAAAAGAGCAGCAACGCAATACTCAGAGCCTTGCGCAATTACGTAGCCAAGATAGAAGCTTAGGTCGGTTTTATCGTAACGTACAAGCAGACATGCGTAATTTAAAAGGACGTTAATTAATTTTTCTCAGTCGTTAAACAAAACGTGGCTAAATACTGTTTAGCCACGTTTTTGCTGATAGAAAGATTAACGCAGCTAAATTACGCGAGCTTATGCTCCTTAAAATACGCTTTTAAAAGCTGACTGAACGCCTGTACCTTAGCTGTTCGGTGCACTAAGTGATGGGTTACTAGCCATAAATCCGTTGGCCAACTCAGTTCATCCGCTAGTATTGGTACTAAATCAGCATACTGCGCCGCCACGTCATGCTGCATCCCGCCAATTCCCAAGCCTTTAACAATTGCACGGGTTGCCTCTGAGGTTTCAGACACGCGTAATTTCACTTGTGAAGTTGGTATATTTTCATCAACCCAAACAAAATAAGGCACTTTGCCATTATAGCCGGCCACCCCCGAAACAAAATTATGCAACGGCAATTGCTTAATACTTTTTGGCACGCCATGCTTATCAATATAACGCTTTGATGCATAAAATCCTGACGACAAATGCGCCAAATGCTGGGCGATATAATCACCTTCATCAGGACGAGGACCTGCGCGTACCGCTATATGTGCTTGGCCGTGATCAAGACGTAACCGGTTTTGATCAAGTATCACTTCCAGCTGTACTTGCGGATGTAAACTTTGAAATTGTTCACACACATCACTCAGTACATCAATAAAACCACTGACCGTTGTAAGCAATAAACTACCACGCAAAGTACTATCTGCGGCAATAATATCATTGTGTAAGCGTTCAAGTTCACTATTAATAGACTGCGCTGCTGTAAAGAGTTTAGCGCCAATCTCAGTTACTTTATAACCCCGGGCATGACGATGAAATAAACGTGCATTTAAACTTTGCTCTAGGTTATTAATGCGCCTAAGTACCGTACTGTGATGGACGTTGAGCTTTTCAGCCGCCGCTGTTAACGTTCCTAACCGCGCAACTTCATAGGCTACTTTTACATCTTGCCAGTCATCAAATTGAATCGCCATACCTGCCCTTAACCTTAAGTGTGCGTATATGCACATAAGTTTTGCGTTTATTTGGCTTTTCTGCAAGTAAATATTTGCTAAAGTAGTTAACAGGCAAACCCAACTACGTTATTGAAGGCGACCACCATGACAGCACCAAAAATTATTGCCTTAGCAGGCAGCTTACGTAAAGACAGCTTTAACCAAAAATTGATCAATGAAGCAGCCCGCTTTGCATTAGAAAGCGGTGCAGAAGTTGAAGTAATTAAACTGGCAGATCTAAACTTACCCATGTTTGACGAAGACGTTGAAGCGCAAGGCACACCAGTAGGCGCTCAGTTATTAAAAGACAAACTACGCGCTGCAGATGGCATCTTACTTGCGAGCCCTGAATATAACGGTTCAATTACCGCGGTACTAAAAAATGCCATTGATTGGGCATCACGTACTGAGCAAGGCGCAGTTCCAGCATTTCGTAACAAGGTAACGGCTTTATACGCCTCATCACCGGGAGGCTTAGGTGGCTTGCGTGGTCTAAATCACGTTCGCGATATTTTATCGGGTATCGGCAGCTTGGTATTGGCAGATCAACTTGCCGTACCTGCAATTCACACTTTGCTTGATGAAAATGGCCGCATTAGTGACCCTGTGACAGCAGAACGAATTGCAGGCCTTGCTCAGCAGCTCGTCAGCGTTGCCAGCAAATTAAATAAATAAACCGCTTAAGAAAGCTTTGTCGCTGCTAACTTGGCAGCGATAAAATCCTCATGCGCGACATACAACAAGTTAGAAACACGGCGAATTACATACTCTTCTTGCGGATCTAACTCACCATCGGCATACGCTAAGCGCCATAGCAGCTCTATAATTTCAATGCGTTGCTCTGCGCTGCATTGATCATTAATTTGTTTAGAAAACTGAAAGTAATCAATCGCGTCATCCAAACTTTTTCCTGCGCTTTGCATTAGCTCACTAACGTCTTCATCACTCAAATTAAAATACTTTTTTAAAGTCAGAGATAACGTTTTCAATTCATCGTCTTGCTGCTCGCGATCAGCACGCATGACTTCAATCAATAATGCCGCTACAGCCGTTTTCAAATCATGCTCTTGCAGCTGAGCTGGTTGCTCATCAAAAGCTGAAAATAGTTGTTTTATTTGTTTGAACATCACATTTTCCCTTTTTGGGTGTTAGACTTACAGCATAACTCGTTGCATCACTGTAATTAAATAGTGCGCTCAATACAATAATGGAGTTAAAGGTTTATGAAAGGAAAAACAGCAAATAGGCTAGTAATTATCAGTGCACTGGCACTATTAATAGGCAGTAATGCGGTATTAGCAGAAAAAGGTGAAACCGAAAAACTCTATGACTTTGATGAAAAAGTCCATTATTACCAAACAAAATTAGACGCAAATAACTATCATCTAGAAATTCAATCTGACGACTATCAGCACTTTAAAAATCAAAGTGTATTTTTATTGCGCCATGCTGACCGTTTATGCCGTGGTAATCCGTTTATGCTAAAAGTGACTGATGGTGTACAAGAGTATGATCGTTTCCCAACCAAACCCCGCGCCTATCAGCCACCTTTAACGGTATTACTACAATGTGAGACAAAGCCCAGCAAAGACTAATCTTTAGTCTTTATAACCCCAAGGCGCTGGCGGTGGTGTAATTGGTTTTGTTAAATCAAAATCAACGCGAAACTCGCGGCCTTGGCGAATTAAACGATAAGTAAACTTTTCAGGGTAAATATACATCTGCCATGTATTACCGATAGATTGTGGAATACCTTGGCTAACAAACAATTCTTTTGAATACTGATCCGCAGGGAACGACTGCACGTTAGCAAACCCAGCATCAACCGTATGACCACCGTACATAGTCGATACATCATCAGTCCCATCTTGATGGCGATGATCGTGTTTTAAACTCAAACCACTACCGGTTTTGGTAATGATCCACGTACGTGATGCATCATCACCTACATGAAACGGTACTTGTAACTCGCTATCAGTGCATTTACGAACATGCATGACTAATTTTTTACCCGCAAACGAGCTAGGACCAGTGGCATTATCAACCGTTACTTTACCCTCAAAAGCTTTACCACAATAGGCGGCAATATTATCAAAAAAGCCATCATGAGTTGGGATAGATACCAAAGGCGCAGGGCGAGCAAACGCCGCCGTAGACGCCAGCAATAAAGTTGCCGCAGTTAATAATTTCATAGCATGTTCCTAAAAGTATAAAGTTGCAGCTTAGCCTGTTAATAAATACAAAGGAAGTAATCGCGGTGAATGGTGGTCCAGCGGTGAGTAAGCTAAAAAAGTTTGCAAGCCAACCATAAAATAGCTTAAACGGCTTTTTCAGCTCGGCTTTTCATCAACTTTAATAGTGAATTATGAAAGTCTTGAAAAATAACCTCACCCCATAATCGAGAGTAAATAGTAAAGTTGGTATTATCTTCAACAGTGGTTTTTAACGTTAAAACGGTTTGTCCATTAGCGGTTTCTGCTAAATAATAGCCACCATAAAGAGGTGAAAAATATTCCCCGCCTAGCTTTACATGTTTATCTAGTGCGTTGTCTGGAATCAAATCAGGGTCGATATCAAACTGGTAGAGCATTTGTTTATTTGGCTGCCAATCCGTTATAACCTCTTTAAATACAACACCATTTTGCCATTTACTAGTTCTCACTGCTCCAACACCTTGTGCATTCATATCCGCCTGCAAAGGGCGAGGAATACCTATTAATTGCGAAAATGACATTGGGAACTCTCCTTCGGCAATGTAACTCACATTCGCTAATTGCCGCCAAACAACGTCTATTGGTGCATTGATAACAATTGAGTTTTTAACTTCATATGTTTGCGATAGCTTTAAAAAAATTCACCTCTAGCGGTGATAAAATCAAAGGTATTAATGCCACTGACATGACGACTTTTTTACTTTCTTTTTCTAATTTACGATGTACAAATCCAGCTAGGACTCCTCCTATACTTGCAAATAACATAAATGCAGGTAGCGCCATGGCGACACAGATACTCCCCTCTAAAAGAGTGACTATACTGACCAGTAAAAATACAAAAATAGGCTGCCAAGCCTTAACTGCCATGTGCTTATAAGACATTGATTTATTGAGCTTGCATTCAAAATAAATACGAATATAGCCAATCGCAATGGGGACTAAAAACATAAAAGAAATAGTGACTAAACTGCCGAAGTTAAACGCATCACTAAACTCTAGAAATACCCGTATAGATATGCCGTAAAGCACACCTAAAATAATGCCTATATATTTTGGAGAAAGCGTTCGCATAAATAGTTCTTTCAATGTTTAATTGCCAATAATGTTCCGAAGTTAACAACTATTTCTAACCGCAGCAATAAAAAACGCGGCCTGAGCCGCGTTTCATTGTTTAATAACTTTTAAACCTTTACTGCCAAGGGCGCTCAGCGTTAAGCTTTGCCTCAAAGGCGTCAATTTGTGGGTTGAGGGTTTCGGTGACGCCGATAAAATCTAAGCCACTTAATAAACGCTCTTTTACGTCTTTGCGAATATCAAAGCAAATTGGTGCAAACTTGTTACTGATAAGTACCTGATTTTCAAGATCGATGTCGATATGAATATCGTCGTGTTGCTCGCTCAGTACAAACAAGTCTTCCAATGTTTGCGCTGGTAGTGCAATAGCTAGCATCTGGTTATTGCCACAGTTATTAAAGAAAATATCAGCAAAGCTTTCCGCTAAAATCACTTCAAAACCATATTGCTTAAGCGCCCATGGTGCATGTTCACGTGATGAGCCGCAGCCAAAGTTATCGCGAGTTAGTAATATTTGCGCGCCTTGGTAACATGGCCGATTTAAAATAAACTCAGGGTTTGGCTCGTCGTTATCTAAATAGCGCCAATCATAAAACAACGCCGCATCAAAACCATCACGGCTGGTTGAGGTTAAAAACTGCTTTGGAATGATTTGGTCGGTATCGACGTTGTTTTTATCAAGTGGGGCCATTAAGCCACTAAAAAAAATGCTCATTAGGCTTCTCCTCTAATATCAACAAAGCGACCATGAATAGCTGCCGCAGCGGCCATTGCAGGGCTTACTAAGTGTGTACGACCACCACGGCCTTGGCGACCTTCAAAGTTACGGTTTGAGGTGGATGCACAGCGCTTGCCTGCACCTAAGCGGTCATCGTTCATCGCTAAGCACATTGAGCAACCCGGTTCACGCCACTCAAAACCAGCAGCTTTGAAAATATCAGCTAGGCCTTCATCTTCAGCCTGTTTTTTAACAAGACCAGATCCCGGTACAATTAACGCCTCAACACCAGCAGCCACTTTTTTACCTTCAACAATCTGTGCGGCGGCGCGTAAATCTTCAATTCGGCTATTGGTACATGAACCAATAAATACCGTATCTACGCTCGCTGACGATAACTTATCACCGGCTGTTAAACCCATGTATTTAAGCGCGCTGCGAATCGCATCAGCTTTAATTAAATCTGGCTCTTGATCTGGATCTGGAATGCATTCATCAACACCAATAACTTGCTCAGGGCTAGTGCCCCAAGTAATTTGCGGCTGAATGCTACTCGCTTCTAGTTCAACTTCTAAATCAAACTGCGCACCTTCGTCAGTTTTTAAAGTTTCCCAGTAGGCAACTGCAGCTTCAAAATCATCGCCTTGTGGAGCAAATGGGCGGCCTTTTAAGTAATCATAAGTGATTTGGTCTGAAGCGATTAAACCCGCTTTAGCGCCCATTTCAATACTCATGTTACACAATGTCATACGCGCTTCCATTGACAGTGCTGCAATGCCTTCACCACAAAACTCTGCCACATACCCTGTACCACCAGCGGTACCTAGCTTACCAATCACCGCCATGATCAAATCTTTGGCTGTAACCGTTGGACGTAGTACACCATTAATTTGAATTTTTAATGACTTGGCTTTTTTCTGTTGTAGTGTTTGCGTCGCGAGTACGTGCTCAACCTCAGACGTACCAATACCATGGGCCAGCGCACCAAATGCACCGTGAGTAGAGGTATGGCTATCACCACAAACAATGGTAGTGCCAGGTAAAGTAATACCTTGCTCAGGCCCCATTACATGCACTATGCCTTGGTTAATTGAGTTTAAATCGTAAAGTACAATACCAAACTCTTTGCAGTTGGCATCAAGCGCCATCAATTGGTTTTTTGATACTTCACTGGCGGCATCTAATGAGCGGCTTTTGGTCGATACATTATGATCCATCGTTGCGATGGTTTTTTCAGGACAACGCACTTTACGGTTTTTCTCTCGCAGGCCAGCAAAAGCTTGCGGCGATGTCACTTCGTGTACTAAATGACGGTCAATATAAAGTAAATCGGTTTGCTCATTAATACTAGCAACTACATGTGCTTGCCAGATTTTATCGTATAACGTTTGGGCCACTTGCTGATCCCCTAATTTGTTTGACTCGCCGCGTGACGGTGCAGCGAGTGAATAATTGTTTAAATACGTGCTGTTTTATATACGAGCGACAATTGCTGCGGCAACGTCTTGCGTTGTATAACCTGCATTTGGGTAAATATCCGGTGTACCTACGCCTGCTTCGACCGCTTCGGCTACTGCTTTTTCAATGCTGCGCGCCGCTTCATCTTGGCCTAGTGAATAACGTAGCATTAACGCGGCACTTAAAATTTGTGCGATTGGGTTTGCAACCCCTGTGCCAGCAATATCAGGTGCCGAACCACCAGCAGGTTCATACATACCAAAGCCTGACTGATTTAAACTTGCCGATGGCAATAAGCCCATAGATCCGGTGATCATCGCGCATTCATCTGACAATATGTCACCAAATAAGTTATCACACAGTAACACATCAAACTGGCTAGGTTGTTTAACCAGTTGCATTGCCGCGTTATCAACGTAAATATAATCAAGGCTTACTTCTGGGAAGTCTTTGCTTACTTCGGTTACTACTTCGCGCCATAATACACTTGATGCTAATACGTTGGCTTTATCAACCGACGTTACATGGTTATTACGTAATTTTGCTGCTTCAAAGGCAAAACGTGCAATGCGTTCAATTTCTTTGCGTGAATAAGTTTGTGTATCAAATGCGGTTTCTTCAGCCCCTTCGCCACTGCGGCCTTTTTCGCCAAAGTAAATACCGCCCGTTAGCTCGCGCACGCATAAGATATCAAAGCCTTTTTCGCTTATATCGGCACGTAATGGCGATGCAGCGCTCAGTGCTGGTAATAGTTGCGCTGGGCGTAAGTTACAAAACAAACCAAAGTGTTTACGTAGTGGCAAAAGTGATGCGCGCTCTGGTTGCTCATTGGCAGGAAGATGCTCCCACTTTGGACCGCCCACTGAACCAAACAAAATTGCATCGGCACTTTCACACGCTGCAAGGGTTTGATCGGGTAACGCTTTACCAAATTGATCAATCGCAGCGCCGCCAATGGCATGATGATGACGAGTTAAAGTAAAACCAAATTTACTGCTCACAGCATCCAATACCTGCTCTGCTGCTGCCATTACTTCTGGGCCGATACCGTCGCCTGCTAATACTGCAACGCTATAATTTGATTGACTCATCCTGCTTTCCTTTGTTGTTTTAAATCAGACACTTTTTGTGCACGATAAATTAAGTTATAAACGCGGATCATGGCGCGTACTGACGCCTCAACCACATCCGCGGCAATGCCCGCGCCGTGATAAGGGCGGCCATCGTATTTAGCTATTATATTTACTTCACCTAATGAACTGGCGCCTTCACCGGTCGCCTCTAGATTAAATTCAATCATTTCAACAGCCATACCCGTTAAACGTTCAATCGCTAAGAATGACGCCTCTACAGGGCCATTGCCGGTAGCCGCTTCTTGTTTAGACTCACCATTAATCGTCATCCCAATCGTTGAGCTTGCTACTGATTGCGAGTTAGACGTTGAGTTAACAAACTCTAATTGGTATTTGTCGTCTTTATCACTGATTTGGTTAAAATAAATCATCGCTTCTAGATCGTAGTCGTACACTGTGCCTTTTTGATCTGCAAGGGTTAAGAAGCTTTCATACAGGCTATCCATATCGTAATCAGATTTTTGATAGCCCAATTCTTCAAGGCGGTGCTCAATAACATGGCGTCCTGAACGAGAGGTCATATTTAATTGGTTATTTGGCACACCGACGCTTTCTGGCGACATAATTTCATAGGTATTTTGCGCTTTTAGTACACCGTCTTGATGAATACCTGAACTGTGGGCAAAAGCATTCTCGCCAACAATCGCTTTGTTAGGTTGCACTGGCATATTACAAATTTTCGCCACTTGGCGTGATGCGCGATAAATCTCTTCACTGCGAATATCGGTATACACTTTTAAGTGGTCTTGGCGCATCTTCATGATCATCGCCACTTCTTCAAGTGAACAGTTACCCGCACGCTCACCAATACCATTAATAGTACATTCGATTTGCCGTGCACCGGCTTGCACCGCTGCAACAGAATTGGCAACAGCCAAACCTAAATCATTATGACAATGTACACTTAACCGCGCTTTATCAATATTTGGCACGTTATTCATTAAATGGCGGATCATCGCCGCGTATTCGTCTGGCGTAACAAAACCAACTGTATCTGGTAAGTTGATGGTTGATGCACCGGCATTAATCGCCTGCTCAACAATTTTGCATAAATCCCAATGCGGTGTACGGCCTGCGTCTTCGCATGAAAATTCCACATCATCAGTATAATTACGGGCAAGCTTAATTGATTTAACCGCCATGGCTGTCGCATCATCTAAGCTCATACGTAGCTTGTGTTCTAAATGCAAAGGGCTGGTAGCAATAAAAGTATGAATTCGACTTTGTTGTGCTGTGCGAAGTGCTTCGCCACAGGCTTCAATATCTTTAGCAACAGCGCGTGCTAAACCACAAATAATAGGGCCTTTCACTTCTGTAGCTATACGTTGCACTGAACGAAAATCGGCAGGGCTCGAAACCGGAAAACCTACTTCCATCACATCCACATTTAGGCGGCTAATAGTATGCGCCAGCTGGATTTTATCTTCTTCAGTCAGGCTCGCTTTAAGCGCTTGCTCACCATCACGTAAAGTGGTGTCGAAAATCCATACTTTATCTTGTTCTTGCATAATCTACCCTTAATTCTCTGCTGCCCTGGATGCGAGATAAAAAAAACCCCGCGATATGCGGGGTTTTTTGTGTTTACTTAATGCAAATACACTAATCCCCGCTCACGTGCGCTTGCAGTAAGAGGTTCAGTTTTAATGTAATTAAATGAGTGTTTTGCATCGTCTTTACTAAATGTGTGTGTTCAGTGAGCCCTATTTTTAACACTTCAAAACTGCGCATGCAAGCATAATCTCACCTTTAAATGGAATGAAAAACCACAATAAAAGAAAATAAATTTCGTATAAAACCAACTTTAAGGTTATATAATTCAAACCAAACCTAAAGCAACCATAATATACTTTACTTTATGGCCGATCCTGCTTAGATAAGTTTTCTATTTTAATGTCAACCTACTCGCCGATAATACAATCCCGATATGCTCAATTAACAACGCCAACTTACTTATTGCATCAATTGCAGCTTTACTCACAGATACTTGAAGTGTCATGTTAGAAATAAAAGGCTAGCCGACATAAAGCAGCCTCTCTAATTGTCACTCATTCAATAAGTGTTATTTATATACATAAAGAGAATATTCTTTTAAAAGCTCTAAACTCGCTTTTTCTACTTTTAAGTTATTTACTTTTTTATGCGAGCCATACCATTGGATGGAGCCTTGGAATTCATCATCAAATGGTAACACTATAAAAGAAGATGTTTCTGAACCAATCGGTGAATTTGGCTCATACCAAATAAGATTACTATCTTGAGAGTAAATCCTCCCAGACTTGCCAGTAATGAGGTAATGGTAATACTTCCAATCCGGGCAACCTCCAAAAACAAATGCATCCATTCCTGTAGACATACTCAGCGTATTATTCATTTGTTCATTGAGCGTTATCCCCTGAGGACCATTCCTTGGCCCACCCATTAAACGAAAAGAACAACTTAAATCGAGGTTGTGAGCATTTATAAAATTTGTCCAATAATCCATATATTTAGACCAAGAAGCCTGCCTTTTTTTCTGCCTTTCTAAAAACTCTTGCTCGCGCTTATTTTGTATCTTTAATTGCAAGGCATTATTGACAACTTCACCATTAATATAGCTCTGCGCGCCTTTAGATTTTAAAAGATCGATGACTTTTGAATTATCATTTGTAATAGCAATGCCTAATGCTGTACTGCGGTCCATGTTTTTATAATTTAAATCAGCACCATACTTTATAAATATCTCAGTATGTTTTGCGTTCCCGCTATTATTGATAGAGTACATCAAGGGTGTGTCGCCAAATACATTCTGATGATTAATATCAACGCCTAGTCTTACTAACTTATCAATATATAACGCCAATGTTCTGTAATTCAAAGAACTAGACATTATATGAAAAGCATTTTCACCCACTTCATTTTCATATGAGTAGTTACAACCATTACTAGCCATGTAGTTCATTAAAGTAAGGTCAGTGGTATCTTTTAAAAGAGTTTCCATACAGACAGGCAAGCTGTCACGACTCTCTTTGCAATTAGGGTCAACCCCACCTTCAAGCGCATATTTAATCAAAGAAAAATAACTATGTTCAATGCCTTGGCTAAGCGTTCTGCAGCTTTTAGCTATTTTTTCATCATCCATAAAATCTTGTAATCGAGGAGTAACTTTTTTACCACCTCGAATAATCTCTACATCTAAAACTCGCTCATAATAACCACTGTTGTTTTTTTTATAATACAAATAGCTCGCCCAAGCGATAAGGCTCAGTAATACAAAACTTAAAAATATTTTTTTCATCTGTTATTCCTTAACGTAATTTATTAGAAGTTCCTTTTTTTTACACAACCGAATAGTGTATTATATTTACCGAAAATACGATATTACTTTTGCATTTTCAATAGTCATGTAAGACACGGAAACATTTTATAAAGGATTATTTATGCCAAAGCATACTGCTTTTAAGATCATTACATACCTCATTTTTGTCACTTTGCTTGGTTGTGAAAAGACTGACCCTGACCCTGACACACAAAAAAACGAATCTAAAGCAACCCAACCCATAGCTTTAAAAGAAGATATCACCGACGCTGCACAATTTGATCAAGAGCGTATCCAGTTTTTGTGGCAGGGACCTCAGCAAGAAAAAAGAACGATATGGAGCATCAAAATAGATGGAACAGATCTTCGCCAGGTGCTTGATGAGAAAGAACTTTCATTCAACACCCCTCCTGGCGGTAATGGTGGGCACATAACATACCTTTCTCGCTCACCAAATAACCGCTATTTAGCGCTAATTATGTACCAAGAAGTCATTGTTTATGATCTGTTAACTCGAGATCACCTTATCATCGGTGAAGCAGTAAGAGGCCAACCACAACTGATAATTTGGAAAGATAATACCTTCAATGTTTACATGTCTAAATTTGGCGACCACTCGCGAAACTTATATGTCGACTTGAACAACCTAACAGTAACAGAGAAAAAAGAAAATAGTGATACGGTCTATTTAAAAGATGGTTCAACTCTCTCTTTTCACAAGTTTCATATGAGTAAATACAAGGACGATAAAAGGCTCTTTAAAATTGATCTAGATGGGTATGATAAACTTAACAAACCATATCTAAATGGATACGATAAACTTAATGAACTATATCTTAATAATGAACAAACACATGGGCTACTGCACACTAAAGAAAGGTCTTTTTACTTTAATATAACAACTGGAAAAATACTCAGCACCTTCGATAATAACTTTTTTACACCGTGGCATATTAACCATGCTAATAGCCAACTAATAGGCACTGACAAAGAGCATAAACAGTTAACCTTTTATAATATAACGACAAAAAAAACAACAAACATTTTAACCTCCGCCACCAAATTAAGAATAATAAGCCCACTTAAAGCAAGTGCCTACAATCAAGAAAAGCCCTCCCTTTTACCTAAACTCTCAAACTTACCAAAAGGGTACATTTACGGAGACCGCAAAGTCGATGAAAATTATTATTTTGGAGAAAAAGTTGATGGAAAAGCAGAAGGTTATGGGGAAATGTATCAACGTTACACTCACCTTTGGCAATATCAAGAAAAAAACAATACTCTGATACCGCTTCACTATAAAGGAAATTGGAAAGCGGGTGTATTTGAGGGTAATGGCGAGGTTATTTATACAAACGGTAGTCGCTATAAAGGAGAGTTTTCTTCTTACCTTCATCACGGTCAAGGACGTTTTACTGATAAAGACGGAAACGGCTTTGATGGAAGCTGGAACAAAGGACAAAAACATGGCCGTGGCCTCTGCCTTACCTACCGTAAACCAACTCCATGTGAATACTACTACAATGCAATAGTTACTTATGAGGGAGAGTTAGACGACAACGGCATACGTAACGGTACGGGTACTTTTAGTTGGGTACCTTACATTAAAAAAAACATCTATAAAGGTAACTTCAAAAATGATTTATTTCACGGTCAAGGCGTGCTAACCAAGACCTATTATAGTAACGACGTTTATAAAGGGCAATGGCAATTGGGCCTGCGCCACGGTCAAGGCACACAAACCAATGGCGAAACTCATTATGAAGGACAATGGAAAGCCGATAAGCGCCATGGTAAAGGTACACAAACTAAAGGCAACATTCGCTACGAAGGCATGTGGCGAGTCGATTATTATAATGGTCAAGGAACATTAAATGAAAATGGTAATATCTACAGTGGACTATTCAGTGCTGGCTGGCTATTTGGTCAAGGCACATATAAAAACAAAAATGGAGACAGCTATAACGGAGAATTTGAATACTCCCGTTACAATGGATATGGAGTAATGAACTACGCAAATGGTGATCAATACAGTGGCCAATGGCTATCCCACATGAGGTGGGGTAAAGGCAAGTTAACCTTAGCAAATGGTGACTTTTATGATGGCGATTGGGACAACGATACAAAGCATGGCGAAGGAGTCTGTCAAGAGAATTCAGAGGAATACCCATGCCAATACTTTCGTGGTTATAAATTACATAATATACGTGATGGTTATACAAAATCTAGAGTTATCATAGACGATGGCTACGGTGAGGTGTTGGGCGACTATATTGGGGAGCTTGAAAACAATATCCCCCATGGACAAGGGTCATTTATAAATAAATATCAACGTTTTTATATTGGTCACTTTGACCACGGTCTATTCAATGGTCAGGGGATATTACTAACTTCACATCATGGCATTATCTATGATGGTATGTGGATCAAAGGCAAACCTAATGGCTACGGAAAAACGAATATATTTGAAGGGCACTGGAAAGATGGCGTGGCTCATGGAGTAGGTAAGTTACATATAGGTATTAACAGCACGAGGCGTATTATTAAAGGTAACTGGCAAGATGGAGAAATCAGTGAGGGAACTATTATATACCAAGATGTTGATTATATAGAAGATAAAGCTATTTACACTAATAACTGTGTTTATACTGGGAGGTTATCGTTATCTATTAATACAAAAATTACCTATTCAACAAGTGACATGACTTTTGTTAAGGTCACCCCACAAGGGAAATGTGTACGTGTAGAACAAGAAAAAGAACACAACACTAATGCTTTGAGTAAAAACCATTTACAAAAGGATAGCAAATGAAACGTATTATAGTATCGATATTAGTCATTTGTTTTAGCTTAGGCGAGTGCGAACATGAAGCTCGAGCTCAAGTCCCACCTAAAATGGAAGCACAGCAAATCAAACAACCATTACTTGACTTGTTTGCCAAGCCAAAGTTGACAACTGAAAAAGCTAAACTAGAGGAAGCGCTTATTCTAAAAGCAATAGCAGATGACCCTTCGGCCCAAATCGCATTAGCAAATATGTATGAAAATGATAACCAACAAAAACGCGCCTTATTTTGGTATCAGCAAGCAGTTGAACATGGCGGTATAGATGAAGAAAATGCCATTCTTAAATTTTCTCAACAAAAACTAGCACAAAGTAACGACCCTAAAGATATATTTATGTGGACAAAGTATGCAGCTGAACACGGCGATATTAGCGCACAAGAAAAAACAATGGAATACTATCGTAGGGGTCAAAAAGTTAAAAAAAACCTTATTGAAGCCGAAAAATGGCTAAGAAAACTAATTAGCCACGAAGCCAAAAAACCTACATTTAAACTGGTAGAGCTACAGTTAGATACAATTAATTCAAATAGAGAAAAGAACATCCCTAGCGCGATTGCCCTAGCCAAAAAACTCGCTGAATCGGGGTCTGTAGACGCGGCTTATTTTTTAGGTTGGTTGCACCAATTTGGCTCATTGTTGGATAAAGATATTACCAAAGCGATTTACTGGTATAAAAAAGCAGCCGAGTTAGCTGATATTCGTGCATATCGCAGTTTAGGGTGGATATATCACTCTCACTATAACGATAATAAAGCAGCCGCTCACTGGTATGAAAAATCTGCTTATTTAGAAGATCAAGTATCTCAGTTTAATTTAGCCGTTTTATATCACTTAGGGAAAGGGGTAGATAAAGATTTAAAAACTGCAGCCCAACTGTATGAAAAAGCAGCTTATACAGGGCATAATTCCGCAAGAATTAATTTGGCTAATATGTATGCGAATGGTATTGGGGTGAGCAAAATTAAAGAGCTGGCCGAGCAATATTATAACGGTTATCAGCATATAAACCTCGCGACTGAAAAAAAACAAAGTCAGCTAAATATAGAACCAAATATTGATTATATAAAAATAGATATAGCAGATTTGGATTTATCAACGCAAAAATTTTTTACACTCCATGAGCGTTTAGGAATTTATAGCCACTCAATTGATATAAGCAAACTTCCCGTTTTAGAAGATAACTCAGTGATCCTATTATTTGTTAATATACCAACTTTAGGGCATTACTCTGTAAGTAAAGGAACAAAAAGTAGCTTATACCAACGAACTCTTATTAATGATGTAACTATTAATAATTTTAGATCTGGTAATTTATAACACAATAAAACGTTGGTCCATTATCATGGGTCAACGTTCATAATAAGCGCTTAAATAGGATAATTAAAAACATCACTCCAGTATTATGGACGGCATTACGGGCACATCCGAATACGGATTGTAAAGATCTTTATAGGCTACACCTTTTAAAATGTAAGTAGGATCTTCCCCATTTCTAAGATCTTGTAATAAATCAAAATCACCACTTTTAGGTATGTCGGTAAATTTTATATTTACATAAGCATTACCATCGAAAACACTAGATATTGACCTAATCTGCTGCCAGTCATGTTGTTTGTTTCTAAAAATCAATTGCGCTTGGCCATAATTAGGGTTACTGGCATTAACTTTGTAAACGTATTCATAATCACTGCTGGTAATTATTACTTTATTCAATTGGTTAACTTGGATTGGCACCAGCGGCGAAGCTTTAATACTAGCCGCCCCGAGCGAATTTTGCGATAGTAGCGCACTTAAGGCAACAATGACTGTTGTGTATCTTTTCAAAAAAAGCATTTTTCCCTCCTTGGTAAATTAAGATATGTTTATACTTTCACTTAAACTTTGTAGTAGAGCAACAACCAGCCACTATACTACGGCATAACATTAAACCATTGTTGTTCCTACTAGGTTTACCCATTAATGATAGTCGCACACTCTTCTCAACTGTTCTAGCAATCGTTTTTCCGATTTATTTTTGCACAATGGCTGTCAAGACAATAGTAAAGCTTTTTATCATCGTCATAGCATTGTTGCATTAATCTGGCTTGATATTCGCTATCGCTCAACGTTAATAGATTATTCAGCTCAGATATTACTGATTTATTTTGCATGTCCCACTTTTGCGTTCTCAGCTTTTGATCATTATTATTAATTACAGCGGTGTAAACTTTACTATCAGCAGCAAGCTCATCCTCCATATTAAAAAAATCCTGCAATGGGCCTTTCAGCGTCTTTTACTACTTCAACATTACCATCGCCGGCTGCCAACGGAATAGAGCGATTTACACTGAGCAACAGCGCACGTGTTTTAGGTATTACATAACCATAAATATGGGTTACCTTGCTCTTAATAATGTGGTCGTTATACCAATCGCTGTAGGTTTTATCTTTACTATTAATATCAGGGCGCTTTAAATCTGCAACTGCAATTTTTTTGTAGCTAAGAGTATTGGTTTTACCCTTATAGCTTTCTAGTTGAGTTTTAAACGTATCAAACCACTTATCACCTTGGCTTGCCGCTAACAAGCTTATCGCATCAACCGGCGGCACAATAATAGGTCGGGTTTTATGGGCATGAAACGGGTTTCGTGTTGTTAACTGCTTGCCATCAACAGCCTCAAGCACGGCGCCTTCATCACTGCTTAACAGTATTGGCGTGGCTTCATTGCTATCAGCCACCACCACACGGTTAAAAAGCGGGCTTAACTTACTGATTGGCTCGCCTCTATTAACATAACCTGTGAGTAAATACGCTTTAGGGAAACTAGATTGCCCAGTATAAAGTTGCTCTGTCATTGTTCATCCTTGATATTAAACACGCCATAAATATATACTCGCATCAAGCCCCAAATATTACTTTCTTTAATCGGTATTTCTCGTGTTTGCTGAGTATTTAAATCGAATTCATAAAAAAATAATCTAAATAAGTCTGACCATTTCCCATTAAATCAGTCGAATCTTTAAACCTCCTAGTTAACACTTTATTTTTTTATCTGAGAAAAAAAACGTCCCTGCTTTATCAGGCTTTATAATACGCTTGCTGGGGTCTGATAAATTAATCCAATAATTTTTTGGATAGCCAAGCCCTTCTGATACAAAATAAATATAATCACCAAAAGGTGATACCTTAAAACTACGCATAGAAAGGTGATTGTTAAAACCTAAATCAACCTTCTCTATCACGTCGCCATTAAAGTCATGTAACCAATACTCATTTTTTTTATGTGCTAAAAAGGTTTTGCCATCTGGCAATAAATACAAGCCATTAGAGTAAATAATTGGCCGCTCAGTAAGTGTTTTAGTGGGCACATGGTAGTTATAATGCTTACCACTGGCGTAAAAAATCACATTTTCACTGTCTTTAGTCCAATTAAAATGGGCGTAGCCATAGCCTTTACTCATAAAAATAAACTGTTGGGTTTTAGTATCCCAAAGCTCACGGGTAAAGCCGTGCTCTGTTGTATCCATAGATAAAGCAATGTAGCGGTTATCTGGCGAGCGCTCAGGTTTATGTAGCCCAACCATCCATTTATCTTCAAATGCAGTTTCGGGAATAATCCGGCGCCTATCAGAGAGATCCATGCGCGCAGAAAATAATGTAGTTTGCCCCGTCCACTCTATGTCGGCTTTAAATAAAATACGCGGGGTTGAAAACGTTTCTTTATCGCCATACACCTCATTACGTACCTCTTTTGGCCACTCAGGGTGGTACGTATGGCGATACGCCATTTTATCTTTACTAAATCGGCTGGGTTGCTCTTCAACAACTTGTTTAGCAGGTGGATTAGGCTCATCACCACAGCCAGTTAATAGCAATGTAGCGACACTTAGTAACATTATTACTGCACGGCGTGAAAATGACTTAGTTAACAGTGGCGTTAGAAGTGAGTTTTTTACTGAGATTAATGACATCAATAGTCCTTGATTGTACGGTGTAAATTGGTCGTAGAGGCAGCAATGCGAAGCATGAACGGGGTAGTTTTATGGGCATGAAACGGGTTTCGTGTTGTCAACTGCTTGTCATCAACAGTTTCTAACACCGCACCTTCATCACTACTTAATAGTATTGGTGCGGCTTCATTGCTATCAGCCACCACCACACGGTTAAACAGCGGGGTGAGCTTGCTGATTGGCTCGCCTCTATTAACATAGCCCGTGAGTAAATACGCTTTAGGAAAACTAGATTGCCCTGTATTCAATAGCTCTGT
>NZ_JACJFK010000109.1:0-650 GCF_014164535.1 Pseudoalteromonas sp. SG41-2 | reverse complement strand
AGTAGTAATGATAAAAGCTCAGAGAAATCAAGCGAACTTGATGACTTAATTGATAACCTTATTAGTGATGAGGATCTTGAGCGCTATTTTGCTGAACAAAAAGACGGTTTAACTCATGAAGAACGAGAAAAAATAAAAAGAGAAAACCGTGTTAACGCGATTAACCAGTGGTGCGCTGAAAACCCAAATCGAGACCCTACCAGATCAAAAGACAAAACCATCAAACAACTGGCGTTAGATGAAGAAGCAGTGGTGCGATTAGAAGAGTTTAGAAAAAATAACCCCGAAAAAGCTGCAGAAAATAAAAGGAGAGCCGAAAACAGAAGCAAATACTTTGATGATAGACAAACCTACAGAGAGCAACTGTCTAGAGATTATTTGCATAAAGACAGTTATGAGACGCGACTAAGAAAAGCCGAAGCACTCAATGGCTGCGGGTTTAAAACCCGCACATTTAAAAGTAAGCGTTTCACTGATGAATATGCAGCAGAGCTTAAGTCGCCTAATAGTGGCTCAACGCTTGAGGGGCACTGGGTTCGCGGAGATGGGCAGCAACTTGCTATTTCATGGTTTGGAGGGTGGTCAAATTTATTTACTGCTCTAAGCTTCTTGCTAATGGTATCTGCAGTTATGTTTTTCTTCGTTGACTT
>NZ_JACJFK010000108.1:0-662 GCF_014164535.1 Pseudoalteromonas sp. SG41-2 | reverse complement strand
ATCACTTTTGTGTTCTTAATGATTTTGCCGATCAAAGCTTAATGCCACTCGTAACCGAGTTCACGTTTTATCATTTTTGTAGGTATGTTAAACCGTTATCTAAATCATTTGATGAGGATAACAATCATGTCAACAAGACCTATATCTATGAGTAAACTACATGCTATTTTACGGCTGAAATATTCAGCAAAATTATCCCATCGAGAGATTGCTAGAAGCTTAAATATCTCCCCTGGGACCGTCGCTAATTACGTTAAAAAAGCCAATGAGTTAGGGTTAAACCAATGGCCGTTACCTGAAGATAAACAACACGGTACGTTTCTTAATACAAAAATCAGGGACTTCTCACCCCGTCAAAAAAGATACCCAACACCTGACTGGCTCACCATTAATAAGGATTTAAAGCAGCACAAATATTTGACGTTGCAGTTAGTATTCGATGAAATGCGTGAGAAAGTCGGTGAGCCTTATTACAGCTATAGCCACTTCTGCCGCGCCTATCGGGAATGGGTGGGGAAACAACGGTTGTCGATGCGTCAGCATCATAAAGGTGGTGAAAAGCTGTTTGTGGATTATTGTGGCCCCACACTGACCATCACGTGCCCCACAACGCAGGAAACACGGACTGCTCAAGTATTTGTTGCCGTGCTCGGCGCATCAAA
>NZ_JACJFK010000107.1:0-676 GCF_014164535.1 Pseudoalteromonas sp. SG41-2 | reverse complement strand
TATATTCAGTTTTACAATTACAAACGTAGGCATTCTACGCTTAATTATATGACGCCACATCAGAAATATAATGAATTAAAAAATGCCGCTTAGAATCTCTACAGAATTTGTTGACCATTACAAGTGTAACCACTTTCTACAGTGATAAGTTATATGAAGAAGAAATAAACGGCACAAAAACCACATGGCGGGCTTATATAGATGATATTGCAGTAATAAGCCAAACAACGGGAGAAGGTGCTACAATCCGTTATACTCACCGCGACCGCCTAGGCAGCGCACGTATATTTACCGACCATAATGGTTATGTTACTGCACAGCGTAACTTTGACCCATTTGGCAAACCACGTTTAGTTAGTGGCGGATTAAAATCATTTGGCAATTCAAGAAAGAGTAGGGTCAGGTCTTTCTTTTTGACTTTTAAAGTGAAAAGCAAGATGCAAGACCTGACCCTTTGACTGATGCAGCAAACCGAACATTACGGTGCAATAGGTGTGCGCGATAGAGCTATCATGGCAATTCAAGAAAGAGTAGGGTCACAAGAAAGAGTAGGGTCACCCATTAGAAAGTTCCGGTCAAGCAGGCAGCTGTGTTTTCTTGATCTTTTTATTCAAAAAACCAAGTGTTGTTACTTTTTAAACTCACTTTAAATTTGGCTATACACCTAGTCATGACG
>NZ_JACJFK010000106.1:0-686 GCF_014164535.1 Pseudoalteromonas sp. SG41-2 | reverse complement strand
CATTCAATAAATGAAATTGAAAAGTCTTATATAAGGGACGTTGCACCAAAATGCGGGGATACAATGAGATGTTGGTAAGATTATTGATATTACTAATGATAAGTATTTCATCAGTGGCTTTTTCATGTGAAAAAACAATAGAGGCAATAAAACTTATAGAGCTTAATTATGTTACTGGTTTAAAAGTACCGTTCAAACAGTTTCAGATTGAAACGGAATCAAAAGTTTTATTTGAGCGTGACATATTAACGGCCAAAGGGGAGTTTATTAGCAAGGAAAAGATTAATATTGGAGCACGTACTTGTGAAGTACATAATTACCGAAGTGAACGTTATGATATTAGTTATAGTATAGATAAAACACCATCAGTTGAACATGAAGGTAGTCACTTCAATAAGCTGCTTAATTTAATCGATGGCCTTTATAAATTACCTATATGTAGTGCGGACTTTATAGATAACTGGCAGAACTTAGCTGTCACTTTAGAAATTTCAAGTAAACCCAAAGTTCGCTATATTTATGTTGATAAAAAAAACAGACAAGTTGTTTTATTCGAAAATTATGACTGGCACAGTTTTTACCCATCAAAAGATAATACAAAATTAATAATCGGTAGTGGTTACCTAAAAGAATAAATAGAGACAGATATTTCCTTTTTTTATCTTTTATTGCGATTAAAGCTTTAT
>NZ_JACJFK010000105.1:0-699 GCF_014164535.1 Pseudoalteromonas sp. SG41-2 | reverse complement strand
CAGCATCATAAAGGTGGTGAAAAGCTGTTTGTGGATTATTGTGGCCCCACACTGACCATCACGTGCCCCACAACGCAGGAAACACGGACTGCTCAAGTATTTGTTGCCGTGCTCGGCGCATCAAACTATACCTATGCTGAGGCAACGTATAGCCAGCAACTTGAAGACTGGGTGATGAGTCATGCCCGTTGTTTTGCGTTTTTAGGCGGTGTGCCTGAACTTGTTATTCCCGACAACTTAAAAAGTGCTGTTAGTAAACCCTGTCGCTACGAGCCTGATCTAAACCCCACTTATCATCAATTAGCCGAGTATTATAACGTCGCTGTCATACCCGCTAGACCTTATAAACCCAAAGATAAATCAAAGGCTGAAGTCGGTGTACAAATTGTTGAGCGTTGGATCATGGCACGTCTGCGTAACCAAACCTTCTACAGCTTAGCGCACCTAAATCAAGAAATAGCAAAGCTACTTGATGTAATGAACAATAAGGTGATGAAGCAATATCAACAATCACGTAAACAGCTTTTTGATATGCTGGATAAAAGCGCATTAAAGCCATTGCCTGAAAAGCCCTATCACTATACACAAATCAAAACGGTGCGAGTACACATTGATTATCATGTTGAAATAGAGAAACATTATTACAGTGTGCCGTATCAGTGGGTTAAGAAACAATTACGCGCACACATAACCAATCAG
>NZ_JACJFK010000104.1:0-710 GCF_014164535.1 Pseudoalteromonas sp. SG41-2 | reverse complement strand
TAAAGAAATCACCAAACCATGGGAAAAGTGGCCAATAGATGAAAGCCTAAACCAACCAGACAACACCCCATACTGGAAACGCCTGATGAAAACCCTTGCAATGCAAATTATTGCGGGTGTTTAAACGCGATTGCTCTTTAAAAATCTGAAAAGGAATTCAAACCTAGGCGGTATATGCTGCCTAGGTTTATCGTCACATGGCGACACAATGACCCCACTTTCTCAGATCCAAACCAATATTTTAAATATATCCAAAGCGTATTGTTTTCGCCTAAAGTGACTATTAATGAACCCAGCTTCTTTCAATCCACATCATATTATACAGTAAAAGTTGAATTACCAATGTTTATAGTGGGTAAATCTGAGTTGCTTTTAGATGTAAAATACTCATGGCGGCATCCAACAACGTTGAATGTTTATAAAAAAGCGACTTGGGTTGAAGGCACTAAAGAGTATTTATCTGAATTTGATGAAAATAGCCTGAGCTTAAATGCAGCCACCTATGAGTTTGAAATTGAATCACCGAACATTAGTGTGTTTGATGTTGAAATAACATCAACACTTATTTACAACGAAAGTCTAACGTTACCGATAGATTTTGATGCGTTTGAAAAGCCAATTGAAAATGCCTCACTTGAATTAGCAATTGCATAAGGAAAGTAATGCAAAATAATGACTACCTAGCCGTTGATATCATGCCTAAAAAAACG
>NZ_JACJFK010000103.1:0-736 GCF_014164535.1 Pseudoalteromonas sp. SG41-2 | reverse complement strand
TTTTATTCGCGTAAATGCGCCTATCTTGATTTAGCCAACGTCGGAAAAAACATAATCCTCTAAATTCGCTTCCTTCATTTATTATTCGGTGCGCTTCAAAAAAACGATTAAACTTCGTTTTCTTTTGCATGATTCCAACACCAAAGTAATTATTCTTTTGCATCAGGTTCCTTTGCTTTAATAAACCTAGGCAGCATATACCACCTAGGTTTGAATTCCTTTTCTGATTGTTAAAGAGCATTTGGCCTGTGGCCTGTAAATCTATTTTTAAATAACTTTAATCACAAAAGTAAAATATTGAGCTCGTACGCGCGTTTTATGTTTTTCTCTAGCAATACTGGGTCATCACTAAAGGGGGCAATAACATAATTAACTTCATCCCTCGGGTATTCTTTTTCGTCATCAATATCCGTATGAAATACATATTTATAGTTATTTTTTATCTCGGGATCGAGGGGGTAATTATCCATATAGGGGCCAATTTTATCGCCCTTCCAAACTGTGCTGCACCCTTTATCTAAATAATATTGAACTGAAGGTAACATTGCGTAAGGGATAGGTTTATTTTTATCCATATATTCATTTAATAACGTCCATAAATTACAGGCTTGATCGTAACTATCAGCAAACGCGACTATGTATTGGCAATCCCTTTTACCATGTTTAGGGTATTTTTTAGGGATTAAACTTGTAACAGGCATGCCTCTTCCCAAACTAAAGCCTAACGAGCCTCGAT
>NZ_JACJFK010000102.1:0-747 GCF_014164535.1 Pseudoalteromonas sp. SG41-2 | reverse complement strand
TTAGAACGGCTTGTGATCCAGCTAAACCCACGCTTCTTGAGCAGTTTGTAAATATGATCGGTGTGATATCTTATGTTGAACTGGTCATAAATATACTGAGCAATATCTTCCCCCATTAGTCTGCCGCCTTCTGAAGAACTTGCTGACTGTTTTACATAATCTGACAGTGTGTCGAGTTGTAGTGAGGTTAATATAGCCGGGCGGCCCTTAATCGGTTTGTTGTTCAAGCAGCAACGCGATTGTTAAGGTAGTTAGAAGTTGCTTGGATTCTTCTAAGTTCAATTTAGTAAAAGTAAATAAGTATCGGTGCGCTAATTAGATCACATAATTTGGCTGATTGGTATTAGTCATAGAGTAACGCTTTTTAGTTTTGTATCTAAATTTTTGGAGCTAATTTGTAGAGCTGTCAAGGATACTTACAACAGCCTCTAAAATTGCAGACTCAAGAATACTGTTAGAAGGAACGTTACTTGGCTTTCCAGCAGTTTTATTATCAAAGCAATCAGGGCTTATGCCTAAATCATCATGATTTGACTTATCAATATAAGCTAAATCAGCCTGTTCCATGCACTTTGCGTATTCTCATGACTTTGATCACCGATTCTCATCAGCTTTGATCACCTGATTTATCATTTTGTAGAGCCGTTTTTAAATTAGCTTAACTGATCATCATCAGTCAATTTATTTAACTGTTTTCGTATCGATTCTCCTTTTAAGTTCAACTTAATTGAACCATGAATTAGCCTA
>NZ_JACJFK010000101.1:0-755 GCF_014164535.1 Pseudoalteromonas sp. SG41-2 | reverse complement strand
TTTTTCTTAAACTTCAGCCCTATATTAGCGCGTTATATTCTACCTAAACGTGAAGTATATTTTGACCGTCAAAACCAAACAGTGAACTTTACGTGGTCGGTTGATAATGCCGAAAAAAATGAGCATGGCCATTCGACTTTTCCGTTCTCAGATATCGAGGCATTTTACGCTAAAGCGAACCATTCACAGGGCCATGGTGTGACCCATGCTATGTATATTGCCCATAAAGATTATGAAAACCACCATGGTGCATTTAGTGAAATACGGGTTAAAGACAACCCACAAAACCCAAACTACTGTAAGTATACATGGGAGCGCGTAGTGCGCTTTATGGACTTAAGTAAACGGCTCGTTGATTCACCAGAAATCGAGCCATTTCGTCATTTAGACCCGGTAACACATGAGTTTGATAAGCAAAATAACCGCCCTGAAAAGTACTGGCGTTTAATGAGCTACAAGCAGATGAAGCAAATAGAAGAACAGCTTGATGATGATATTTACCGCTTTAACTTTGACGGCGCTATCACCAATCCTAAACGCTGGGCAAATAAAGAAATCACCAAACCCTGGGAAAAGTGGCCAATAGATGAAAGCCTAAACAAACCAGACAACACACCGTATTGGAAACGACTGATGAAAACCCTTGCAATGCAAATTATTGCGGGTGTTTAAAAGTTATTGCTCTTTAACAATCAGAAAAGGAATTCAAACCTAGGCAGCATAAATGCTGTCTAGGTTTATTGGCACGTTGCTGG
>NZ_JACJFK010000100.1:0-797 GCF_014164535.1 Pseudoalteromonas sp. SG41-2 | reverse complement strand
TTCTTAAATACCTCACCTGTCGATAAAGTAAAATAAGGGAGAGATTTAGCTAATTTGTAACCTTTTTTGTCTATTGCAACTTCACCAAAGTAAATTCTATTTTCTGACTTATCTAACCATTCAACAGCTACTTTTTCTGGGAATTTTTGATCGTAAACACTTACCGTCGCTCTTGTTTCACCATAGCAGCACCCAATTGCCCCTGACGGTATTCCCCACTCATCATCAAATACTACAGAGCGCCCCCAAATTGCATTGCCATTTTCGGTGCCGACACCTGCAACCATGTAATCAATTGTTCCTGTTGACGAGCAACCCATTACAAATAATGTAAAAGTGAGTGTGATGAGTAATTTTATGAGGTTGTCCATAATCTATATCCATTTATTAGTTGTGACTGCCATTGCTCACTTTCTTCAGCTTGTTCTGGTTGATTGTAAAAAAGCTCACGTTGTTGGTTTTTAGTGGTGAATTCAGCGTCTTCTTCTGGGTCATGAGCTACGGGCTACCTCTGCGAATACTTTATAGAACATAAGCTTAGGGTCGTGGCTTTACTACTTATTCTCACGCCATTGAGCTTGCCCTGAGCCTAGTTCGTGTAATACATGGCCTGTAAACCCAGCAGATGGTGTATTTGAAATCCAAACTTTGATTTCACCTGATTCACCCATACCGACTATTAAATATGGTTTTATTTTCTTAAATACCTCACCTGTCGATAAAGTAAAATAAGGGAGAGATTTAGCTAATTTGTAACCTTTTTTGTCTATTGCAACTTCACCAAAGTAAATTCTATT